>JBAZYW010000103.1:0-8142 GCA_041659125.1 Gallionellaceae bacterium | reverse complement strand
CACCGCGACCGAGGAGCCTTTTTTCTTTTCCACTTTTTGCGCCGAACGCAAACGGCTTTGCGCCTGCTGGATGGCGAGTTCGGTGATGCGTTTGCCGAAGTCGATATGCTCATTCAGCCACAGATCGAGCGGGTCTTTCACCATCAGCGAAACCAGCCGCAGCGCATCGCGCGACACGAGTTTGTCTTTGGTCTGCCCTTGGAACTGCGGGTCGAGCACTTTGGCCGACAACACAAAACTGGCGCGCGAGAACACATCTTCCGGCACCAGCTTCACGCCCTTGGGTAACAGACCGTGCAACTCGGCGAAACTTTTCACCGCATTGAACACGCCGTCGCGCAGGCCGGAATCATGTGTGCCGCCCGACCAGGTGGGGATCAGGTTGACGTAGGATTCGCGCACGATGGCGCCCTCGGTAGACCACACGATAGCCCAAGCTGCGCCTTCGCCTTCCGCATAACCGCTGTCGCCGCCTTTGGGGATGAATTTTTCCATGGCGAAAATCGGCACTGCCATTTCCTGCTCTGCCATCGCTTCATTCAGGTAGCCGCGCAGGCCATCGGGGTATGACCATGCACGTGTTTCGCCGGTTTTTTCGGTGAACAAGGTGACGTTGACGCCGGGCAGCAATACCGCTTTGGAACGCAAAGCGCGCTCCAGTTGCGGCAGGATGACATTGGGGACGTCGAAGTATTTAGGGTCAGGCCACGCGCGCACCATCGTGCCTGTGCGCTTCTTCGGGCAATCACCGACACGCGCCAAGGGGGCTGCGGCAGCGCCATTGATGAAGCGGATGAAATGCTCGCCGCCATCGCGGAATACGGTTACTTCAACTTTGGTGGAAAGCGCGTTGGTTACCGCCACGCCGACACCGTGCAAACCGCCCGCAAATTTGTATGCGCCGCCGGAATCTTTGTCGAACTTGCCGCCGGAGTGCAGCACCGTGTACGCCACCTCGACCACCGACACACCTTCTTCCGCGTGTACGCCGACCGGGATGCCGCGTCCGTCGTCTTGCACCGACACCGAGCCGTCGGCATGGGCGATCACGCTGATGTTTTTGGCGTAATTGGCCAACGCTTCGTCGCAGGCGTTGTCCACGACTTCGGCGATCAGGTGATTGGGAGATTCGAGGTTGGTATACATCCCCGGCCGTTGGCGTACCGGTTCGAGACCGCGCAGAACTTTGAAACTGGATTCGTCGTATTTATTGTTTGCCATGTTTTAAATTCGTTTTTAAGTATCTTTATGCCAGTAAATCCATTCTAAACTTTGCCACTGTATGAGCGAGTCAGGCTCGCGAAACGGTAATAATCGCGCGCAGAGCGCGCTCCTACAGGGTTTCTTGAGTCTAATGGATTTTTCGAGTTTGTTCGGATGATTTGATGTTGACAGTCGAACGTTCGTTCTATATCTTACCGATCCATGAGCAACGACGCAACCTATCTCGCCAAGCTTCAAGACTACTACGCCGACAACAACGTGTTGCCGCCGTACTCCACCATCATGACGCTGTTGGGACTCAAGTCCAAATCGCCGGTGGCCGCTTTGATCGCCAGACTCAAGCTGCAAGGCTTTCTCGAGTCCACCCCGGAAAAGCGCCTCAAGCCGGGAAAGCGTTTCTTCGAACGCCCCATCTTCGACAGCGTCCAAGCGGGAGCCCCCAGACAAGCGGACGATTCGCGTTATGACACCATCACCATCGACCAGTATCTGGTTGAGTGCCCCTCCAGCACCGTTTTGGTCAACGTCAAAGGCGATTCCATGATCGACGCGGGCATCATGCCCGGCGATACCGTGGTGGTTGAAAAGCGCGGCCCCGCCCGCGCCGGAGACATGGTCATCGCCATCGTGGACAATGAATTCACCCTCAAAACTCTCGGCAACGAAAAAGGCAAATTCGTGCTGATCCCCGCTAATCCAGCCTATCCGGTGATCCGCCCCAAGGGCGATCTGGAAATCTTCGGTGTCGTGGTCGGGCAGTTCCGCAAGTACAAGTAAGGTTTGCTATTGAGTAGTACTGGACGACAAGTCTGTCTAAACGAATGTTGAGCTTCTATGGATGAATCAGAGCAACTCGTTGAGAAATATCTCTTGGCTCTCAATCGAGGTGCTGTGGTTTTTGAACCAGACGGTAATATTCCGCCGGACTTTTCATTGGGCGGCAGCATTGGTGTCGAAGTGCGTCGTCTTAATCAGAATTACGAACGACTTGATGGTTCTACGGAAGGGCTCGAAGAGTTGTCTATTCCATTGTGGCAGCGTTTGCAGAAAGTTCTGCCTACGTTGGGTTCATCTATAAACGGTGAGAGTTGGTTCGTCTGCATAGACTTCCGACGCCCAGTTGGTCCGAGGAAGTCGCTTGATGCCGATATTAAACTGGCTCTTCTATCTTTCATGCGTAATACTCCTAGAACAGCTACAACTATCAAGATCGCTAAAAATTTCGAGATTGATCTACTTCGTGCAGAGAAAGATCTCGGAAGTTTTTTTCTTCTTGGTGCTAGTAGCGACGATGATTCGGGCGGGTGGGTCATGGGTGAGGTCGAAAAGAATCTTCGCCTTTGTCTTTCGGTGAAGGAACGGAAGATCGCACCGCACCGAGATAAGTATTCAGAGTGGTGGCTTGTTCTTACAGACCACATTGACTACAGCATGGACTTGGGGGATCGCGAAGTGTTTTGCGCCGAAGTGATGCCAAATATTCAGCACACCTTCGACAAAATCATCTTGATTGATCCGTGCGACTACTGCCGTGTGTTTGAGGCATTCCCCGGTCGTATGGATTCAAACTTGTCATAGTTATTTGGTTATTTGACGAAAATTGCATTTTGCAATAATATTCACCCATGAGAGTTATCACCAATCGTCGCTTGTTGGACTTTTCCGCAATTCACCACGATGCCAGCGGATCACTTCAAGCGTGGCGAAAAGCAATGGAGAGTGCCGATGTTCAGAGCTTCGCAGAATTGCGTGAGGTTTTTCGCTCGGTTGATAAAGTCGGTGACTTGCATGTCTTCAACATTGCTGGGAACAAATATCGCTTGATTGCGTTTTTGCATTTTGATCGGCAGCTTTGCTATATCAAACAAGTTTTGACTCATACCGAATACGACAAGGGAGCATGGAAAAAATGAATCTGAATGATCTGCAAAATGTCTGGCAGGAATTCAATCGTGCCACGCACATTTCGGCTATCCGCGATGAAAAGCACTACGCCGAGATGGTGAGCTTGGCTGACTCTATGACCGAAGTGATTGGTAGCGCGAAGAAGCATCCGTTGCTGGATTTGTTTGATTTGGTTTCGGAGTTGATTCGCGCATATGACGCCGAGCATTATGCAGTGCCGGATGCCTCACCGCGCGAGATGTTGCGTTTTTTGATGGAGCAGCACGGGCTGTCGCAATCAGATTTGCCCGAGGTCGGTAATCAAAGTGTGATTTCGATGTTGCTGTCTGGCACTCGCCAATTAAACGTGCGCCAGATTCAAGCCTTGTCGGCACGCTTTCATGTATCTCCCAATGTGTTTATCGAGAAGATGGAAACGCTGCATTAGCAACGTTCCCATGTTGGGTTACGCAAGCTAACCCGACCTACGTTTTATCCCAGTAGGTTTATCCCCTAAGCTTCGCAAACGCCGCCGCCATTGCATTTTCCTGAACTGGTTGACGTTCATCCTGGCGTTTATGTTGTGCCATTCGTTTCGCATCGTTTTGCTTATCTGCGGGCGTGGCGGCTTTGCTGCTTGAGGCTGCGGTGTCGGTCAGGCGCATGGTGAGGGCGATGCGTTTGCGTTTTTCGTCGACTTCCAGCACTTTGACTTTCACCACTTGTCCGGCTTTGACGACGGTGTGCGGGTCTTTGACGAAGGTGTTGGAGAGGGCGGAGATGTGTACCAAGCCGTCCTGATGCACGCCGATGTCCACGAACGCGCCGAAGGCGGCGACGTTGGTGACGACGCCTTCCAGAATCATGTCGGGTTTCAGGTCTTTCAATTCTTCCACGCCCTCTTTGAAAGTGGCGGTGGTGAATTCGGGGCGCGGGTCGCGGCCGGGTTTATCCAGCTCTTTCAAAATGTCGGCGATGGTCGGGATGCCGAATTTCTCGTCCGCGTATTTCACCGGATTCAACGATTGCAGCAGCTTGCTGTCGCCGATGATTTCTTTGATGTCCTTCTTCAGATCGGCGAGGATTTTCTTCACCAAAGGATACGACTCGGGGTGAACACCTGATGCATCCAGCGGGTTTTCTCCGCCCATCACGCGCAATAATCCCGCTGCCTGTTCAAACGCTTTGTCGCCCAAACGCGGCACTTCCAGCAAGGCTTTGCGCGAGGTGAACATGCCTTTCAAATCGCGGTGCGCGACGATGTTTTGCGCGACGGCGCTACTCAAGCCGGAGACGCGCGCAAGCAGGGGGGCAGAAGCGGTGTTTACATCCACGCCCACTTTGTTGACGCAATCTTCCACCACCGCATCGAGCGAGCGCGCCAGTTGGAACTGGCTTACGTCGTGCTGGTACTGGCCGACGCCGATGGCCTTGGGGTCGATCTTTACCAGCTCGGCGAGCGGGTCTTGCAGGCGGCGCGCGATGGAAACCGCGCCGCGCAACGACACGTCCATGTCGGGGAATTCACGCGAGGCGAATTCGGAAGCGGAGTAAACCGACGCGCCCGCTTCAGACACAACGATCTTGCTGAGACTTAAATCGGGACGCGCTTTGATCAGGTCTTGCGCCAGCTTGTCGGTCTCGCGCGAAGCGGTGCCGTTGCCGATGGAGATGAGTGCCACTTTATGTTTTTCAGCCAGCTTGGACAGCGTGTGCAGCGAACCGTCCCAATCGTTTTTGGGCTGGTGCGGATAGATCACGGCGGTGTCGACCACTTTGCCGGTGGCATCGACCACGGCGACTTTCACGCCGGTGCGCATGCCGGGGTCGAGTCCCATGGTGGCGCGCGGGCCGGCGGGCGCGGCCAGCAACAGGTCTTTCAGGTTGCGCGCGAAGACGTTGATCGCCTCGGTTTCTGCGCGTTCGCGCAGCGTGCCGCGCAGCTCGGTTTCCAGATGCAGGAAGCTCTTCACGCGCCAAGTCCAGCGCACGGTGTCGGCCAGCCATTTGTCGGCGGGGCGGTCTTTGTTGGCGATGCCGAAGCGCGCGGCGATACGGCCTTCGCATGGATTGAACGGTGCATCCCACTTCGGCTTTTCAACCTCGCTGTCGAGGCGTAATGCAACGCTGAGCATCTCTTCGCGGTTGCCGCGAAACACGGCCAGCGCGCGGTGCGACGGGATGGTGCTGATGGTTTCGGAATAGTCGAAGTAGTCGGAATATTTCGCTGCCGCTTCTTCTTTGCCTTCGTGTACTTTGGTTTCGAGCACGCCGTGCGCTTGCACGTAGACGCGCAACTCGTTCAGTAGCTCGGCATCTTCGGCAAAGCGCTCCATCAAAATCTGGCGCGCGCCATCCAGCGCGGCCTTGGTGTCGGGCACGCCGGGGTTGTCGCCGTTGGCGGTAGAGAAGGCGGGCTTCAGATAATTCGCCGCTTCTGTTTCCGGGTTCAGCATCGGGTCGCCCAGCAAGGCTTCGGCCAAAGGCTGCAATCCTGCTTCCAGCGCGATTTGCGCCTTGGTGCGGCGCTTGGGTTTGTAGGGTAAATACAAGTCTTCCAGACGTGTTTTGTCTTCGGCATCGGTAATGGCGCTCAGCAACTCCGGCGTCATTTTGTTTTGTTCCTGAATGGACGCAATGATCGCGCTGCGGCGCTCTTCCAGTTCGCGCAAATAGCGCAAGCGCTCTTCCAGCAGGCGCAATTGAATATCGTCCAAGCCGCCGGTGACCTCTTTGCGGTAACGGGCGATAAAGGGTACGGTCGCACCCTCATCAAGGAGAGATACGGCAGCGGCGACTTGCGCGGCTTTGGCGTTGAGTTCAAGGGCGAGGCGTTGTTCGATAGATGGCAGCATAGAAAATATTTGTATCAAAAAAGGGTGGTTAAAAATGAGGGAGATTTGTGTAGGTCGGGTTAGCGGCTTTTCGCGTAACCCGACGAGGGTTAGCTCTGCACACTAAATGTTGGGTTACGCTGCGCTAACCCAACCTACATTTGGGGATTAAATCGGGTGCAAGGTTCCATCAACTAATTTCAATTGCCGCTGCATGCGGCTGGCGAGGTCGAGGTCGTGGGTGACGACGATGAAGCTGGTTTGCAGGCGTTCGTTGAGCGACTGCATGAGGTCGAACAGGGCGGTCGCGCTGACGCGGTCGAGATTTCCGGTCGGCTCGTCGGCCAGCACGCAGGCAGGCTCGGTGACCAAAGCGCGGGCCACCGCGACACGTTGGCGTTCGCCGCCGGAAAGCTCGGCGGGGAGGTGCGGCATGCGATGCCCCAAGCCCACCAGTTCCAGCATGTTCGCGGCGACGGGCTCAGCCTGTTTGCGCGTCATGCCGCGAATCAGCAATGGCATGGCGACGTTTTCCAGTGCGGTGAATTCCATCAGCAGATGGTGGAACTGGTACACAAAACCCAACGAGCGATTGCGCATTTCACCGCGCCGGGTTTCGTTCATGGCGAATACATCCTGTCCCAGAATCTGCACGCTGCCGCTGCTGGCTTTGTCCAGCCCGCCCAGCAGATGCAGCAGGGTGCTTTTGCCGGAGCCGGAACTGCCGATGATGGCGATGCGTTCGCCGCGTGCCACATCCAGATTCACACCATTTAAAACCGGAACATTGAGAGCGCCCTGCGCAAAAGTCTTGCGCAAGTCGCGGCAGGAGATGACCAACTCACTCATAGCGCAACGCCTCCGCAGGCTGGGTTTTAGAGGCGCGCCAGCTCGGATACAGCGTGGCGATTAGGCTGATGGCGAATGAGAAGGCGGCCACGACCAGCACGTCGTTGCGCTGCAAATCCGAGGGCAGGTCGGTGATGAAATAAATATCCTTGGCGAGGAATTGCACGCCGAACAGGTGCTCGATAAACGGCACGATGCTGCCGATGTTCAGCGCAACCACGATGCCGCTGACGACGCCGATGAGCGCGCCGACCAAACCGATCAGCACGCCCTGCACCATGAAGATTTTCATGATGCTGGCGGGCGATGCGCCCAGCGTGCGCAGGATGGCGATGTCGGCCTGTTTGTCGGTGACGGCCATGACCAGCGTGGAAACGATGTTGAACGCGGCCACGGCGACGATAAGAGAGAGAATGATGAACATCATTTTCTTTTCCATTTGCACGGCACGGAAATAGTTCGCATTCTGGCGCGTCCAGTCGGTGGCATAGATGTCGTTGGGCAGCTTGCTTTCCAGTTCCTGAGATACGAGCTGCGCACGGTCAAGGTCGCGCAAGCGTGCGCTGATGCCGCTGACAGCATCGCCCATGCGGTAGAGTTTCTGCGCGTCGTTGAGGTGGATCAGTGCCAGCGCATTGTCGTATGGCGACATGCCGACCTCGAAGATGCCCACCACATGAAACTGCTTCAAGCGCGGAACCATGCCGGCAGGTGTGATCTGCCCCTGCGGGGTGATGAGCAAAATGTTGGCGCCGACGCGTGCGCCGAGTGCATGCGCAAGATCACTGCCCAGTACGATGCCGAATTCACCTGCGCGCAGTTCGGTGAGCTTGCCAGCCTTCATTTTTTCGCCGAGTCCGGTGAGTTGGTTTTCGCCTTCGGGGACGATGCCGCGCACCATGATTCCCTGGACATTGTCATTCTGCGACAACATGCCCTGTCCGGTGACGTAAGGGGACGCTCCTTGCACATCGGGATGCGCGCTTACAATATCCATAACCGGCTGCCAAGCGGCCAGCTGACCGCTCTCTCCCGTTACCTGCAAATGGGGCGTTACGCCCAGAATGCGCGCGCGAATCTCTTTCTGAAAGCCGTTCATGACCGACAGCACGATGATGAGCGCCGCCACGCCCAGCGCGATGCCCAGCATGGAGATCATCGAAATGAACGAGATGAAGTGGTTGCGGCGCTTGGCGCGGGTGTAACGCAGACCGATGAAAAGTTCGTAGGGACGCAAGATGGAGGCGGCTAAATTTAACAGGCGCTAGTTTGCCACAAGATGGGGAGGAGCTGAAACATTCGGATATTGGGCTTGAGCATAAATTGCATTTGCTGCCTTGATGCCGCTCGT
>JBAZYW010000102.1:7863-8184 GCA_041659125.1 Gallionellaceae bacterium | reverse complement strand
ATTTTTCTTTAAACCACCACTAAGAGAACACCATGAAAAAAATCATTGCCCTGACACTCACCTCCCTGTTGTCTTCCACTGCTTATGCCGCCCCGGAAACTTATGTAATCGATTCTTCGCATTCCATGCCTCGCTTCGAATACAGCCACTTTGGCTATTCTTTGCAACTCAGCCGTTTTGATACGATTACCGGAAAAATCACGATTGATCGCGCTGAAAAGTCAGGCTCAGTGGATGTGACGATCGATGCGAAGTCAGTGAACACAGGCTCGACTTTGTTTAACAGTCATATTCAGGGCGAAGATTTTTTCGACACCGCCA
>JBAZYW010000102.1:0-7845 GCA_041659125.1 Gallionellaceae bacterium | reverse complement strand
GAGCAAGGTGAAGTTTGATGGCGATAAAGTGGCAGCTGTGGAGGGCGACTTAACGGTTAAGGGCATCACCAAGCCGGTGACACTGACTGTCAATTCCTTCCTGTGCATGCCGCATCCGATGGTGAAGAAAGAGGCCTGCGGCGTGACCGCGACAACCCAAGTTAAACGCTCCGATTTCAACATGGGCAAGTACGCACCTTACGTGGGTGACGAAGTGACGCTGACGATTCCGGTTGAGTCGGTGAAACTGTAACTTGTAATGCGCTCGCTTGAACTCAGCGTGGGTACAAGAACGTACTCACGCTAACTATGTTTTTGATTTTCAATTTAAGGAATACCGCATGTCACAAGCCCTATTCACCCCGACCACACTCGGCAAGCTGCAACTGCAAAATCGCGTTGTCATGGCTCCGTTAACGCGTTGTCGTGCAATCGGTAATGTGCCGAACGAATTGATGGAAAAGTATTATTCGTTGCGCGCCGAAGCCGGACTCATCATTGCCGAGGGGACTTCGCCTTCGCCAAACGGCTTGGGGTATGCGCGCATGCCCGGCCTGTTTTCGGATGAACAAATACAGGGCTGGAAGCGAGTGACCGATCGCGTGCATGCCGCAGGCGGCAAGATAGAGCAGCCACCACCATCACCGTCCACTTGTCGCCGATGCGGGCCAGCGTGTCGGCTATTCATGAGGCCCAACGTAAAGCTAAGGGGCGCGCCGAAGGCGCGTCCCAGCGACCGGAGGGAGCGAACTTGAGCGCAAGGTTAGGGCTTATGGCTGCTGCAAGACTCACAGTAACGCTCCAATTCTTTCGTGCGATTTAAAATTTGTTCAGCGCGACAAGAGTGCTCCATTTCCGCCATTGTAAAAGGCGCGCCAATGAATTTACTTAATGCCGCAACACAATGAGCATCAGAGAACTTTAGCCAAGCGCGCTGAGCGGTTATCCAAGGTTGGCGCTCCTCTTTTGTTGGAAACTCACTGAGCAATTGCCGATAAACCTCATTCAAGCGCTTGTCAGCTTGATTGGCATTAAATTCGGCATGAGCTGCGCCACAAAAATCACCGTTGTCACTAGAAGCGATGTCAGGAGGACAAACCCAAGCTTCTGCATGGCATTGAAAAGGGAAAGAAGATAAACACAGCACGACTAAAAATGTTCGCATGGGAAAGCCCTAACGTAAAATTGAGAGGCAGGCCGCTTCTTGCCTATCTCTCTCGAATGTGAGGTTAGAGGGCGATATTTTATAAATCATTTTCTAATCGTTGCGCGTGTGTATGGGGCCGGTGGTAGCCAAATGTGACGCTTACAGATTACCCAGAGCTGACACCCTGAACTCAGTAATATTCCAATGACCGTAGCGCAAGCCAAATAAAAATTAGCATCCAATGTGTGAACAACACGTGGACCGAAGTGGGTGTACCCGCAACATAGAACGACCAGCCCAGTAAATGGAAAACTAATCATTGATGCGAGAGCGATAATGAACAAGACAAAGTATGCCAATCCATTTCCTCTTGTAATGTCTCGCCGAAGACCGGGCCAATCAATATGAGATTTTTTTCCAGCGCGTCAGCCGTGTTACACGCATGTTGAATTGCCCTCTAACGTAGAAGTCACCGGCGCTGCGCGGCTTTATCGCGCAGCGTCCGTGTGGACTGCCGGGTTAGGAACTTTAGGGCGAACATACGTCAGGCTTTTCTGCGGGACCGACACAGACGTTAACGCTACCCGAAAGATACTTTCCTGCCGCTGAAAGCCAGTCAATTGGATCCTTTTCTTCCTCGGGAGAGAAAACAAAAGCTCCGGGGGCACGAATTTCAAAAGGCTTTATTCTTCTCGCCATTGATATGACGTAGGTGCGTCGAGCGGAAGAAATGGCTTTTACGAACGTAAGTTCACCTACCTCGCTCCCCTGCAACCGAGCGCAGTAAAACTGTGCATAGGCAACGCTGAAGATTCCTTCACTTCGCGGTTTAGGCGGAACAACATTGGAGCTGGGACAAGACTTGGCTTGTGACGCAAGAGTAAGGCGAATGGCATTCGTTACAGCATCTCCCGAAGGAGACGGCTCCAGAACAACTACTGTGATCGATTCTTTCCATGCGGCCCCCTTCTGGTCTAGAGGAACCCAAGCTGTAAAGTCCACTCCGCTTCCCTTTTGTTCCTTTGCCTTTTTCCATCCTCCCCATGCGGATGGAGCCTCCATTTTTACGCTTTCTTGCTCCTGCGCAAATGCGCTGCATGGGGAGATGACTGCAATCAGCAACAGGACTACGCGAGCATGCATTGTGGGTTCCTAACGAGGTTGTAGAAAAAGTCTGTTCATACCGCATCTTGCCGTGAACCAAACTTAATATCAATGTCGAAGTGCGGGACGATAATTTGGATGAGCAAATGGCGCGTTACAAACAGATAGACACCAGCCCGCGATTTCTCGCCGTTGACTTGCAACGGCAGCTTTTGCCCGGAACTTTCGAGCACGCGATGAATCACCTGATCGACAGCGAGCTTGATTTGTCCGGTTTCGATGCGCGGTTTAAAAACGATGTGACGGGCGCCGCCGCGTACCCGCCCGCCATGCTGCTGAAAGTCATTCTGTTCGCGTACTCTATGGGCATCGTCAGCAGCCGCAACATCGAACGAGCTTGCCGCGAGCATGTCACCTTCATCGCGCTGTCCGGCGACAGCCAGCCGCACTTCACCACTATCGCCGGATTCGTATCAACGCTGGGCGACGACATCGCGCGCATCTTCACCCAAATACTTTTTATCTGTGACAAGCAGGGGTTGATCGGGCGCGAGATGTTCGCCATTGATGGCGTGAAATTGCCTAGCAACGCATCCAAGGCGAAGAGCGGCACACGCGCCGACTTCGAGCGCCAAGCCGGTAAGCTCGAAGCAGCCGCGAAGGCCATGCTCGAACGCCATCGCGAAGAAGATAACGCCGCCATCGAACCCGACCTTCAAGCCAAAGAAACCCGGCGCATCACGCGCCTGCAAAACGATGCGGCCAAAATACGGCAATGGCTTGCCGATAACAAAGAAGAGCGCAAGGGCAGTAAAGGCTCAATTAGAAAGAGCAACCGCACCGACAATGAGTCGGCGAAAATGGCCACGAGCAAAGGCGTGATACAGGGCTATACAGGCGTTGCCGCAGTTGATGCCAAACACCAGATCATCGTCGAAGCGCAGGCGCACGGCACGGGCAGCGAACAGGAGTTGCTGATTCCCGTGGTCAAGGCCATCAAAGCCACCAATATCGATGCGCCGCTCATTAACGACACCAGCCTCATCACCGCCGATGCCGGATACCATTCCGAGGCGAACCTCAAGGAGTTGGCGGCGCTGGAGGTTGATGCGCTGATCGCCGACAACAACATGCGCAGCCGCGATGAACGTTTTGCCGAACAAGGCAAATACAAGGCATTGCCCGACCCGATCCACGACAAGGGAGGCAAGCCCAAAAAGGCCGCGCGCTACCAACCCAAGGATTTCGATTACGATCCGCAAGCGGGAACCTGTTTCTGTCCCGGCGGCAAGCAGCTCTACGGCAATGGCAGCGGCTGCACGATCAACGACTATGCGGCGGTGAAGTTTCAAGGCGCGCAATGCGACTGCGTGCCGTGTACACATCGTGATCGCTGCTTGCTTAAGCCGGACAAAACCAAGGTGCGGCAAGTGTCATTCTTTCAGGGCAAGCGGGACGGTATAAGTTTCACCGACAAGATGAAAACCCGCATCGACAGCCCGGAAGGGCGCATCCGATACGGCCAGCGCTTCGCCACGGTGGAGCCGGTGTTCGGCAACGTGCGTTACAACAAAGGGCTAGATCGCTTCACATTAAGAGGCCAAACAAAAGTCGATGCGCAGTGGAAACTATTCTGCTTGGTACATAACATCGAGAAGTTAGCGCATCACGGGTATGCGCAGTAAGAAATGGGATAAAGGCCCCAATACGCCCACCGTATCACATCAACAGCGGAACAATTTGTTCGCGCTCGCCGCCGCAAAAATAACATTCAGATTTTGATGTCGAAACGGTAACGTTTCGGGCGGAAAAACTGCGCCTGAAAAATCGTCTGGAAATGGGTTTTTCTACAGCGTCAACGTAAAGCTAAGGGGCGCGCCGAAGGCGCGTCCCAGCGACCGGAGGGAGCGAACTTGAGCGCAGGGTTAGGGTGTTCTTATTTATAACTTTCATATAGGCTTTTGATATATTCAGCGCGCTTCTCTGTCATATCCGCTATACATTCGCTTTGATTTACATGATTAGAGCCACCAATAAGTTCCTGCGAAAATTCACACTCCCTATCTCTAAAAATTATCCACGCTCGTTGAGCTGCAATTAGCTTCTTCTTGGCTTCTCGCCAAGCAGGTTTGTTCATTACAGTCATAAGATTTCGATAGGCATCATTCAAGTCTTTGTCGGCGTCCACTGATGCGTTGTAATTGTTGCAGGAAGCCCATGGGGTGCTACCTTCTAAAAATTGGTCGCAGTTCAACTCTTCCGCCATTGCTCCACGCGGGGATGACAACATTACAGAAAGCGCTATAAACAACGTAAGTAAAATCTTCATGGGGATACCTACCCTAACGTTAAATGTACCGAACTTCTTCTGTATAAGAAATTAGTGGGTTCTGTATAAGATGCCCTATCTAGGATAACCAATTGATTATAAATGATAGCAATGGATTTATACATCAAGCTATCCCGCATACTCAGCACAACACCCGAATGTCGGAAAATGGCACTCAGCCGATGAAGGGCTTCGATAAAGCAGCGCCTGAAACCTGCCCTTGAAAATTTTTCTCGGTTCAAAATTTAGCCTGCTGATTGCTGATCGTCGCGACTGATTATTGCCGAGACATAACAGGGATTCACTGTCGCAATATTGTGAAAAATATCTGCTAGAGATTAACAGTTAACCATCAGCATAGATATTGGAAAATTCTTAGAGACGAGCTTATTTTCTTTTTTTTATTGAAACACCTCTGGCCGCCATCTTACAACCTCGAAGTTCCGTAATTGGCGCCTTGCTGATCGTGACGGTTCAATATTGTAAGCCGGAAACCTGCCATTGGCGCTTTCCGAACTATCAATTTTTCAGCCTGCTCCAAACCTGCTATTCACCAAGTAACGCTGTCGAGACAAAACTGCCCGTAACCGGACAGGAAAGCTGAGCCTCATTGTGGTATTCATTGCTGCCAGCATGCCTGCCAATCATCACGCCTAGCGAAGTCAATCAGTTCATCAGAACTGGCCGCACCCGAACGCCCCGCGGCGCGCAACTGGTCGTAGGCAAGTATCCGTCCCATGGTGGCGACAACTTCCTTAAGTCGATCCAGTTTGTTCCCCCATTCGCCGACGGCAATACTTGTACAATAAGTTGCGGATGAACAGCGGATCATTCTACAACCACCACTTCATCTGTGTGCTCATCATATTTCCGCAGTTCAAAAGTCAGTTTTTAATTTGTTAATACAGAGCACTTGCCACTTAGGCCAATATCCGCAACAATCAACACCGCTTTTAACCATACAAACAAGGATTAAAAAATTAACCGCAAAGAACTGATCGACGCACTGGCGACAAAAACTGGTAGCACCAAGGCTGATGCTGCACGAAATTTCGCAGCATTTATCGATGTGGTGACAGAAACACTCACTGCGGGCGATGACATATCATTGGTAGGCTTTGGCTCATTTGAAGTGCGCGAACGAGCTGCTCGCACTGGTCGCAATCCAGCAACAGGTGCTGAACTAAAAATCGCAGCGTCAAAATCACCCGCATTCAAGCCTGGCGCAACACTCAAATCTGCCGTCAACGATTCAAAATAAGCATTCAAATAACAATGCGACTGCCAATGCAGTTGCACACTAAATATGCCAACAAATCAAATCATCCAGCACCTGACAAAACACGGTGAACGACTCGATTCAGAAATTGCACACGCCGTGGGGATACCACTGAGCATAGCGCACCAACATCTGAAATTGCTTACCGCCAACGGAAAAGTAATGTCCTGCCATATCACCCGGTTTGTAGAGGGTGAGAAAATTGAGGGGATCACCTGTCGATTGGTTGGGCATATACCCAAAGTTGCACCAGGCAAAAAAACGATGTGATAATTTACTCATTTTACCGACTGTTGCCTAGCAGGCAATCTAATCGTCATCGTCCGCTGCGCTACAAAAACTAGCCGCTCAAACGACTCCATGTGACCATCCATTGGTGGCAATTGTTTCGGCCTGCATCTCGAATTGCCAGCCCCTAAGCCGTCGCTCAAAGATAATTGAGCAAAGACGTGCTTGATCGTCAGTATTAACCGATAACCTGACGACCTTGTTGTCGAACAAAGCGGGTGGTGCCAAGTTATCTGATTCCGTTGGCTGCGGTGTCTCAGTTACCGAGCGTAACTGAAAACTTGGCGTACCTGACTACGTAGCATTTCAAGATTTGGTAGGATTTACTATCACGACCTATTTGTACGGAAATCGGGTTGCATTCAGCCAAAGGTACACGCCACTTGTACGCCACCCAGTGTCAGACTAGTCGTCGCCTCAAAAATTTAACTTTGAGGCGTGGGAGGCGACAATGGTAATACTGGCGCAAAAAACTCCGTTTTACTGTGACTTGACCGCCATCTCTGTTAAGAGTAGCCGAAAACTTTCCTGGAAAAAGTGGTCGGTGGGCTATAAAAAATTGACTTAAGCCACGCGGTTAGGTTGGATGGAAATTAGACAGTCGGTAAAAAACACATTTTACCGACTGTTTCACCAGCCTATTTTTCCGACTCAGATTTTGGCTTTGTCACACGACGACTACCGTTGTATGCAGACCCGATTGAAACCCGAGAATGCCCTGCCCTCTCCATCAATTGCATACTCAGAATACGATATTCTTCCTTGTCGATCTGGGGTAATCCCCCCTGAAATTAGTTGCTTCTAGTTGTGCTGGTCGTCGCGGATGTCCGCTTATCGGCCTAACCGGACGCTGGCGGTTTGCTGGAAAAGTGCTTAGATCAGCTTTCGGGAATGTCCGCTTCCGCAAATTTCGAATGTGTACTGCCGAGACAAACCTGAACGTGATGAAGAGCCGCTTCCGGGTATGCAATTCAAGAGATTGATGCTTTTCAATCGACCCGAATTCGTCAGTCAATGCCTGCCAAATACCTCAGGATAGGCGTGCCGTGATTTGTGTATTGCGTCTCCACTCAGTTATGTTTATCGTGCTTCCAATAAGCTTTCTAGCACTGCAAACAGCTCTCTTTCCTCAAATCGCACATGCGCGGTCAGACATTTTCCAAAATCATCCAATGCAACAACATCAGTTTGCTGCAAGCCGTCGAGTAATGCGCGTAACCGCTCGTGGTCAGCCAGCGTACGCTGTACAAGTGCTTGTGTTTCCATACTTTTTAATAATGGTAGTAAGGATTGCTCCTCAAACTGGATGTGAGGCTCTAACTCTGTTGAAAAGGCCAGAATCGCGCGCTGACAAGCTTGTTCAATCTGTGCCGACTCACCTGACAGCGCCGCCCGTTCGCACGTTTTAGCCAAACTGAGTGCAGTGTGGTGCTCACGTGATAGCGGTTGCAAAATGGCGCTTCTTTTCATATAAACCTCAAATGTGAGTGACAGCAAAGACGGCCGGATCGTTACCATGATCCAGCAGAATGAAGCGCACCCGCTCCTGCCAAAGCTGCCGGAATTCAGCCGCTTCGGTCTGACTTGCAGTGTTGGACAAACAGATTGCCATCAACTCGGACAGTCGCGACGACGCCGGAACGTGTTGCAGATTGAATGCAATTTCAACAGCCTGATTAGTATCAAGCCGTGTGTAGC
>JBAZYW010000101.1:0-8282 GCA_041659125.1 Gallionellaceae bacterium | reverse complement strand
TCTGCGGCATTGCGCGACGAGATTGAACACAGCGGCAGCGCAACGCTATACCTCGACCTGCTTCCCGATTGGACAGCGCAACGCGTACACGACGAAGTGCACCACCCGCGCGGCTCGCGCTCACTCAGCAGCCACCTGCAAAGCCGTCTGGGATTGAAAGGCGCGAAGGCCAACCTGCTGCGCGAAGTGCTGGGCGCACAAAACTTCGCCAACCCCGTGCTCCTCACCGCCGCGATCAAAGCGCTACCGCTCAAACTCGTCGCTGCGCGCCCCCTGCGCGAAGCTATCAGCAGCGCGGGCGGAATAAAATTTGAAACGCTCAACGAACACCTGATGCTGCGCGATTTGCCGGGCGTGTTCTGCGCGGGCGAGATGCTGGACTGGGAAGCTCCCACCGGCGGCTATCTGCTCAGCGCGTGTTTTGCCAGCGGGCGCACAGCGGGAACGGGGGCTTTAAAGTGGCTGCATAAACCTTAATATGCATAGGGTTTGTTGCATTTTTGAAACCGGAAAATCCGCGCTCATGCGCTACAATGCGCGCCGCCCGAACTAACTCGACAGGAACAAATCATGAAGCAATACACCAAACGTCTCGCCGCCATTCACTGGCTCACCCTGATTCTTTTCATCGCCGCTGTTTATCTCGGCCACGAACTCGACGAAACCGAGGCAGCCGCAGCCAAGATGGCGCTTTATCCCTACCACTTCATCATCGGCGATCTCGTGCTGATCCTCACTCTGGTGCGCACTTATTTCCTGCGCAAGGACGGCAAACCCGCTCCGATAGCAGGTGGCAGTGCCATCGCCAATAAGGTGGCAAGCGGCATGCATCATTTGCTGTATGTGCTGCTCATCGCCTTGCCCGTGAGCGGCATGGTGATGATCAATACCACGGGGCTGGTGGAAGCGCTCAAAGCGCACGATGCGAGCAAGTTGCCCGATCTGGAGAAATTCGCGGTGCATGAAGTGCATGCCGCCATTGTCGCCATCATTGTGCTGACTATCGCGCTGCATGTGGTTGCCGCGCTGTACCATCAGTTCATGCTGAAAGACAATTTGATTCGCCGCATGGCGCTGAAACGTTTCGAGGATTAAACCAAGCTAGCTTTACTAAGCTGCGCGGCGGCGAATCAGAAAAACGAATTCGTCGCCGTTCACTTCTGAAGACAACAATTCGTTTCCCGTTTGCCGGCAAAATTCCGCAAAATCACCGGGCGATTTTTTATCTGTCGCAACGACTTTCAACACCTGCCCGCCCTGCATCGGAGACAAAGATCTTTTGGTGCGCAAGATCGGCAACGGACAATCCATCTGGCGCGCATCCAGCTCGACATCAAATAGAGTATCGCTCATAGCGTGATCTCGCCGCCGAACTGCGCCCACGCGGTGATACCGCCCTGCAAGTTGTAGACATCCGCCATGCCCTGATTCGCCGCAAACGCCGCAGCCTGCGCCGAGCGCCCGCCCATCTGACAATAAAACACCGTCGGCGCTTGGGCATCCAAGTCTTGCAGGCGCAACGGTAGCAGGTGCAAAGGCAACTTCACCGCTCCCCCGATAATACCGCGCGCCATTTCCGCATCGGTGCGCACGTCGATGAGCGTCACCTTCCCTGCCGCCAGCAAAGGTTGTAATTCTGTTGCCGATATATTTTTGTAACTCATTTATTTCTTACTCCGCGAATAAGCAACTTGGATTTTCTTGCCATCCAAATAACTGAGGGCGCGCATTCTGCGGGTTTAGCCGGCGCGTGTCCAGACTCGGCAAACTCGCCGTTAAACACCGTAAAACACTATTGCCTGAAATTCAAAGCAGTTATCATACGCGCCATGAAAAAATTACTTTTCCCTCTGCTCTGCTCTGTCGCGTTGACCTGCCATGCCGACGGCCTGCCCGATCTGGGCGATGCATCGCAGGAGATGATCTCGCCGCAGCAGGAGCGCCAGATCGGCCAACAAAGCATGTTCCAGATACGCGCCGATGCAAGCTATCTGGACGATGCGGAGATCGCCGACTACCTGAACCAGCTGGGGGCTCTGCTGGTCGCGAACAGCGGCGAACCCGCGCAACCTTTTGAATTCTTCGCCATCAACGACAACGCCGTCAACGCTTTCGCCATGCCCGGCGGTTTCATCGGCGTCAACACCGGGCTGATACTCATCGCGCAAAACGAATCGGAACTCGCCTCGGTCTTGAGCCACGAAGTCGCCCACGTCACCCAGCACCATTTGGCCCGAATGGTATCGGGACAAAGATATGATTCGCTCGCCGCGATGGCCGCGATTGCGGTAGCCATCATCGCCGCACGCAACAACCCGCAGGCAGCAACTGCCGCCATCTATGGCGCGCAAGGCGGCACCATACAACGGCAACTCAATTTCACCCGCAGCTACGAGCAGGAGGCCGACCGCATCGGGCTTTCCACGCTGGAGAAATCCGGCTTCGACACGCGCGCCATGCCCGCTTTTTTTGAAAAAATGCAAAGAGCCACGCGCATATCCGAAGGCAACACCCCCACCTACCTGCGCACCCACCCTGTCACGGCGGAACGCATTGCCGATGTGGGCAACCGCGTGCAGCAACTGCCTTTCCACCTTGTACCGGACAGCCTCAATTTTCAACTGGTGCGCGCCAAACTGAATGCCAATGTAAAAACGCCCACCGAGGCCGTCGCTTTCTTTAGCTCGGCATTAGGCGACCAGAAATTCGGCAACCCCGTCGCCAACCGCTATGGATTAGTGCTCGCCTTGTTGCGCAACAATCAGGAAAAATTGGCCGCACAGGAATTCGCCACCTTGCAGCACCAAGCTCAGACCAACGCCATGATCGCCACGTTGGCAGGGAAAATTAAACGCCTCGACGGACAGGAAAAAAACATTGCCGCTTTCTATCGCAGTGCCACACAAAACTTCCCCCAACATCGCGCTCTGGTCTACGACTACGCCGAAGTACTGCTGCAAGACCGGCGCTTTGAAGAAACGCTCAAATTGCTCAACGAACAAGTCCTCGCCCATCCCAACGACGCCCGCCTGTACGAACTACAGGCGAGGACTTTTGCCGCATTGGGCAGAGTACAGGAAGAGCACCACGCGCTTGCCTACAACTATATCCTGCATGGCAATCTGCGCGGCGCGATCGAACAACTGGAACTCGCCAAACAAAGCGGCAAGGATTACTACGAACTCTCGACAATTGAGACCGAGTTGAAACAATTCAAAGAGATTGCGGCGGCGCAACGCAAAAGGTAGATCGGGATTTAGAATACAGATAAATAAAAGCCCCTGCGGGGGCTTTTATTTTGTCCAGCGCAGCACGGAAATAATCAATCTGCTATTTTCTGCCCGCATTCATTTTAACGATCACGCAAGCCGTCATATATTTCAGCTCGCAGCTTTTTTCCATCTGCTGCGTGGCCAGATCGTCCCGATGCAGCCGTTTTAGCGACATCGCCTTGCCGTAATAGAAGCTTGCATTATCCGGCTTGAGCGCGATTGCCGCATCAAATTGAGCGAGCGCATCCTGATAGCGTCCCGCATTCAGGTATGCAAAACCAAGTTCATGGTGAATAGGCGCAAGTTGCGGGCTGAGCGTTACAGCCCGTTGAAAATCTGCAATGGCCTCGTCCCATTTATGCAGCGCCGCCGCAGCCTGCCCCCGGTTATAGAATATCCGGTTTGCCCCCGGCGTTTGGTCGCTATGCAACAGCTGCACGACATCGTTCCACAGACGATAATTGTCCGCGAACACCCACAGCCGGTTCCATGCTAGTGGCACCAACAATAGCACCGCCAAAGCTCCTGCCCACATAATTTTCCTATCCGGCAAAGCGCTCACCAGCAAAGGCGCTAACAACATGAATCCTGGCAGCCACAAGTAACTGCGGTACAGCACGAAAATCTCCTGCACACGGACAGTGGAAAACTCCGTCATGAACAACAGCCAGGGGTAAAGCAGCGCCAAACCCAGCAAGGCGATGCGCCCGCCGCGCAACAAACAACGCAAAGCGAACACCCCGTAGCCAACAAAGGCCAGCAGCCCTATCCAGTTCGTCCAGTCGCGCCACGAGAGGAGAAACGTTTCGCGCATGTCGACCGACATCCATGCCGGATTGGGCACGAGCATCAACAAACAATATTTGAAAAACAAAACGGCCTGCGTGAGCACGCTCAACAGATGCAGCGCAGGTGCTCCCTGCAACATGTCTTGCTGCCCGAACAAACTGGCGGCATCTGCTTCATAGGCCGCCCCCAATATAGAGGCGCCCGCCACCTGCTTTAGGCTCAATACCGCCAGCAGCCCCACCAGCGCGAAGCCTAGCCAAGTTACGAGCAAGACGCGCGGCGAAAATTTATTCCGCGCATGCAGCACCCAGGTCAGCGGCAGCAGGATTGCAGGTGCCAGCAGGCTGTGCTCCTTGCTAAACACCGCGAGGAAATAGGCTGCCACCGCCAGCGCCAAATAACGTTTTTTGTTTTCCAGCAAGCCGCGAAGATAAGCCAACTGCATCAGCAGAGTGAACAGCGTCGCCATCAAAATACTGCGCTGCACCAGATAGCCCACGCCGTACACGGCCAGCGGATGACACGCGAACACCAACGCGCCCAGCCACGCCCCCCAATTGGCCATCTTTTCTTTGCTCGCGTCGGCAATAAAAACACCGATCCACAAGCGCAACAGCAACAGCAGCAACAGCACATTCATGCCGTGCAGCAGCAGATTCTGCACGCGAAAAGCCGGCGGATCTTCGCCGAAGAAAACCCAGGTAAAACCCAACGAGACATAGGGGAACCAGCGCAAATCGAAATTGAACGGCAAATCGGCGTAGCCGCTGATCACACCGCCGCCCAACAAAGTCAGATCGTCAAATATCAGCGGATTTTTCAGGAACGGCAGATAGACCAGCCCCACCATCAGTAGCAAAATCAGTGCTTTTATTCTGTCTCGCGAAAAATATACGCTCTGGAAATTAAACATGCTTGCTTTCCCCTAACCACTTGAGAAACAAAAAAGAGCCTTTCGGCTCTTTTTTGTTCAGGCTATATCAACCTTGATATTAACAACCCAGAACTTTTACCGTTAATGCAGTCGAGCCAGCACTTAGCGCACATCCCCATGTTATGGATGTTGCGCCAGCGGTTGGTGTGTATGTAAGTGTAGCGCTGTTTAAAGCTGCGGTTGGAGCAGTACCATCGAATGTAAGTACAAATACACCACCACCAGCAGCATTTGTTGTTCCAGCTGTTGTATTTGCAATGATATCTGACCCAGCACCAGGTGCTCCACTCAGTCCAAGTGATACCCAAGTAATACTAGCAGCATTCGCCAAACCACCATTTTCTTGTGCATAGGCTGCAACAGCCAGTTTAATTGGATCCGCATAAGAAGCGACTGCCGCTAATTTAGCCTTGGTGATATAGTCCTGATAAGCAGGAATCGCTACCGCAGCCAAGATACCGATAATCGCGACCACGATCATCAATTCGATCAGGGTAAAACCTTTTTGGATTTGTTTCATGTTATTGCTCCTTTGATGTTGAAGGGTACACACGGGGTGTGCGCCCTGTTACACGCAGGATGCGTGCCAGACTCGATGCAAGGGTTAAAACAGCGCGCCTATTTGCCAACCGGAAACCCGGCTTTGCCTTTGTAGGAACGGCTTTAGCCGCGAATCTCTTACACAAACCTTCGCGGCTAAAGCCGCCCCTGCAAGAACCAGCCGAGCCTGAGCCACGGTTGATTTTGCTTGAGCCGCGCGCAATTCGCGTCACCCAAGGTGACAATTTTCGTCACCTGCCAACAAGCCGATAAAACGGCATAAATTGCTTTCTAACATTAAAGCAGCTTAAACTAGCTCCACTTTGAGAGGAGAGGAAACGACATGAGCACAATGATTATTGAAGTCTATGATGCGTTTAAGTCCGCTGGCGCAACCGAAGAAAAAGCGACTGCCGCAGCCAAAGCCATTGCAGACTACGACAATCGCTTCAATAAAATTGAAACTGAACTAGGCACAATCAAAGGTGAGTTGTCGGCCTTAAAAATAATGGTGGGCGTCACCATTGGCCTGAATATGGCGATCATCGGCCTCATCGTAAACACGGTCATCACCAAGTAAATTTAAAAATCCAGGCAAGCCCCTTCGGGGGCTTTTCTTTTGCCTAGTTAATTGTCACCCGCCCGAACTTGCGCTTGCCGACTTGCGCCACAACCACCGCGCCCGCCTTTAGTTGCAGGGCTTTATCGCTGATCTTTTCGCCATCCAGCTTGACCCCGCCTTGCTCGATCATGCGCATGGCTTCTGAAGTGCTGGAAACGAGATTGGCCTGCTTGAGCATCTGGGCGATGCCGATGATGCCACCCGTGCTGGCAACCACGATTTCCGGCATGTCGTCCGGCAGCACACCTTTCTGAAAGCGCGCCTCAAACTCCGCCAGTGCATCCACGGCGGCTTGTTTGGAATGGAAACGGGCGACGATTTCCTGTGCCAGCAGCACTTTGATGTCGCGCGGATTGCGGCCTTGCAGCACTTCTTCGTGCCACTGGGCGATGGTGTTCAGGCTTTCGAAAGAGAGCAACTCAAGGTAGCGCCACATCAGGGTGTCGGAGATGGACATGAGTTTGCCGAACATGTCTTGCGGGGTGTCGGTGATGCCGATGTAGTTGCCCAGCGATTTGGACATTTTATTGACGCCGTCCAGCCCTTCCAGCAGTGGCATGGTGAGCACGCACTGGGCGGGTTGGCCGAAGTGTTTTTGCAGCTCGCGCCCCATGAGCAGATTGAATTTCTGGTCGGTGCCGCCCAACTCGATGTCGGCCTTGAGCGCGACAGAGTCGTAGCCCTGTACCAGCGGGTAGATGAATTCGTGGATGGCGATGGGCTGGTTGCTCTTGTAACGTTTGGAGAAGTCGTCGCGTTCCAGCATCTGTGCCACGGTGTGGGTAGCCGCCAAGCGAATCAGATCGACTGCGCTGAATTTGTCCATCCAGGTGGAATTGAACACGACTTCGGTCTTTTCGGGATCAAGCACTTTGAATACCTGGTCGCGGTAACTCTGCGCATTGGCAAGCACCTGCTCACGCGTCAAGGGCGGACGGGTGGCATTTTTGCCGGTGGGGTCGCCGATCATGCCAGTAAAGTCGCCGATCAGAAACAGGGCGTGGTGCCCCAAGTCCTGCAACTGGCGCATTTTGTTAAGCAGAACGGTATGGCCGAGATGCAGATCAGGCGCGGTAGGATCGAAGCCCGCTTTGATGCGCAATGGGCGATTTTGCGCGAGCTTTTGCTTCAGTTCAGATTCAAGCAGCAGTTCTTCCGCACCGCGCTTAATGATTTCCAGAGTTGCTTGTTGAGTCATGATTTATAGGATATTTAATGAGAAATATTCAATTCGCCTCTTGTCTGCCGTTTTCTACCGCTCATCGCCATTTGCACGCCATTTATTCCATCCATCTGCCAATACCCCGGCGGATTTTGAGGCGAAGTCACTTTCTGTTAAAGTGGCGCCCAATTCGACGGACTCCGGTTCGTTAAACCGAATAACAGCAGCCTTGGGAGGCGCGAATGTTACCGCAAAATACCTTGTCGCAAGCACACAAAATGAAGCTGCGCTGGTTCGTCACTTTGTCCACCGTGCCGTTGCTGGGCGTCGTAACGGCCTTTGGCATCATGCCGCAGAACACATTTAATACCTCCGGGCAAAAGACCATTGTTGAAGCGATTGCCTTGCCCGTCGCCGCGCAGACCGCCGGCACCAGCGCTGTTTTCTGGCGCAACGAGCGGGTGCAACGCGGCGATACCGTGGCCGAACTATTGCGCCGGTTGAATGTGGAAGATCCCGTTGCCACCGACTATCTGCTTAAAAACAAAGGCGCTGAGTCTTTACGTCAACTCGCCGTAGGCAAAGAGGTGCAATCCGAAATCGCAGCCGACGGCAGTTTGCTGGCTTTGCGCTATCTCAACAACGGCGGCGCACAGGTCGTTATCGAGAAGATCGGCTCTGCTTATAAAACCAGCTCGCTGCCTGTTCAGCTGGAACAACGCGTGTTCATGCGCACGGGTGAGATCAAATCCACCTTATATGCGGCAACAGACACGGCAGGCTTGACGGATCCGGTTGCCAACCAAATGGCGGACATCTTCGGCGGCGATATCGACTTCCATCGCGACTTGCGCAAAGGCGACAAATTTACCGTCGTATATGAAATGATTTACAGCAACGGCGAAGCAGTGCGTTCCGGGCGTATTCTGGCAGCGGAATTCATCAATCAAGGCCACGCTTATC
>JBAZYW010000100.1:0-8315 GCA_041659125.1 Gallionellaceae bacterium | reverse complement strand
GCTGACCACCGACAAGGCGCGTGCCAGGTCGCGTACCAGATTGGTGATCTGGCTGCCCTTCACGCCGACGGCGGGATCAATCTCGTAACGCGTGATGACCGGGCCGGGATAGGCGGCGACCACTTTGACTTCCACGCCGAAATCGTTGAGCTTGCGCTCGATCAAACGCGAGGTGAATTCCAGCGTATCGGAAGAGATCACCTCGACCTGTTGCGTAGGCTGATCCAGCAAATGCAGCGGCGGCAAGGCCGAATCCGGCATATTGGAAAACAACGAAACCTGTTTTTCCTGTTCCACGCGGGTGGAGCGCTGCACCTCGACCACGGGCATTTCGATGCGTATAGGTTGATGCTCCTCAACGCGCTTCTTTTCCACTTCCACGATGGCACTGCGTTCGGTGACGGCTTGTTCGCCGATGCGTTTATCCTGACGCGTCTGCCATGCATTGCGCGCCCACAGGTAAGACGTTTCCAGCAGCCCGCCCAAACTGTCGATAAAACGCAGCCAAGACATGCCGGTGAACAGGCTGAAGCTCGCTGCCATCAACACCAGCAGCAACAAAGTCGCGCCGGTATAGCCGAGCCAATGCGCCAGCATGCTGCCCAACACGGCACCCAGCATGCCGCCGGGCGCCAGCGGCAACGCCACTTGCCATGTATACAGACGCAATGCCTCCAGCGCACTGCTGGAAAACAACAGGATGAAAAAGCCCAGCAGCACCATCCACAAGGCACGTTCACCGAACAGGCTGTCGGCGCGAATGCTGCGGTAACTCGCCCACACGCGCTGCGACAGCAAGCCCACCCACCACCATGCGGAAAAACCGAAAATATAAAGCATGAGATCGGCCAACCATGCGCCGAGCAAACCGCCGGGATTGTGCATCACGGCAGAACTGGCGCTATGCGACCAAGCCGAATCGGCGCGGTCATAACCGTACAATATGAGGATGAAATAGAACGCTGCAGCCACCAGCAGCAGCCAGCGGGATTCGCGCAACAGGGCGAACAGTCTTTCGGTAAGCGGTTGCAAAGCTTTATTGTACGGCTGCGCCATCGGCATCCGATTCTGTCGGGGGAAGGAAACCCAAGCGTCTTGCGGCACTCACTGCCTCCAAGCGGGAATTCACGCGCAATGCCTGATACACGGCCGCCGTATGGATCTTTACCGTGCCCTCGGCCAGATTCATTCTTTCCGAAATCTCCTTGTTGGACAGGCCTTCCGCAAGCAATTGCAGCGTTTGCATCTGACGTGTGGTCAAACCGCTCTTGTTTTGACGGGCGGTGCGCTTATCCCCGTTGCCGCCCCCCTGATCCATACCGGCCATCGCTTGCTGCAACAACTGCGGCGGCAAATAAACGCCTCCGTCCAGCACCATGCGCAATGCCGACAGCATCATCTTGCTCGACGACATCTTCGATATAAAACCCATCGCACCGTATTCCATCACTTTTTCGATGTCTTCGCGCTGATCGGAACCGGATACCACCACCAAAGGAATGCTGGGGTTACTCTTATGAAATTCCTGAATGGATTTTACGCCCTCACTTCCCGGCATATGCAGATCCAGCAGCGCCAGATCCAGATCCGGATTGTTGGCAGCCTGCTTCATCCCATCCACAAAATTACCCGAATCGATCACCTCGACCTCATCGGCGAGCTGCTGCAACACATAGCGCATCCCGTCGCGAAATAACGCGTGGTCATCGACCATCAAGACCTTAATTTTCATCCTGCCCCCTTTTTTGGCTCGCAATCATATCATCCCCGCCCGATAGCTCAACCCTCTCCGTGCAGAGCAAAATACATCATGCTGCGCAAACGTGCCGGCGCAATTGGTTTATGCAGCAATATCGCCCCGCTGGCATGGATTTCCTGCAACACTTCAGCCGCCGTATCCCCCGTCAAAACCAGAGAGGGCACCCCATTGCCCCACAGTTCGCGCATGCGCCGAATCACATGGATCGCCGTCAGCCCGTGCGGCAGCCGATAATCACACACCACCAGATCGGGGCGCTGCCCCGCGACATCCATCTTGCGCATCACATCTTCGGCATGCTCACCCTCGAACACGCGGCACCCCCAGTCAACCATCAGCTCCGCAATCAACTGGCGAATATCCGGATCGTCCTCCACCAACGCCACTGCCACACCGCGTAAATCATGGCGCGAATGCGTAATAATGAAAGGTTGGGCCAATTGCTCCTCCTCACCCAGCTGCACGACCAGACTGAATTCCGAACCTTTCCCCGGCTCCGACTTCACCTCGACTTTGCACCCCAGCAAACCCTCTACGCGACGCACGATAGACAAGCCCAGCCCCAGCCCCTTGCGGCGATCACGATGCTGATTGTCCACCTGATAGTACTCTTCGAAGAGATGCGGCAAAGCTTCGGGAGAGATACCGATACCCGTATCAATGACCGCGAAGCGGAAACCCTCTGCCACAGGCGTGCAACTTATGGCCACATCGCCCGTATCCGTATAGCGTATGGCATTGGAAATCAGATTGCGCAAAATACGATCCAGCAGAAACGGGTCGCTATGAACAACTCCATCCACAATAGGCATATGAAAGTTCAGCCTTTTGCTCTGCGCCAGTGGTGCCAAATCTACATATAAGCGATCAAGCAACGGCTGCAACTCGAAATTCTGCCAGCGCGCCTCCACGATCCCCGCCTCCAGCCTTGAAACATCGAGCAGCTCGTCGAACATTTCCACCAGCGCATTCACCGATTTCCCGATCTGCACGGACAGATGTTTCGTTTCCTTTTCTTGCGCCACTTCCTGTATCGCGTCGCTAAACAGCATCAGCGCCTGCAAAGGCTGGCGCAGGTCATGGCTGGCCGTCGCCAGAAAACGCGACTTCTCCCGGCTTGCCGATTCGGCACGGGATTTCTCCTTGGTCAATAGCTCCACCAGCGCGAGATTTTCATAACGCTGACTTAATGTCGTAAAAAAAGTTCTCCCCAACTGCCGCCCTGCATTCATCACTACGACGGTGAATAAAGTCAGCATCACCGCAATGATCCCGTGCACAGAATCACCTTCGTAGGCGACGCGACAAATAGTGGGCAGCAAGATGCTGCCCAGAAAAATATATAACGCGGGTGGATAAACCGGGTTCATGGTCACTGCGCCGGCGGACAATCCCAATATCACACATAACAGCAATGCCTGATACGCCAAGTCAACGGGAAAAAACCATATGGCCGCAATTCCCCACATCAAACCGACCGAGCCTGCGAAAAAATTGAAGGCCATACTCCACGCGCGACACTGCTCGATAGTTTGTGCCGCAGTGCGATATTTCCACCACACCCACATCTCGGCACAGTGCAGCAACAACAGCACTGCCAGCCAGGATAGCAAACCCGTGTGCGACACCTGATCCCACAGCAATCCCACAAGCAATGGCTCGATCAGGAACTGGCTCCCAACCATAAAGGGAAAGAAACGTAACCGTGAACGTACTTGATCAACACGGATCGGCAGATTATCCGCATCGATACGAAAGCAAATCTCTTCCATCAATGAATCCGTTTTTGACATTCCCTTCCTTTCATCGACTCATCGCCAGCAACAGCTTGATGTCTTGCACCAGCCACTCAGTCTTTTGCTGGTACGGTGCCAATAGCACAAACTTGCCATCCGGCGCGATCAGATAAGTCCCCGCCGAATGATCCAAGGTATAACCCCCATTCTTACCCTCCTGCTTCTGATACATAACACCGAAGGCTTTCGCCGTCTGCGCGGTCGCGGCCGCATCGCCCGACAGCCCCACAAATGCGGGATGAAATGCCGGCACATATTGCGCCAGCATTTCGCGCGTGTCGCGCGCGGGATCGAGCGTTACAAACAATACTTGCACCTTGTCGGCATCCTTGCCGAGCAGACGCATCACCTGTGCCATATCCGCCAGCGTGGTGGGACACACATCCGGACAGTGCGTATAGCCGAAAAACATTGCGACCAGCTTGCCCCTATAGTCAGTCAGGCTGCGCGGCTTGCCGCTCGCATCGAAAAGATGAAAATCGGCTGGGCATATTGTGAACTCACGTCGCTGGCTTTAAAGGGCGAAGGCAACTTCGACTCACCGCATCCCGCGATGAGCAAAATAACCAGTCCGCAAATTAAGTTACGCAGCCACATGACACGCCCCCGTCCATCCATATATGTAAAACGTGTAAGCAACCTTGAACAAGCCATATGCACCCAGGCTCATCACCACCAGCCCTGCCGTCAGCCGCACGCGGGGAGACTGAACCCAGCCTTTAACGCTCTCCCAGAATAATCCGATCGCCAAGAGATTCGGCAGCGTACCCAAACCGAATGCCAGCATGATAAGCGCTCCCTGCACCGCGCTGCCGCTGGCCAGCGCCGTGAGCAATACGCTGTACACCAGCCCGCACGGCAACCAGCCCCACAGCGCGCCCAGCCCCAGAGCGCGCGGCAGCGTATTCACCGGCAGCAGGCGGGTGGTATAGGGTTTCAGCCGCAGCCACAATCCTCCGCCCAATTGTTCGAGCTGCCTCACCGCGCCCCACACACCCGCAAGATAAAGCCCCAAAGCGACCAGCATCAAACTGGACAATGCGAACAGCAGATGTTGCACCGGCACCGCATCGCGCATCATCAATCCGGCCTGACCTATCGCGCCGACCAATGCGCCTGCCGCAGCATAACTGGCAATGCGCCCGCCGCTGTAGGCCAGATGAAAAGGCCAGCGCGCCACGTCTTTCGGCACTTGCGCCGTGAAGATGCCGACTATGCTGCCGCACATACCGAGGCAATGGACACCGCCGAGCAGACCGACGAAGAATACCGCGATGATGCTAAATTCAGTCATGGGCTTGCTCCGCCTGCGCCGCTGGTTTATCCAATAGCTTCATGTGCAAATGTGCAGCTGACACGCGCGCATCCGGTTGCGTCTGATACGGGATCACCCCCAGCAACGGTGCGGCGATGCGCTCACACAAGGCATCTATGTTCTGCTGCAACGCGGGCATCTCGCCGTCCAAAACATTCGCCACCCATCCCGCGCATTCTAATCCGTAATCGGCGATGACTCGCACGGTCAGCAGCGCATGGTTGAGACATCCCAAGCGCATCCCCACCACCACGATGACCGGCAACCCTAACTCCTGAGCCAGATCGGCGCTGTTTTTCTTTTCATTCAGGGGAACCATAAAACCACCGGCACCTTCCACGATCACCTCGTCGGCCTGACCGGCCAATTCGCGATAGGAGGTGAGAATGCGCGCCATTTCGATGCGCACACCAGAATCACGCGCCGCGATATGCGGCGCAACAGGATGCACAAAGCAATAGGGATTGACCTGACCATAGCTCGCCAGCACGTTGCTGGCGAGCAACAGCCGCTGCGCATCGTCATTGTGGTAATCATCATCACATCCCGCCGCCACCGGCTTGAACCCGACCACGCGCTTGCCCTGTGCGGCGAAAGCATGCAGCAACGCGCAACTCACCAGAGTCTTGCCTACGCCCGTGTCGGTACCCGTGATGAAGTAGCTCATAATTTAAAGTCCGTCTTGATGATCGCGCGCCCGTCCGCTATTGCTTTCGGTGCCGCCTTCCACGCATGTCCATAGATGATCTCAAAGGTCGCGGGCAACTTGCCGTCACGCCGCAATTTCTCGTAATTTTCCGTTACACGCTGCCACGCCGCCTTGCCCATCATACCCGTTGCACGCCCTGCCGTAGCGTTGTGCGCGCCGATGCTCTTCAGGTCTTGCATCACCGCACGCACATCGTCATAGGTAAGCGTAATGCGTTCCATCTCCATCACCGGGTCGGCGAATCCCGCACCCACCAGCATATCGCCGATATCGTGCATGTCGGCAAAGCGATTGATGTGGCTATACCCATCCACATCACGGAAGGCAATGCGCAACTCATTCAGTGTATCCACGCCGAAACTGGAGAACATCAGCAGCCCCTCCGCCTTGAGCACGCGCTGCAATTCGACGAACGTGGCCGGCAGGTCGTTGCACCATTGCAGCGCGAGATTCGACCACACCATTTCCACGCTGCCGGATGCGAGCGGCAACGCCTCAACATCGGCACACACAAAACTTTCGCGCTTGCCCGCAAACAGCTTTTTCCACCAGCCTGATGTGCCGCGCGCATGTTGCAACATGCCGATCGCAATATCGAGCGCGGTAACGTCTGCTTTCGGATAGCGTTCGCCCAACTGGCGTGTGCCCCATCCCGTGCCGCTACCGACATCGAGGATGCGCGACGGTTGCTGCCTGATGCAGTCCAGCCGCTCCAACATGCGCATACAGACCTCGCGCTGCAATACCGCAGCGGCATCGTAATCCTGCGCGGCGCGACTGAAGGCACGGCGTACTTGTTTTTTATCTATTTCAAATTCATTCATGCAGGAAGCTCTTTAGGTGTTCGACAAATATTTCAGGATGAGACAGGAACGGTGCATGTGCAGCACCCTTCACTTCCACCATGCGCGCCGCAGACATGGCCTGCGCCATGTAACGTGAAGCTTCCGGCGATGTGAGTTTATCGCGCTCCCCGCCAATCACCAGTGTCGGCTGTTTGACGCCTTGCAACTCGGCGCGCTGATCGGCAGTGCGCAGAATACCCAGCCCTCCGCGCAACGCGGCCATGTCCGGTTCGCCGCGACTGAACAAACGCTCGCGCAGCTGCAGCAGTAATTCGCGCTCATTCTCGCTGCCGCGCAATTGCAGCGCAATGAAGCGGCGCAAGGTGGCCGCGTGATTTTGTTCCAGTTCGGCGGCAAATCTTTCCAGCACTTCGCTCTGCATACCGAACAACCAATCTTCGCGCTCGGCAAAGCACGGCGTACTCGCCACCAGAATCAGACGCCGCACTTTTTCCGGCTCGCGCGCGGCCCAACGCAACGCGACTTGCCCGCCCAGCGACCAGCCGCATACGTTTAGCGGCTCGCCGAAACGGGCTGACAGTACTTGCACCAAGGTATCCAGATTCGTCTCCGGCAATGCAGCACTCGCACCATTTCCCGGCAGATCGACGCTGTGCACCTGAAAATCTGCCGCCAATCTCTGTGCCACATCGCTCCACACGCCACCGTGCATGCCCCAGCCATGCAGTAACACCAGCGGCACTCCGCTACCGATAGTCTCAACGTGCAAGCTCATGCAATGCTCCGATGAGTTGATCTACATCTTGTGCGCTATGTGCCGCCGACAAAGTGATACGCAGACGTGCCGTGCCCTGCGGCACGGTGGGCGGACGGATCGCCGCGACCCAAATGCCGCGCGCGCGCAAGCCTTCGCTCAACGTCAATGCTTGCTGATTTTCGCCGATCAGCAGCGGCTGAATAGCAGTCTCTGAAGGCATTAACTGCCAAGGTAAATCGGACAGTCCGTTGCGCAACTGCGCAATAAGTTGTTGCAGATGCGCACGCAGATCGTCGCCTTGCTCAATCAATTGCAGACTCTGCGCCAACGCCACCGACAAGGCGGGCGGCGTAGCAGTGGTGTAAACATAGCTGTGCGCATGATTGACCAGCGTGTCGATCACCACTTGCTCTGCCGCCACGAAAGCGCCGGAGACACCGGCTGCCTTGCCCAGTGTCGCCATATAAATGATGCGCGGCGACGCGATACCGCAATGCGCCAGCGAACCGCGCCCCTGTTCGCCCAGCACGCCGAAACCGTGCGCGTCGTCCACATACAGCCAGGCATCGTGCTGCTCGCACAGAGCCAGCAATTCCCGCAACGGGGCAATGTCGCCATCCATGCTGAACACCGTGTCGGTAATCACCAGCTTGCGGCCGCTTTGCGTCTGTGCCAGCAATTGCGCCAGCTGCGCCGTATCGCCGTGACGGTAGCGCTTCGTCTCCGCACGCGACAACAGCATCGCATCGTTGAGCGAAGCGTGATTGAGCTTGTCGGCGAACACGCTATCGCCCTTGCCGACCAAAGCCTGCACCGCACCGAGGTTCGCCATGTATCCGGTGGAAAACAACAGCGCGGCGGGCTTGCCGACGAAGGCGGCGAGTTGCAGTTCGAGTTGGTGATGCGCAGCAAAATGCCCGTTCACCAGATGCGCCGCACCCGCGCCAACGCCCCATTGCTGTGTGCCTTGTTGCAAAGCGGCGATGAGTTGAGGATGATTGGCGAGGCCGAGATAATCGTTGCTGCAGAAGGCGAGGTAAGGCTTTCCGTCCACGATGATATGTGGAGACTGCGGCGTAGCTAATGTACGGCGACTGCGCAGCAAACCTTGCGTTGCGCGTTCATCGAGTTCGGTTTGTAATTGAGTAAATAGCAAAATCTGTTTTATCCGCA
>JBAZYW010000099.1:0-8317 GCA_041659125.1 Gallionellaceae bacterium | reverse complement strand
AACCCGCCGCCGAGAGCTTTTTCGACAGCACCTCACGCATCGGCTCGGTCTGCTCCACATCATCAAGCAACACCGTCAATCGATCCGCACGTCCTTCTGCATCCAACAGCGATTGCGCCAGCGCCAATGAGACAAAGGCAAACTTATCGTTGCTGCCCGCGTTACCAGTGTTGAATGAGTTGCCCAGCGTGATGTCGGCAGCATTCGCTTGCCCGCTGAGGGTGTTCACCAACACCTGCGCCTGATCGCCTTCTTTCAGATGCAGCAACTCGGCCAAACCTTCACTCAAGCCGACTATCTCAGGTCGTTCGTTATCCAAGCGCATGCGCATGTTGTCGAACATGCCACTGTTGCGCTCCGCTTCGGTCAGCCCGCCCGCACGTATCTTCACCACGGCATCGGGTGCGATGCCCTCTGCGATGAAGATGGTGCTGGAGCGGCCATTGCTGGCTAATCCGCTCAGCCCCAATCGCGGCGCGACCATCTCGACGTGGGTCTCTTCTTTCGTCATCTTGCTGATAGCTGATACCTCAGCCGCAGTGAGCAGATATTTCTCGGGGTCGAGCTTGCCTTCGGTGCGCATGCCTTTCTTGTAGATGGTCAGGTGTCCCAACATCTCGCCATGGATGGACTGACGCCCGAGACCGTCATACACGTTATGCGTATAACCCGCGAACAGCGAGATGGCCGCAAAACCCAAAGCGATGGCAAGCAAGGTCACCATCGAACGGCGGCGATTGCGCATCAGGCCGCGCAGTGCCAATTTGAATAAGTTCTTCATGCCATCACCTCATCACTCACGATATTTCCGTCTCTCAGCAAAATCTTTCTATCCACATGATCGAGCAGACGCGGATCATGCGTGGTGAACACGAAAGTCACTTTGCGCGCACGGTTCATCTCGCGCATCGAGTCCACCACCATGCGGCTGTTCTCTGAATCCAGATTCGCTGTCGGTTCATCGGCGATGACCAATTTTGGATTCACCACCAAGGCGCGTGCGATGGCGACACGCTGACGCTGACCACCGCTTAATTTGTCCGGCAGCGAATTCACGAAACGTTCCAGCCCCACATCGACCAAAGCCGCAGCCGCACGCTTACGTGCTTCAGCTTCTGCCACACCTTGTATCTGCAAAGGCAACATCGCGTTCTCCAACGCGGAGAGGACGGGCACGAGATTGAAGCTCTGAAACACGAAGCCCAACTTCTGGCTACGGAACTCCGTGAGCGCATCGTCTGCTAGCGCATGTGTGTCTTGGCCGTCGAAATTCACCGTGCCCGCCGTGGGCGAATCGATGAGACCGATGATATTCATCAATGTGGATTTTCCGCTACCGGATGGGCCCCACACGGCAAGGAACTCGCCTGCGTGAATGTCCAAGTCGATGCTGTTGAGCGCATCGATGTGCGTCTCACCCAACAGGAAGCGGCGTTTGATGTTGCGTAGTTTCAGGATAGGAGATGTGTCGCTCATGGTTGCCTCACTGCAAGTGAATAGTTTCAGTAGTCACGCCCTCGCCCACGTTGAACGATGCGTCCGTGAACTTGGGAGGGCCCAATTTACCTTTTGCATCGCGCGAGATACCAACAGGCTCTTGGGGGATACCGATGAAATTGCTATCCAATTCGCGATTGCCATTCACATCGGCGAACACCGCCACCGCGTATTCGCCCGGCGCGATATTTGTAATGGATAGCTCCGTCTTGTCGCCCGTGGCAATCACAGCGCTTTGGATGGATTTGCCATCCTTGGTCGGGAAGTCATCCGCATTGGAATGAACTGCCACAAACAAACGCTTACCGCTGATGCCCTTGCCGAGTAAAGTCAATTTCAACTCCCCCGCCTGAGCTGCGAACGGCAAAACTAGTGCGAACAATAATGCTGTGAACCTCATAGCGCCTCCCGTGTTGTTAACAGGATGCACTCTAGAGGCGGAGCTTGGGAAGGACTAGCGCAAAGCGACGAAACGCAGAAAACGAGGAGCGAACTGCTGACGAGCACGTCATGTCGGCGGAGGCTGTGGTGAAGTTCGCCGTGCAGGCTGGTGGTAAGCGAAGCGAACCCCAGCCTACATAACTTAGCCCCCTCCGAATACAACAAACCCCTCGTTCTTCACAGTACGAGGGGTCGGATGATGCATCGGATCATTCTGCTTACGACGGCTTCAGCACCATCCAATATAAGTTCAGCAAAGGCAGCAAAGTCGCCAAGCTACCCCAAATGTTCCAGCGCTTACACAGGTGCCAATATGCCGGCGGAATATTGCCGCTGATGGCGAATTCGCGTGCCATGCGCTCTTGGCGTATCTGGGTAGGAATCAGGATCGCCACCCAGATCACGCCGGAAGCGGTGAACAGCCACAGCCCCCATGACAACCAGTTGATCTGGAACACATCCATACCGTGCAACGCCGCATTGCCCCATCCCGCCGCGAACAGTATCGTCGCCCCACCAGCCGTGAACACGTAGTCCGTGAGGGTGACCTGACGCTGCGCAAAGGCGATGACCTGAGGATTCCGCGTACGGTCGGCCATGAACTTCCACCAGCCAGTCACAATAATGTTGCCCATGAAAATCATCACGCCGAACAGGTGCAGTGTTTTCAACCAGAGGTAGCTATCGTCCAAAATTTTCTCCCTAATGAAGTGAACTTCAAGCGCACGGAGTTAACACCGTGCCGCCCGATCCAAGTTTGATTAAACGGTGCTTCATGGGGTTGCGGAAGCGAATTGTGATGAAACGTAGAAAACGGGTGGTGAACTGCTTTGTCGTTCGTCATTCCTGCGAAGGCTGTGGTGAATTTCGCTGTGTAGGCTGGTGGTAAGCGAAGCGAACCCCAGCATTTCGGAAAATATGATGCTGGGGTTCGTACCTCACCCCAGCCTACGTAACAGGAACACTCAGTGAAAAGCCTCATTTCGAGCTACTGGTTAATCTGGTCTTAACCCATGCAATAGTCGGATGAACCTTTATTAGAAACACTGGATACCGGCCTGCTCCGGTATGTCATCAACTTAGATAGCGTTGACGGAGGTCAGGCCACCCATGTAAGGACGTAAGACTTCAGGCACTTTGACGCTGCCATCGGCTTGTTGATAGTTCTCAAGAACGGCGACCAAGGTACGACCAACAGCCAACCCAGAGCCATTCAATGTATGTAGCAACTCCGGTTTGCCTTGTGCGTTGCGGAAACGCGCTTGCATACGGCGTGCCTGAAACGCTTCAAAGTTGGAGCAGGAGGAAATTTCGCGGTAGGTATTCTGCGCGGGCAACCACACTTCAATGTCATAGGTAGTGGCTGCCGAGAAGCCCATGTCGCCGCTGCACAATTTCACCACACGATACGGCAGGCCGAGTTGCTTCAGGATAGTCTCGGCGTGGCCGAGCAGCTCTTCCAGCATCTCGTAGGATTTTTCCGGATGCACCATCTGCACCAGCTCCACCTTGTCAAACTGGTGCTGGCGGATCATGCCGCGTGTGTCGCGTCCGTAAGAGCCTGCCTCACTGCGGAAACACGGCGTGTGCGCAACGTACTTCATCGGCAGCTTTTCCAGCGGCGTGATCGTGTCGCGCACCATGTTCGTCACGGGGACTTCGGCGGTAGGGATGAGATAGAAACTCTCTTCGCCTTCGCCCGTCTGACGCGGAACCTTGAACAAATCCTCTTCAAACTTCGGCAACTGTCCTGTGCCGCGCATCGACTCGGCGTTCACCAGATAAGGCACATAAGTCTCGGTGTAACCGTGCTTCTCGGTGTGCGTATCCAGCATGAATTGCGCGAGTGCGCGGTGCATCCTTGCCAACGGCCCTTTCAGCAACGAGAAACGCGCACCGGCGATCTTCGTGGCCGTCTCAAAATCCAAACCATTCAGACCTTCGCCGATGCTCACGTGGTCTTTCACCTCGAACGTGAACTTCGTGGGCTCTCCCACTTTGCGCACCTCAAAATTGTCGGCCTCTGATTTACCCACTGGCACGCTTTCATGCGGCATGTTGGGGATGACAGACAGAAAAGCGTCCATGTCTTGCAGCACCTGCGGCAACTTCGCTTCGAGCTGCTTCAACTCTTCGCCCAGCAAGCCCACCTCGACCATGATCGCAGTCACATCTTCGCCCTTGGCCTTGGCTTGTCCGATCAGCTTGGAAGACGCGTTGCGCTTGGCTTGCAGCTCCTGCGTGCGCGACTGGATGGTTTTGCGCTCGGCTTCCAGTTGTTCGAATTTCGCAGTATCCAGCGCATAGCCGCGCGTTGCCAAACGTGCCGCTACTGCGGCCAGGTCATTACGTAATAGTTGAATGTCGAGCATATATCCTCAAGCCGCCTTGCGTTTGAAAACCAAAGTCGGTCCCGTCCAGTTCACCAGATCGTAACCTTTTCCAACCAGAAATTTGTACAGCTCGCTCTCCATCACTTTGTCGATGGTGTGCTGGTGCAGCTCCACAAGGATCAGGAACGGGCTGTATTTTTCAAAGGACAGCGACTCCAAAACCGCCAGATCGTAGCCTTCCGCATCGACGTTCAGCAGGTCGATCTTGCGTCCGGCAAAGCGGCTGTTGTCCAACACATAATCCAGCGAAGCCACCGGCACTTTCCTCACCACATATTGCTTGCCCAACTTTCGCTGCTCTTCCGCAAATTCTTTATCCAGAGTGGACATCAACGAATAACGCCCGAACGAATAGCAATCCTGCAACTCGCCGTGGCCCTCCTTGCTGATGGCATAGACAAGATTTTCATCTTTTCCACGCACCATCTTGAACGCCTCGATCTTGATCGGGTCGAGATCGATATTCACCCCGCGCCAACCTTTGCGATACCAGCGATAGGTGTTGCTATATTTCACCGGATGGAAACACCCCACATCCACGAAAAATCCGCGTTTGATGGAGGCCAGGTACTGGTAAGTCGAATCATCCTCGCCGTATTGCGAATAATGCCGCATCGAAGTCCGGCTGATATAAATCTTGCGTAGCAAAAACAATTTCCGCAACAACCAGTTATCCAAAATAATATCCATATTCCCTATCTCTCTTTGATTAATTTTTTTTCTTTGCTCTTGCATCCAACTCGCGCAAATGCGCCAACTTCTCCGATATCTTCGCTTCCAGCCCGCGCCCGGTAGGCTCATAAAAACTCGCTTGCGGCATACCGTCGGGGAAATAATTTTCGCCAGCTGCATAACCTTCGGCTTCTTCGTGCGCGTAGCGGTAGTCCTTGCCGTAATCCAACTGTTTCATCAATTTTGTCGGCGCGTTGCGCAGGTGCAAAGGCACTTCGCGCGAACCGTCCTGACTCACGAAGGCACGGGCGGCATTATACGCGACGTACCCAGCATTCGACTTGGCGGCGACAGCGAGGTACAACACGGCCTGCGCCAGCGCCAGCTCCCCTTCCGGCGAGCCGAGGCGTTCATAGGTGGCTGCGGCATCATTGGTCAACTGGAGCGCGCGCGGATCGGCAAGACCGATGTCTTCCCAGGCCATGCGCACAATGCGCCGCGCCAGATAGCGCGGATCGGCACCGCCGTCCAGCATGCGGGTGAACCAGTACAGCGCGGCATCGGGGTTGGAGCCGCGCACCGATTTGTGCAATGCAGAGATTTGGTCGTAGAACGCCTCGCCACCCTTGTCGAAGCGGCGCAGCTTTTGCGCCAGCGTGTTGTCGAGGAAGGCAACATCAATGTTGTTCAATTTGGCCGCCACAGCGGCGGTCTGCAACTGCTCCAGCACATTCAGTAGACGCCGCGCATCGCCATCCGCGTAACCGATGATGCGTTCCACCGCACCCGCATCGAACTCGACGCCCTGCAATGCCGTTTGCCGCGCACGTTCAAACAACTGCGTCATCTCGGCTGCTGACAGCGATTGCAACACATACACCTGCGCCCGCGACAGCAAAGCGTTATTCAATTCAAACGACGGATTCTCGGTAGTCGCGCCGATGAAAGTTACCAAGCCCTGCTCGACAAAGGGCAGGAACGCGTCCTGCTGCGACTTGTTGAAACGATGCACTTCGTCCACAAACAAGATGGTGTGGCGACCGCTCTGCTGCAAGGTCTGCTCGGCTTGTGCAATCGCTTCGCGAATATCCTTCACCCCGGACAACACCGCCGACAGCGGCACAAACTCTGCATCGAAAGCCGATGCCATCAAGCGCGCCAGCGTGGTCTTCCCCACACCCGGCGGCCCCCACAGGATCATGGAATGCAGCTTGCCGGACTGGAACGCGAGACGCAGCGGCTTGCCCTCGCCCAATAGATGAGACTGCCCGATAACCTCGTCGATATGTTTTGGACGCAGGCGCTCGGCGAGCGGCGCGGCGGGTTGATTGGGAGCAAACAGGTCGCTCATTATTCGCCTAGCACATCCGCGCCTTTGGGCGGCACGAACTTGAACAGTTGCGGCGAAAGTACAGGATTGCTTTTCAATCCGGAGAAACGCAGCACGGTGCGATGACCATAAGCATCATGCAACTCCATGACGACCAGTTCCGATTTAGCATTGAAAGCCATGAGTATTTGATCGAAGTTGGTTTCGGCGGACTTCGGCGTGGCTTGCAGCCATTCCAAATCCTGGCGCGGGTCGAGGTCTTTCAATACAAAGCCGCGCTCGATTTCATTGCTGCCGGAGAGCAGTGCGGCGGGACTACTCGACAAGGCGGCATCCAACTTTTTTACCGTAACCTGATTCAGATCCGCGTCGTACAGCCAGAATTTTTTGCCGTCGCCCACAATGATTTGCTCGTAAGGCTTTTGATAAACCCAGCGAAATTTACCGGGGCGCACAAACTGCATGGTGCCGGATGCTGATTGAATACGCTTACCGCTCTTGTCCTGCACCTCTTGGGTAAAATTCGCCTGCGCGGAATGCGTGGCGTCAATAAAGGTTTTCAGCTTGTCGCTGGCAGCGGCATGGACGTTTGCCGAGGCCAGCAATAAAAGAGAGACGAGAAATTTTCTGAACATATTCCGAACCCGAAAGTTGAGGAGAAGGGAGAAGAGGGAAGGGTCAAAACCTTGGAGCGCCACGACTCCTACTCTTCTCCCTTTACCCTTCCCGGTTAGGCGCAAGCACTTCGCGATTGCCGTTGCTCTGCATCGGCGTAACGATACCCGCTTTTTCCATTTGCTCGATCAAGCGTGCGGCGCGGTTGTAGCCGATACGCAGGTCGCGCTGCACAAAGGAGATGGAAGCGCGGCGCGACTTGAGCACTACCGCCACAGCCTGGTCGTACAGCGGGTCGGCTTCGGCATCCGCGCCGCCGTCCAGTTCGCCGCCGTCGCCCTGCTCTTCCATCGAGGTCAGCACGCCTTCGATGTAGTTGGCTTCGCCTTGCGCCTTGAGGTGTTCGATGACGCGATGCACTTCCTGATCGGACACGAACGCGCCGTGTATGCGCTGCGGGTAGCCCGTACCCGGCGGCAGATAGAGCATATCGCCCTGCCCCAGCAGCGCTTCCGCGCCCATCTGATCGAGAATCGTGCGTGAGTCGATTTTGCTCGACACCTGGAACGACACGCGCGTCGGCACGTTGGCCTTGATGAGTCCGGTAATCACATCCACGGAGGGACGCTGTGTCGCCAGCACCAGATGGATGCCGGAAGCGCGCGCCTTCTGCGCCAGACGCGCAATCAGTTCTTCCACTTTCTTGCCCACCACCATCATCAGGTCGGCCAACTCGTCGATGAACACCACGATGAACGGCAACTCTTCCAGTGCCTCGGGGTTATCCGGCGTAAGCGTGAACGGGTTGGTTAACGGCTTGCCCGCCTTAACCGCGTCGCGCACTTTCTGGTTGTAGCCCGCCATGTTGCGCACGCCGAGCGCGGACATGAGCTTGTAGCGTTTATCCATCTCCTGCACGCACCAGTTCAAGCCGGATGCGGCCTGGCGCATATCGGTGACCACCGGTGCGAGCAGATGCGGAATACCCTCGTATACCGAAAGCTCCAGCATCTTGGGGTCGATCAGCAACAGGCGCACTTCCTGCGGTGTGGATTTGTACAGAATACTCAGGATCATCGCGTTGATGCCCACCGACTTGCCCGAACCGGTGGTGCCCGCCACCAGCACGTGCGGCATCTTGGCCAGATCGGCGACGATAGGCTTGCCGGAAATATCCTTGCCCATCGCCATGGTCAGCGGCGAACCCATATCGGCATACACCTGCGAACCCAGAATCTCCGACAGCTGCACCATCTGGCGTTTCGGGTTGGGCAGCTCCAGCGCCATATAGCTCTTGCCGGGAATGGTCTCGACCAGACGGATACTCACCACCGACAAGGCGCGCGCGAGGTCTTTCACCAGATTGGTG
>JBAZYW010000098.1:365-8360 GCA_041659125.1 Gallionellaceae bacterium | reverse complement strand
GTCCAGCGTGCCAAGCGTTGTCCAGTCCATCAGTGAAACATCCGGCACACCGGCAGGGTTGAGGGTATAGGTCGTCACTGCGCGCACGATCTGCAATTTATTGCCTGGCCCCACGTGTGTGGGCGTCACCCCGTTGTGCAAACATGCCTCGATCTGCTGTCCGCTCAACTGGCTTTCCAAAGGCGGAGGGGTCAGGCCGATAAGCTCCATGTCGTTCAAGGGGCGGGCGGGATCTGGCTCACTGGCCGCAATCGCCGCCATGACAGCGGCAACCTCATAGCTCGACTCATAAGAGTTCGGCACAAGAATCTCCAGCAAACGCCCCTCGTTGAGCGCCGCCGCACTGGTGACAGACTGCGCATAGGTTGCCGTATTGGCGTAAACGCCACGCGCGCGGCGGCGCTCCATCGGGCCGGATACCGCGTTGAGGTGCGTGCGTAAAGCGGTCATGTTGGCGGCATCGTTAAAGCCACTCATCACGATGCTGTGGCCTGCGTTGTAGATCGCCAGCAGCGCACTGCTTATGTCCGGGTCATTCAATCCGCCCGTCATTGCACCGGCTGCCGCCGCCACGCCGTTGGCATTAACCACCGTCGCTAACTTAATTGCATTGCCCAGCGCGCCTTTATGCTTGGCTGAGACAGTCACCACACCGGCCAACACCGTCGCGACGATCGGCAGGTTTGGCTGCATCGCAATCTGCGCATTGAGACTGGCCGCAATCGCACTAGCCGTATCGTTCATGCCGATAGCGACATCCACATTGTTTTCATTCACCATCAAACGCATCGCACCGTTGCCTGTCGCAGGCCCGGTGATCGTGATAGGTGCGGATGCAACAACACCGGCAACCGCATCATCCACTGCGACTCCTTGCAACGTCAGATACGGGTTGGCTTTGAACGCATCCATCACCGCCAGATGCATGATCGACCCGCGCCCCCAATACACCGCAGCATCATCGCTGGAAAAAATATCCTTCACCGTATTGGCAGGCACCGTACCCGCCGCAGTACGCTGGCCGACGGCCACCACTTTGTACGAGTTCGCGGGCAACGAAGTAACCGCGCCGCTGGTGTTGTATTCGGTCAGAGGGCCGGGTGTGCGACGGCCTTCCGGGATTTGTGAAAACGTAATATCTTTACTAGCCATGATGCCTCCGTTTATTTAGTGGCGGTTTGTTTTGCAGCCGCTTTAGCTGCCGCCGCTTCTGCGGCTTTAACCTTGGCGGCGGCGTCGATGGCGGCGGCTTCTGCCTTTGCATCGGCATCCTGTTGCGCTGCCCACTCATCGGCAGACGCAAGCAACAGATCTCCATCCTTGATCATGCTCTGGTAGTAGTGAGTCTCTTCGACCTCCACAATGCGGCCTTCCGGGATGCAGTTTTTGATGCTGTGCCCCAACGGAATTTTCAAGCCGGGTGCTGCTTTGACGCTCAACATTGTTTATCTCCTGTATCTATCACAAAGTAATAACAGCGGATGCATCGGCTACGCCATCGTCCGGCTGCAAGTAGTAATCAATCCCCAGCTTGAGAAAATCGCCGTGCGACGGGTCAAACACCTCGCGTGGCACGCTCTCGACAAACGTGGTGTGCCATTCGCGCGCCAGCACCGAAATGCCCTTCTGGTGCCGCAGCGTCCTAACCGAACCCGGCTCCAGCTTCGTGATCGCCAGCCCCAGATCGCTACCCAGCACCATCGTGCACACATCCTTCAGCATCTGGTAGGTGCCCACCTCTTTCAGCACCCCCGCAACTTTTGTTCCGTGCCGTGTGGATCGTTCGCCGCGCATATTGCGTGACCCGGCCAGCGTCACGAAAGTGGCCGAGGTTTTCCATTTCGTCCCAGAAGTATTCATCTTGGTAGACGACTTGATACCGCCAAACGTGACCCATATCGCCGGAAAGCTCGGCACCACACGCGTCAACTCTTCATCCAGTTCGCCGCCGTAGCTGGCAATCTTATTCAGCTTGTAGCCCAGCCCCGGCGTGGCAGCTGCTGCGGCCACGATGCGGGTGATAATGGCGTCTTCGATTGCAGCAATCATCCGAAGTCTCTCAAGCTATCGCGGGTAAAAACGCGACCACCACCGACAACCCGCACCGAAGCGTTTTCTGCGGGGGCAGCACCTGCGACCGTTAAACCGATGTCGAGCTTGCCATCGCGTATCTGCTCCAGCGCCTTCAGTGCGTCCTTGTAACGGTTACGCACCTCTTCGGTTTCCGTCACCGTCGAGCCGACCAACTTGTATCGGGCAATGTCGCAGCACAGATCAACCAACTGATCGGGCACTACAGACAGCGGCAACGGGAAGCGCCCGGCCAAGTAAGAGTCGATGGTGTTACTCGCACGCAGCAAAGCCTTGGCGACTAACGGCGCATCCGGCACACCGTCACCGTTCCGGTCTGTGAGCGCGAGTACTTCGTGCTCATCAAACTGGTCGATCAAATCGGCGAGGGTGGCGTAGGACATCGCAGTTAAACCTTATTGATCTCAGCCCACACTGCATCGCGCTCGGGCTGGGTAATATCCCAGCCGGTCACCGCTGCAATAGCCGGAACCTTCGGCATACCGGTGCCTGTCCACAATGCCGCGTTGCCCTTGTCCAGACTGCCGATGGCTTCTTTGATGGCAGCGAGACGTTCGGCGGGATCGGTCGGCGCAGCCGCTGCACCGGGTATTTGTGTAACCGCAAGCTCAATCGCCTTTACAGCCAGCAGCGGGGTCGCATCTTTGTCTTCGAGGCTGATCGGTGAGCCAACTTTAAAATGCTCTTGATCGTGCTCAACCGGATTGAGTACTGTGTAAATTTTCTTTGCCATGATTTTTCCTTTATTCAATACCCTCTCCAGCAAACGGGAGAGGGTGGCACGCAGCGCCGGGTTAGGGATGGTTAAGCCACGCAGTTTTGGAAGAAATACCCGGCATCCGGCGCGCAAATAACTTCCTTCACGCTTTCACCCGAACGAACCAGCACTCCACCGCGCAGACCCTTCTTCGGCTCTGGCAGTGCGCCTGCCACACGTCCACCCCATGCGGCGGTAAAGCCGAAGGTCGGTTGAGCCATCTGCGCAGCTTGCAAGCTGGTGAACAGCAGAGAGCAATGCTTTCCCCAGGTACGCTGGTAGCTGGCAGGCTGGCCTTTGCGGGCGGTGTTGACCCAAGCCTCGCCGATGATGATGTTTTCGATCTCCAGCAAATCCGAAATCGCTTGCTTCGTAACGACACCCGCGCCTTGCTGACTCTTAAATACGGCTTGAACAATCTTCGGATGCTGGCGCAGTACCGTCCAGGCTTGACGACCGATAACCAATTGATTGGGACGGAACAACGTGCCGTCGATGGCTGCCAGCAGCGCGGCGAGCGGGTTGGAGTTGACGTAATCGCTCCATTGCCCGGTGCCGGACAAGGCGACCTTGTTGGCCGCTGCATAATTCGCAGCATTGAATACCGTATTGGAAACACGCACCTCGCGGTCAAGTTCGACCAAGCTGGTCAGCATCATGGTCGAGAGCGACTGCGGTGCAATCGGGCCACCGCTAGATGGCTTGGGCATAGCCTCCCATGCATCTTGTTCATCGTTTGGCACCAGATCATCCAAACCATAATCGACCACCGAATCCTCAACCGATGTACCGCCAAAATCCACCATGTTCGGCTCGGATTTGCGCCCGACCTGAGTGTCCGGCACGGTATATCCCTGCGCCGCATCGTATTTGGTGTACGTGAATTTTTTAGCGGTCGGCACACGCGGCAGAACAGCGTCGGCGATCAGCGCAACATCCGGGTTGCGGTAACCGATGGCGATGGCAGTGAGTTGTGGGCTGACCGGAAACGCCGAGGTACTCAGTCCGAAGATTGCGCCTGCCATCGCAGTATGATCCGGCGCGATAACGCCGAAGGAAAATGCCAGCACCACGACCAGGGCAAACATCAGGTTGAATCGGTTGTTAACTAAATAGCTTTTCATGTGTATCTCCAAAGAAAAATTTGCGGATCGGGTTTAATCTGTTGCGCCGATGCCGGGTTATGCCGGAATGAATTCCGACTTACGCGAACGCTGGGGCAATCGCCACCGAACCAATATCGCCCAGCACACCGGACACGTTCGCGACACCGATGATGCGCGGCAGCGTGGCCGTCCCGGTCGCTGCGTTCTGGGCATAAGCCGCAGCGGTGTTTTCCGTATGGGTATGCCGCGTCGCGGTGATTGCTTTACCGTCGGCATCCGCCGTCAGCTCATCACCGCGAGTCACGGCTCCGCCGTATTCCACATCCGCATCGCCCAGCTTGATCACATCGCATCGCTCACCGGTCAGGGCAGATAATTCGGCGCTTACACCAAACATTGCGTCGGTTGCGGCGGAGGCCTGCAACACACCGCCATCGGCAGCGCCGAATTTGACGATGCGATGCGCGGCGATTGCGCCTTCCGCCTTACCGCTCTTGATAAGAATTGGGTTGCTCATGATTGTTTGTCTCCGTGCTGTTTAGAAATGTGTTGCACCGCTTGCGCGATATTGATCGTGCGACCGTCCTTGGCTTCCGCCTCCTGAAACTCGACGGCCTTCGCAGCCAGCGCGCTGGCGTCTTCCACATCGAGCGAACTGACAGCGCCCTTACCACCCGCCAACTCGCTGAACTCAACCAGCTTCGGGCTGGCCAGCAGCTTCGCCTTATGCGCATCGAGCAAGGACTTCTTGGCATCGCCTTCGCCAAATTCGAGCACCTGCTCTTGCGCGGACATGAAATCGAGCGTAGCTACGGTCAAATCTTTATCGACAGGCAGCAACTTGCCTTCCTTGATCAAGCCTTCCGCAAAATTGACGTTCTCGGTATGCAGCGCACCGGCTTTGCGTTTCTTCTCGGCTTCGGCAAACTCAACTTGCTTATCCTTAAGTGCTTTGTTTTCGGCTTCCAGCGCAAGCAAACGCGCCTCTTTTTCAGCGGACATTTCACTTCCTTTCTCAGAGAACTGTGCGGTGACGCCCACAGCGGCGTTTGACTCTTGCTGCGCTTCTCTCAGCTCGTCTTGAGCGCCTTGCTCCAGCGACTTCACCAGATAAGCGGGCACAATCTGATCGGCGACCTCCAGACCTTTCTCGCCGATGAACCAATCGCGCAACCTGCGCCACAGGTTGGCGTTGTCCACGTCATCCCATTCGGCAAACTCAGCAACGCCGATATCTTCGGCAAACATCAACAGACCTTCCTCAGCCTCGGAAAACTCGGCATCCGGTAACCCCTTCACCGCAGGCGGAAGCGCACCGAGGAAGCCAATGTGCTTGAGGTAGTAAACGCCGGGGACTGGATTGGATGGATGAGTGGGGGCGTAGAAGGCAGCGGAACGCTTTTTCCAGCGACCCGCCTTCACGTCTTCCGCGAAGACCGGCTCTACCTGGCGCGGCACAGCTAACAAAGCACCAGCGCTCGCAACCAGAGAAGCCGCCCAGCCGAAAGCCGGATCGTCGTTCTTAGGATGCCCCTTCACGAACGGCGCTTCATGCAACTTAGGATCGTAAGCAGCCGCAGTAGCGGCCAACATGGCTTCGGTAAACTCGTACACGCTACCGTCGGATGCGGTGCGCTTACCTGCCGCGAATATATGGATGGGTTTTTGTGGTTTCGTTTTCATGGTCGCCATTGTGGCGAGCCATGCACGGGGAGTTAAGGCGGAAGGGGTTCCGCTATGAAAAAGCCCCGCGAGGGGCGGGGCTGGGTGGGGGTTTTATCAGCTAAGCTTAATTAGGCATAAACAGCCAATGCGTCCAGTTGGTTCTCAGCAATCAGGCACTGTATTTGTGCCAGTTGCTCGCTGGTTGCCTGATGCACCCCAATACGAAACAGTTTACCTTCGCTCAAGTAGCTCCTTCCTTCGTACTCTTGCATTGAGCCGTCCTTACAAGAGTAGCGAACAGTGCCGCCTGCTTTGACCCATAGTGTTAAACCGTGACCTTCTCCGCCGATCAACAGCCATTGAATAGGTCTCACCATGCCGGTTAAATCAATTTTAAAAAGGGGCTTTGGCAAAAGCCCGGTTCCTCCGCACATATAGCAGTACGTTTGACCCTGCTCAATAACTTTTCCAGAACAGTTAAATCCATATTGCGGGAAAAATTTAGAACCTTCGCATATTGGGCAAGCGGTCTCTTCAGTTTTATTCATCACGACCTCCCATACTTTTCTCTTTTTTAGCCTACCAGACCGCAACTCAAACGCCAAACCCAAAAACCGCACCCTGCAATCAATCTCAACCCGCCCGTAAACCTGTTTATAAACTTCATAGGGCGACTTTAGAGGGGTAGAACGTGCCATCGCAGCCGCCGACCCACCCAAGCGGCTTAAAACAGCCTCAAATTCTTTTCCTCTTCCGGCTCTCTGGATTCGATCTCGCGCACCCATCTCGGGGTGACGCCATGCAGCAATGCCGCCTCGGTCTGTGAGTAGCCGTCATCCTGGCGGCTCTTGAGGATGTTGCGCTGGCGAATCTTCACCAGCGCCAGTTTGCAATTGGGGACGGTGATCGTCTCACCGGGATAGTTCTTCACCAGTGCCTCGGCGGCTTTCGCACCGATCACGCCGATCAGGTAATGCTCGGCGTGCAGCACGTTCGGCACAAACAACGGAATGCCGGGGCGCGCCTCGACCAAATGGATGGTGGCGCTAAAGCCGATGAGCGCCACCAGCTCCTGCGCCAAGGGCGGCAGGTATTTCACATCCACCTCATGTAGGTCGGGATTCATCCCGACACTGCTATCTAGCGTGCCAACCATTTCTTCAGCTCCTCGATCAATGCCGATGCTTCCGCACCACTCAGCCATTGCAGCGCATCGCGTCCGGTTTGGCGCTTGGCGAACGCAGCCAATGCCGACTCCGACGGATTGCGTACCTTACCCGCCTCGTGCAACTGCAACCACAGCGCGCGGATCATCTTGCTCTGCGGATCATCCGCCAGCTTGCGCGGCTGCGGCTTGGTACGTTTGAAGCCGCGCGATTCAAGATGCGCCAAAACCTTTTTACGCCCTGCAAAATCCAGCTCCGTGCTGCTCTTCACCCGTGCCACCGTCCACAGCATGGCGCGGTAGGTTTCATCATCCATACCAAGTTGCTTCTGCGCGATCTTGATGATCTGGATCTCGCGCTTCTGCTCGGCAAGACGGGTTGGGTATTTGTTGGGGCGTTTAGACATAGCTATCTCAGTGTTGCGGCTCGCCGGAGATGATTTCCGTGGCCTCACTTAGCGCACCAAGCACATCCGCAAGCATCATGCAGTGGTTAGACATGTCCACCAGTGACTTGATGGAGCGTTCGCCTTTATGTGGGAATAACGATTGTTCAATATCCCGCGCTGCGGTGCAGACGTTCACAGTCAAACTGATATCCGTCTTCCGCTTCCAACCTTGCCCCTTGTCCGCATCCTTATCGCGCAGCCGCTGTTCCATCAGCACAGTACCTCCGGGCGCAGCTCTTGCACTTGGAATTTCATCTGATCGCTCATGCCGCCACCTCCTGCTCAAACGGCGTAATCACAAAATCTTCCACGCCCGTCACGACAGTGATGCCTAGCACGTCTTTAACGGCATCCGGCTCTAACAGGATGGCCTCTTTATTCACTTCCATCTTCACGCGCACAAATCGCTTCAGGCGCAGACGACGCAAAGTCTTGATCACCGTTTCCACAGCCTTCAGCGTGACGCTGGGCGGACGCTGACGCCACTGCACTTCGCCAGTGACCAGATTGGCAGTCTTACCCTTGCCGCATAGCTCAACACGGTTTGCCTCGCAGAATGCCTGTACTCCGGCTCGTAACGGATCGACCTGTTTGCATAGCGCCTCCATCACTGGCTGATAGGTTGCGGTGATATGCGCGATTGCATCGTTCATCTCGGTCTGTGTGCGCGTGATTTGGCGCTGTAGGTCGCCGATCTGCTTGATGTCAGCAGCGGCTTCGCCTTTGTTTTGCGGCACGTTGATCTGTGCCTTGGCTTTGATA
>JBAZYW010000098.1:0-355 GCA_041659125.1 Gallionellaceae bacterium | reverse complement strand
GTGTAATTGGCCGAATAGATCGCCGAGCATCCTGCGCAAGCTGCCTGCTTTTTTCAGCTCATGCTTTGCCCGGTGATCGTGAAACTCGATAGTCTCCAGCAGCTCTTCGGCGGTGGCGGCGATGTAGTAGCCGTCGCGCGGTGTGCCGCAGATTGCTACGCCATCCATTTCAATCGCACAGCTGATGAGCTTGCGTAGTGAGCGTGTGTTGTCGAAACCAAGCCGCTCGGCTAGTGCTTTGGCGGATATGCCGTTGCCTTTGCCGATGTGACCGGCCAGTGCGGTGAGTAATTGGCTACTGGTTGCCATAGATACCTCCATTGGTGGTGTTCGATTTCCTGAATGTTTTTGTGAA
>JBAZYW010000097.1:0-8539 GCA_041659125.1 Gallionellaceae bacterium | reverse complement strand
TTTTTGCTGGTGCCATGCGCACTGCGCAAATGTTCCAACAATTGCGATTTATCTTGTTCAGACACGGGGTCAGCCTCCTGCTTTTTGGCGACCCCAGCCGCCTGCAGTTGCTCCAGCAGCAGCTCAACCGGCAGACCCAGCTCACCGGCGAATTGCGCTACATTCATTTTTCCCATTACGACCCCTTAAACCAAAAACCAGACAAACTCGTCTACTAAATTACTCTTACATATTCAGACCAAACTCATCAAGCGAACCAAGGCGCACGTGCGGTCATGATCAATTGGTTGGCTCGATCTGCGTCCATACCCGTCATTTCCACCAGCTCATCACCATCCAGATCGGCAAGCTGATCTTGCGTACCCACGCCATTGGAAGCCAAAGCGCGCGCGGTCTTTTCGTCCATACCTTCAATCTTCAGCAAATCTTCGATGCTATGCTCGACTTGCTCTTCATTGGCGATGGCCGCCGTCAGCAAGGCATTACGTGCGCGGCTACGCAGCTCTTCCACGGTAGCCTCATCGAACGACTCGATCGCCAGCATCTCGTCCAGCGGCACATACGCGACTTCTTCCAGAGTGTTGAAACCTTCCTGCACCAAGATATCGGCAACCTCTTCGTCCACATCCAGCTTGGCCACGAACAGATCGCGAACCTTGGAGAACTCCTGCTCATTCTTCTCGGTAGATTGCTCAACCGTCATCAGGTTGATTTCCCAGCCGGTCAATTCACTTGCCAGACGCACGTTCTGACCACCGCGTCCGATGGCTTGCGCCAGATTTTCTTCCTCGACCACCACATCCATGCTATGACGGTCTTCATCGACCACGATGCTGCTCACTTCGGCTGGAGCTAATGCGTTGATCACGCTGGTTGCCGGATCTTCCGACCACAGGATGATGTCCACACGCTCACCCGCCAACTCGTTGGTGACAGCCTGCACGCGCGAACCGCGCATGCCAACACAGGTGCCTATAGGATCAAGACGTTGATCATGCGAGCGCACGGCGATCTTGGCGCGAGAACCGGGATCGCGGGATGCACTCACGATCTCCAGCAAACCCTCTTCGATTTCCGGCACTTCCAATTCAAACAGCTTGGACAGGAATTCAGGAGTAATGCGGGAAAGAATGATCTGCGGTCCGCGCACCGTACGATCAACGCGCAACAGATACGCACGCACGCGATCACCTACACGCAAATTTTCCTTGGGGATCATTTGATCGCGCGGCAACAGCGCTTCGATCTTGCCGAATTCGACGATAGCGCTACCGCGCTCAATACGCTTGATCGTACCGGACACCAGATGCTCGCTGCGCTCCATGAAGTCCGCCAGAATCTGCTCACGCTCCGCATCGCGAATCTTTTGGAAGATCACTTGTTTGGCGGCTTGCGCACCGATACGACCGAAGTCGATTGATTCCAGAGGCTCTTCGATGAACTCGTCCATCTGGATATCCGGCTGGCGCTTTTGCGCCTCATTCAACTTGATATGCAGATCGGGGGTTTCAAAAGTCTCGTCGTCGGTCACCTGCCAGCAACGGAAAGATTCGTACTCGCCCGTTTGACGATCAATGCTGACGCGGACATCAGCCTCTTCATCGACAAAACGTTTTTTGGTCGCCGAAGCCAAGGCCGACTCCAATGCACCAAACACGATTTCCTTATCCACGTTCTTTTCACGCGCCAAGGCATCTACCAACAACAGGACTTCACGACTCATTACAATCTCCAACCGTTCAAGCCACTCGCACCATGCATGCGGCTTAGGTTATTCAAAGTTAAAACACCGGCACCAAACGTGCCTTATCTACATTGGACAGCTCAATTGCGACAGAACTACCATCCACATCCAACTGCAAAACCCCATCCTGAAGCTCGCCCAGAACACCTACAAAATTTTTGCGCCCGTTGAGCGGCACACGCAACTTGAGCTGCGCTTGCTGACCGCGAAAACGTACGAAATCCGCAGCTTTCTTGACAGGGCGATCCAATCCCGGCGAAGACACCTCAAGCCGGCCAAAATCCACATTCTCTACCGTGAACAAACGCGTCAGCTGATTACTCACCCGTTCGCAATCTTGCAGGGAAATCCCCTCGGGTTTATCTATGAACACACGCATCAGCCCGCGCCCGGACACTTCGAGATCGACCAACTCGTAACCCAAGCCGGCCAGCGTCGTTTCCACAAGCTTTGCCACATCCATATCCGCACCCACAAATAAAAAACGGGCCGAGGCCCATCAACAAATCGGAACGGAGTATAGCAAAAGTCCGTGCCATTGAAAACAACTCAATGAATATTTGAAGAGAACGGCAAGAAAGGGTTACACGGCCACGATGTTCGCGGGCCGCTTAGAGCCGCAGGACTTCGAATGAATTCCCCGCCGCTCGCGGCGTAAGACGTTTAAATAAGCGGATACATACATAAGAACCACAATGTTACGGTGTTTATTTGCCTATAATTGTCAGGCAAACCTTGCGATGCTGAATTCGCGCATGAAATATCATGGCGCGCCGCTTCAACAAGAGTTTTGCAAGAAATCCAATATTGAGAGAATACCCAAATGCAAGAGAGACGAAAATATCCAAGAAAAACAGTTGACCTGCCTGTTACGCTTCGGCTTCCGAACGGTCATGATCAAAATGGAAGAATGGCCGATCTGTCGGTAGAAGGAATGTTGTTCTTGTGCGCAGATAAACCCGAAATCAATTCTGAAGTTGTGCTTTGCTTTACGTTGCCGTTATTTTACTTCTCGCCAGATCTCAAAATCGTGGCCAATGTCGCTCGTGTTGTTGAGACGCATGTCACACCCGGCACGCCATCTGATTACCACTATATGGTGGGGGTGCATTTTATAAATTTGCAAGAAAAGGACCGGGCGATATTGGATAAATTCATGGAGAGAGATGTCGCCAGTATCCGGCTTGAATAATGCGGCCTTAACCATAAAAACAAAGCGCTTATGAAATGCAATCTAGCTTGCAAGCTGAATTCTCAGCTAAAAATTTATAATTACGGATACCCGAAAAATCCATGACACCCCTACGCCAGCAAGACTTCATCGACAGCATCGCCGACGCGCTGCAATTCATTTCCTACTACCACCCTGAAGATTACCTTCACGCTCTGGCCGAGGCTTACCATCGCGAGGAATCGCCCGCAGCCAAGGATGCAATGGCGCAGATACTTACCAACTCGCGTATGTGTGCGATGGGCAAGCGTCCGATCTGCCAAGACACCGGCATCGTGGTGGCATTTGTGCGCGTAGGCATGGATGTGCGCTGGGCGGATGCATCGATGAGCATCACCGAAATGGTAAATGCGGGAGTGCGCAAAGCCTATTTGCTGCCGGACAATGTGCTGCGCGCTTCTATCGTGAGCGACCCCGCTGGAAAACGCAAGAATACCGGCGACAACACCCCCGCCGTCGTGCATTTTGAAATCGTGCCGGGCGATAAAGTAGATGTGCGCATCGCGGCCAAAGGCGGTGGCTCGGAGAACAAGGCGCGTTTCGCCATGCTCAACCCCGGCGACGATGTAGTGGAATGGGTGGTGAGCCAGCTGCCGGGCATGGGCGCTGGCTGGTGCCCTCCCGGAATGCTGGGCATCGGCATCGGCGGCACGGCGGAAAAATCCGTGTTGCTTGCCAAAGAATCGTTGATGCAGCACATCGACATGAGCGATCTCAAGGCACGCGGGGCTAAGAATCGCCTCGAAGAATTGCGCATCGAGATACACGATAAGGTGAATGCACTGGGCATCGGCGCGCAAGGTTTGGGCGGTCTGACGACGGTGCTGGATGTAAAAATTCTGGACTATCCGACGCATGCGGCGTCCAAGCCAATCGCCATCATCCCGAACTGTGCGGCAACGAGGCACATTCACTTCGAGCTGGATGGCAGCGGCGTGGCGCAATTCACGCCGCCCAAAATCGAGGATTATCCCGATGTGCATTGGCATCCGGCGGCAGACGCGCGGCGCGTCAATCTCGACACCGTCACACGCGCCGACATCGCGCAATGGCAACCGGGCGAGACACTGCTACTCTCCGGCAAGCTGCTCACCGGACGCGATGCGGCGCATAAACGCATCGTGGAATTGCTGGCGAAAGGTGAGAAATTGCCGCCCGGCGTGGATTTTAACGGGCGATTCATTTACTATGTCGGCCCGGTCGATCCGGTGCGCGACGAAATTGTCGGCCCCGCCGGACCGACAACAGCGACACGCATGGACAAATTTACCGAAACCATGCTGGCGCAGACCGGACTGATCGGCATGATCGGCAAGTCGGAACGCTGCAAAGCCGGTCTGGACGCAATTAAAAAACACGCGGCAGTGTATCTGATGGCAGTGGGCGGAGCCGCCTATCTGGTGTCAAAAGCCATACGCAGCGCGAAAGTTGTGGCCTTCGCCGACCTCGGCATGGAAGCCATCTACGAGTTTGATGTGCAAGATATGCCGGTGACTGTGGCAGTCGATACGCAGGGGAATTCGGTACACGAGATCGGCCCGGCGGAATGGAAGAAGCGGATCGGGATGATTCCGATCAAAGCAATTTGAATTTAAGTTAAGTCAATCGGCGCTATAACCGTAGCGAGCGGCAGCAGGGCAAGGCGCACAGCGCCGAGAAACCGGAATGTACTGGTGTACATGAGGATTTTGAGGTGATGAGCAACGCCGCCATGCTGACGCGCAGTAGGTTGTAGCGCCGATTGAGAAAGTTTGGCGGGCCTCCCCGCATTGTGGCATGGTGAACCTGGTCAGGTCCGGAAGGAAGCAGCCACAGCCAATCGTTGCAAGTGCCGGGGGTAAGGCTCGCCTCCTATTTTTCGAGGGCGTTACACTCGATTGGAAAGCGATATGTCAGCGACTTCTGTATTAGCCCGCAAATGGCGCCCCCGGAACTTCGCTCAACTGGCGGGGCAGGAACACGTCGTGCAGGCGCTGACCAATGCGCTCACACAGAACCGTTTGCATCATGCTTATCTCTTTACCGGCCCGCGCGGCGTGGGCAAAACCACCATCGCGCGCATCTTTGCCAAATCCCTGAATTGTGAAACCGGCATCACCGCTACACCATGCGGCGTGTGCAGCGCCTGCACCGAAATCGACAGCGGGCGTTTCATTGATCTGATAGAACTGGACGCGGCTTCCAACACGCAGGTCGACAACATGCGCGAACTGCTGGAAAGTGCTCTGTATGCGCCGACCAGCGGGCGTTTCAAGGTGTACATCATCGACGAAGTACACATGCTGTCGAAGTCCGCGTTCAACGCGATGTTGAAAACGCTGGAAGAGCCGCCCGCGCATGTGAAGTTCATCCTCGCCACCACCGACCCGCAAAAAATCCCCGTCACCGTGCTGTCGCGCTGCTTACAGTTCAACCTCAAGCAACTGCCGCCCGCATTGATTCACACGCATCTGCAATACGTGCTGGGACAAGAGAGCATTCCGTACGAAATCGGCGCGCTGAATCTGGTAGCGCGTGCGGCGCAAGGCAGTATGCGCGATGCGCTGAGCCTGCTGGATCAGGCCATCGCCTATTCTTCCGGCAAGGTGGACGAGGTGTTGGTGCGCACCATGCTGGGTGCGATTGACCAAGGCTATCTGTTCGATCTGCTGCAAACTTTGCGCACCGGGGACGGTGCCGGGTTGTTGCGCATCGCCGACGATATGGCCATACGCAGTCTGGCATTCGAGGCAGCGTTGCAAGACTTGGCGACGTTGTTACACCGTATTGCTTTGGCGCAAACCATTCCGCAAGCCATTGCCGAGGATGAGCCGGAGCGCGAACGTCTGCTGGGATTAGCGCAGCAATTCACGCCTGAAGAAATCCAATTAAATTATCAAATCGTCATTCACGGGCGCAACGAGATCGATCTTGCACCGGACGAATATGCAGGCTTCACCATGACATTGCTGCGCATGCTGGCGTTTGCACCGCATACAGCAGGCAGTACAGCAGAAGCACGCACGCCAATGGCCAAAGCCACACCAAGCCCTGTTTACGCCGCTCCCCGCGCCGCGCCAAGCACGCCACCCTCCCCCGCTGCGCCGCCCGCCGCCCCTATGCAGCAGGCGAACAGCGATTTGGACTGGAACGCACTACTGACACAATTGAATCTGCAAGGTATGGCGCGCGAGCTGGCCAAACATAGCGTGCTGGGAAGTTTTTCAAATGGATCGTTGGTTTTAAATCTTGCGCCGCAGCACAAGCATTTGCAGAGCAATAAAATGGCGCATGACAAATTGCAGGCGGCGTTGGGCGAATATTTTGCACAGCCGGTGAGGTTGTCGGTCGAGTTGAGTGCATCGAGTGCCGTTGCGACGCCAGCCGCCGTCGAACAAAAAGAGAAACAAACGCGTCAGCAGCAGGCTGTCGAGGCGATCAAACAAGATGCTTTTGTGTGCGAAGCGCAAGCGATATTGGGCGCGCAGATCGTGGAAAATTCAATTAAACCTATACAACAGTAAGTCGGAGGAAATAGAAAATGATGAAGGGCGGAATTGCCGGGCTCATGAAGCAGGCGCAACAAATGCAAGCCAACATGAAGAAGGCGCAGGAAGAACTCGCCACCATCGAGGTGGAAGGACAGTCGGGTTCCGGCATGGTCAAAGTGACCATGACTTGCACGCATGATGTGCGCCGCATATCGCTGGATGACAGCGTCATGGACGACAAAGAAATGCTCGAAGATCTGATCGTGGCGGCATTGAAAGATGCGAACAAAAAAGCGGGCGAGACTTCGAAGCAACGTATGAGTGGCTTTACCGCGAGTCTGCCGCCGGGCATGAGCCTGCCGTTCTAAATGAACACACCTTCCAGTCTGGAAGACCTGATCAAGGCGCTGCGCTGCTTGCCCGGCGTGGGGCCGAAGTCGGCACAGCGTATGGCCTACCACCTGCTACAACGCGACCGACAGGGCGCTTTGCATCTGGCGCATTCGCTCGGCCATGCGGTGGAAAGCGTCAAACACTGTACCAAATGCAACAATTTTTCCGAAGAAGAGATTTGTGTTTTATGCCGCTCGGAGCGGCGTGAAAATAATTTGCTCTGCGTGGTCGAGATGCCGTCGGATATGTTGATGATGGAGCAAGCACAATGTTATCGCGGCATGTATTTCGTATTGATGGGGCGACTCTCGCCGCTGGATGGAATCGGCGCGCGTGAGCTGCCATTGGAGCGCTTACTGAAACGCGCACAGGAATTGTCGTGCGAAGTGATCTTGGCGACCAACTTTACCGTTGAAGGCGAGGCGACCGCGCATTACCTTGCGACATTGTTGCGCGCGCAGGGCATCAAGGTTTCGCGCATCGCACGCGGATTACCCGTGGGTGGTGAATTGGAGCATGTGGATAGCGGGACATTGGCACAGGCTGTGCTGGAAAGACGAGCAGTAAATGAGTGATCAAATTGAAATACCCCAGCAAGGCGAACGCTTGCAAAAATTGCTGGCCCAGGCCGGCATCGGCTCACGACGCGAGATGGAAGAATGGATCTCCGCAGGACGGGTGACACTCAATGGCGAAGTAGCTACGCTTGGAATGCGTGCCGTTGCAGGCGATGTGGTGTGCGCGGACAAGCGCGTGATTTATGTCAAAGGCCAGGCAGCACAAGGCTTACCGCGCGTATTGCTATATCATAAACAAGAGGGTGAAATTGTCAGCCGCGATGATCCGAAAAGCCGCAGCAGCGTGTTCGACAACCTGCCCAAGCTGCGCGGCCAAAAATGGATCGCCATCGGGCGGCTTGATTTCAACACCAGCGGTTTGCTGATCTTCACCACTTCCGGAGAGTTGGCAAATCGGTTGATGCACCCGCGTTTTGAGGTTGAACGCGAGTATGCAGTGCGCGTGCAAGGACAGATGACGTCTGAGCAGATGCGCCAGATGACAAAGGAAGGTCTAGAGCTGGAAGATGGCTTGGTGCGCTTTGAAAAATTAAGCGATGAAGGCGGCGAAGGATTTAACCACTGGTATCGCCTCGTATTGAAAGAGGGACGTAATCGTGTGGTGCGGCGCACCTTCGAGGCACTGGGTTTGACTGTGAGCCGGTTGATGCGGGTGCGTTTTGGCATCGTCAACCTGCCCCCCAGCATCAAGCGCGGCAAGATGGCCGAGCTGGGCGAAGGAGAAGTCACCATGATCATGGATTGGGTTGGATTGTCGACAGAGGCCGTCGAACAACCGGAACCGGTGCGCGTCATGCACTCACGCCCAGCCAAAGAAGGCAGCAAAGACAAAGAATTGAGTGAAGCGCCGCCACCGAGTGGGCGTAAAACAATTGGTCGGCGCGGGCAGGCAGATATGTCGCGCGCACGCGCGCACCGGAAAATTAAAACTGGCGCGAAGCCTTAACTATCGTTTAAAATTCGCGAGGTTAAGCAAGATTCTTGAATAATGTGGCAATTTGCGTGAGCGTGTATCGGATAAGGTCGAATGGAAGAGCGGGGCAATAAGACCATAATATGTAGCGTGTTTTTTTTGGATATCGTCGAATATTCAAAAAAATCCGTTTCGGGGCAAATCTCCCTG
>JBAZYW010000096.1:0-8596 GCA_041659125.1 Gallionellaceae bacterium | reverse complement strand
ATCCGTTAACAAGACGGAAACGGTTAAGCGCGTCGTGCTGACCAGCAGCATCGCCGCGTTATACAACGACGCTTGCGATGTGGGCGCCACTGCCAATCACACGGTGCAAGAAGCGGATGTCAATCCGAATACAGATATTGATCACAATGCGTATGCCTATTCCAAAACAGTTGCGGAACAAGCGGCTTGGGCGGAACAAAAAAAGCAAAGCCGCTGGGAACTGATCACCATCCATCCCGGTGCAATATTCGGGCCGTCGTTATCGAAGCGCGCGGATGCCACCAGCGTCGGCATGATGATCCAATTCTTGAACGGCTCTTTCCGCGCTGGCGTGCCCAAGCTATGGCTGGGCGTGGTCGATGTGCGCGACGCGGCCGCTACGCATGTGCAAGCCGCCCTGCTACCGACGGCCAGTGGCCGCTACATCGCGGTTGCCGATAGCCTGAGCTTGTTAGAAATCAGCAAATTGATGCGCGTTGGCGAGTTCGGACTCAAGAATAAATTACCGAAAGGAGAAACCAGCAAAGCGCTGATCTGGCTGATTGCTCCGTTGGTGGGAATGCAACGCAGCTATGTGGCGCGCAATGTCGGATTTCCTCTGTACTTCAACAACGAACGCAGCAAGCTTGAATTAGGCATCCACTACCGGTTGCCAGCCGAAACGTTTAACGATCATATCCAACAAATTGTTGCGGACGGTTTGTTGTGATCAGCCCCGCCCATTTTCTCAAAGCCTAAAAGTTGTGTGAGTTGACATGAAAAACAAAGTAAAAATATTCCGGCAAAAACTTGAACTGACGCAACAGCAATTGGCGGATGAACTGGGTGTGAGCCGTCAAACTATCAACTCAATCGAAACGGAGAAATACGAACCCAGCTTGCTGCTGGCATTCAGCCTTGCCAAATATTTTAGAGTTAAGATCGAGGATATTTTCAGGCCTTAGCGGTCACAAACAGAAAGGGTGTAAAATTACGTAACCGGCAACTCCCCCTGGATTCGTTATGATAGAAAAAACTTCAAGCATCCAAAGAATACTCGTCATAGGCGCGGGGCGGGGCGGTACGGCAATGATCGATCTTTTTCTCGATGATCCCCAGATCAGTATTGTCGGCATAATGGATGTAAACCCGCAGGCTCCCGCGCTGGCAATTGCGGCGAAAAACGGCATCCCGAATTTTACCAATCTGGATGAAGCCATAGCGGCATGCCGTCCCTGTCTCGCTTTCAACCTTTCCGCTGATGAAAGCGTCACTGCTTATGCCGAGGCTCAACTGGGCAACATGAATGTCATCGGGGGGTTTCAAGCACGTTTTATTTGGAAGTTGATCACACGCCTCAAGCAAACAAATGAACAGTTTCTTCATCTTGCCCATCATGACGCGCTTACGGAACTTCCTAACCGTATCCTGTTTTATGATCGCCTTAACTTGGCCATAGCCAAGGCTCGCCGGGACAAAGAGTTGGTCGCCATCCTGTATATGGATCTCGACGGTTTTAAACTGATTAACGATACGCTCGGACACGATGCCGGTGATGCACTTCTACGGGAGACGGCTAAACGAATCACTGCATGCATTCGCGAGTCAGATACGGTGGCGCGCATGGGCGGCGATGAGTTTACGGTCATCCTCTGTAACGGCCGAACACCGGAAGACATACAACGCGTTGCCAGTAAAATTATCGCTGCAATCGCCAGTCCCTTTATGTTGAATGGGAAAAGTTGCTCTGTCAGCGTCAGCATTGGCATCTCCTTCTACCCCAACAACGGAGAAACCCCGGATCAGCTGGTAAAAATTGCCGATGCCTCAATGTATTTGGCTAAACAAGGCGGCAAGAATTGCTACCGAATGGCTGGCACATGACCGTCAATTGTTAACGAGTTGAAGGCTGCCTTCGTCCACTTGGCTACCATAGCATTACGGTTATCGCGTAACCAGAACCTGACGCACGCGGCCTTTTTCTTCCCGTCGCTGGCCGTGCCTGCCAATTCCACTAGTTGCCGCGTACTGCAACAATGAATTCAGCATGGCGTAACGTTAGACATTCCCACGCTAAGCCTTTAGACTTGCGAACTTTTTTCACAGGCAAGCACCATGTCCGACGACATTGAATCAACCATAAAAGAACCCGCAGCCGTCCCGCGCGATTTGATTGCGCGCGAAGTGGCGCGTCGCCGCACTTTCGGCATCATTTCCCACCCGGACGCGGGCAAGACCACGCTCACCGAAAAGCTGTTGTTGTTCTCCGGCGCGATCCAAATGGCCGGTACGGTGAAGGGGCGCAAAAGCGGTCGCCATGCCACATCCGACTTCCTTGATATCGAAAAGCAGCGCGGCATTTCGGTTGCCAGCTCGGTGATGCAGTTCGAATACCGCGACCACGTGGTGAATTTGCTCGACACCCCCGGCCACCAGGATTTCTCCGAAGATACCTATCGCGTGCTGACCGCTGTGGACTCGGCGCTGATGGTGATCGATGCGGCCAAGGGTGTGGAAACGCAAACCATCAAGTTACTCAACGTGTGCCGCATGCGCAACACGCCCATCATTACCTTCATCAATAAAATGGACCGCGAAGTGCGCGACTCGCTGGATTTGCTGGACGAGGTGGAATCGGTACTCAACATCCAGTGCGCGCCGGTAACTTGGCCTATCGGCATGGGCAAAACTTTTCGCGGCGTGTATCACTTGATCCGCGACGAGATCATGTTGTTCGAGGCAGGCGAGGAACGCGACACGAAGGAGTTTGAGATCATCAAGGGCATCGACAATCCGCGCCTGGCGGAGATGTTCCCGCTGGAGATCGAGCAGTTAAAAATGGAAGTGGAGTTGGTGCATGGCGCATCGCACCCGTTCGATCTGCAACGCTTCCTCGACGGCAAACAGACGCCTGTATTCTTCGGCTCGGCCATCAACAATTTCGGCGTACGCGAGATTTTGAATGCCCTGTTGGATTGGGCGCCAGCGCCGATTGAGCGCGATGCAACGGCGCGCAGCGTCAATCCCAACGAGCAAGCGTTCTCCGGCTTTGTGTTCAAGATACAGGCCAACATGGACTCCAACCACCGCGACCGCATCGCTTTTCTGCGCGTGTGCTCCGGCCATTTCGAGCGCGGCATGAAGATCAAGCATCTGCGCATCAACCGCGAGATTCGCGTGTCCAACGTGGTGACCTTTATGGCCTCCTCGCGCGAGCAAGTGGAAGAAGCCTACGCGGGCGACATCATCGGTCTGCCCAACCACGGCAACATGCAAATCGGCGATAGCTTCTCCGAAGGCGAAGTGTTGCAGTTCACCGGAATCCCGTATTTCGCGCCGGACTTTTTCCGCTCGGTGCGCATCCGCAACCCGATCAAAGTGAAGCAGCTGCACAAAGGTTTGCAGCAACTCGGCGAAGAAGGCGCAGTGCAAGTGTTTAAACCAGTGGACGGCGGCGACCTGATTTTGGGCGCGGTCGGGATGTTGCAATTCGACGTGGTGGCGAGTCGTTTGCAAGGCGAGTACGGCGTGGATGCGATATTCGAAGGCACCAGCACCACCAGCGCGCGCTGGGTGACTTGCGACGATAAAAAAATATTCGCCGATTTCGAGAAGGCGCTGTCGCACAACCTCGCTATCGACGCCGCGGGCAATCTGGCTTACCTCGCACCGAACAATGTCAACTTGAAACTCACGCAAGAGCGCTGGCCGAAAGTAGTGTTCCACACCACGCGCGAACACGCGGTCAAACTCTGATGCAACAGCTCGAATTCCAACTGCGCGGCGAGTTCGTCGAGCTATGCAACCTGCTCAAGCTCACGGGCGTGTGCGACAGCGGCGGCGCGGGTAAAGCGCTGGTGGCAGAGGGCGTGGTGTCGGTCGATGGCAAGGTGGAGTTGCGCAAGACCGCCAAGATACGCGCGGGTTCGGTGGTATCGCTGGGCGATGTGCGCATCAATGTGCTTGCTGAATAAAGCGCATGCTGTATATCGCCCACAACGTCACTATCCCCGAGCGCGAAATCGAGATGACGGCTGTGCGCGCGCAGGGTGCGGGCGGGCAGAATGTAAACAAAGTGTCGAGCGCGGTGCATTTGCGTTTCGACATCAACGCCTCGTCGCTGCCACCGGAATTCAAACAGCGCCTGCTGCAACTCAACGACCAGCGCATCACCAAAGACGGCGTTGCTATCATCAAGGCGCAGGAGTTTCGCAGTCAGGACAAGAATCGCGGCGAGGCATTGCGCCGCTTGAAAGAATTGGTGCAGAGTATTGCCGTGCTGCCCACGCAACGCCGCGCCACCAAGCCGACGCGCAGCTCGCAAAGGAAGCGCATGGAAGGCAAGGCGAAGCGCGGTGCAGTGAAGAGTTTACGCGGTCGGGTAGTTGAGTAAGAGCGTGTCCCGCACGCGAAACGACTTCGCGTGCAAGGCACGCTCCTACAGCGAACATAATTTAGGAATTTCATGGCAATCAAAGCAACCATCTTCAAAGCCAATCTGCAAATCGCGGATATGGAGCGCCACTACTATCAAGACCATGTACTCACATTAGCGCGGCATCCGTCGGAAACCGACGAGCGCATGATGGTGCGTTTGCTGGCGTTTGCCTTGCACGCACACGAGTATCTGGAATTCGGCCAGGGCATGACAAACGACGACGAGGCGGACTTGTGGCAAAAGGATCTGACCGGGGCGATCAAGTTGTGGATCGACGTGGGCATTCCCGATGAGAAGCTGATCCGCAAAGCTTGCGGCCGCTCCGACCAGGTGGTGGTGTATTGCTACGGGGGACGTATAGCCGATATGTGGTTCGCGAAAGAAAGTGCTCAGTTCGAGCGCCAAAAGAATCTCACCATTATCAATCTGCCGGTGGAGAGCACGCGTGCGCTGGCGAAGCTGGCACAACGCTCGATGAATCTGCAATGCACCATTCAGGATGGACAGGTCTGGCTCAGCGACGGGGTGAGCAGTGTGCAGGTGGAACGCGTGGTATTGAAGGCAGCAGCTGGCCGGTAGTGATTTCAGCCCGTTGCAATGGCACGGGTTAAAAACTCATCGAATTGGGCGGACGGCATCGGCCGCGCAAACAAAAATCCCTGTCCGTAATCGCATCCCGCAGCGGCGAGAATACTGCGCTGCTGTTCTGTTTCCACGCCTTCGGCGACGACCTTCATGCCGAGCTTATGCGCCATAACCACGATAGCCTCGACGATAGCCTGGTCGCCCGAACTGTTCACCATGTTGCGCACAAAGGATTGGTCTATCTTGATGTAGTCGATGTCGAAGCGTTGCAGATATGACATCGCCGAATAACCGGTGCCGAAATCGTCCAGCGACACCTGGATGCCCGCATCGCGGTAGGCCAACAAAGTGTCCTTTACTTCGACGCGGTCATCCATGAGCAAACCTTCGGTGATCTCCATCACGATGCAGGAAGCCGGCAATGCCAGCTTGCGCATCCACTCGACAATATCCAGATTGACGTTGCCCGCGATGAACTGGCGCGGCGACTTGTTCACACTGATCTGAACAGAATGCAGATGCGGGGATTTGTTGAGATTCCAGCTCAATGCCTGCACTGCGGCTTGTTGAAACACCCAGTCGCCAATGGCGTTGATCAGACCGATGTCCTCGGCGAGCGGGATGAATACTACGGGACTGACCATACCGAGCGTCGGATGATGCCAGCGTATCAGCGCCTCGGCTTTGCTGACATGCCCCGTCGCAAGCTCGACGATAGGTTGGTAGTACACTTCTAATTGCCCCGCATCGAGCGCGCCGCGCAAATCATTGCTCAATTGCAAACGCATGTTCGCGGCCTCCTGCATCGAGGTGGTGAAATAGCTGAACTGGTTACGCCCTTTGCTCTTGGCAACATACATGGCCTGATCGGCGTTCTTCAACAGCGATCCAAGATCTGCGGCATCGGCCGGAAAGATGGTGATGCCGATGCTGGCCGACACATACACTGTCGAAGCGGCAACCTGGAAAGGAGTGGCAAGGGCGCGGATGATATTGCCGGCGATGCTCTCCAGACGTTCCGTGTCGGTCAAGCCGGGCAGAATGACGGTGAATTCGTCGCCTCCCAGACGCGCCAACGTATCCGCTTCGCGCACACATTTGGCGACACGGCGCGCCGCATCCTGCAAAAGCAAATCACCGACTTCATGACCGAGAGTGTCGTTCACCTCTTTGAAATGATCCAAGTCGATGAACATCAGCGCGAGGGGAGTGTTGTCCCGCTCGGCTTTTTTCAGCTCCTGTTCGAGACGGTCATGGAACAGGCGGCGATTGGGCAGACTGGTGAGCGTATCGTAGTTGGCTTGCTCCCAGATGATCGCTTCAGTGCGTTTTTTGTCAGTGATGTCGGAAAAGATCGCGATACGCTGCTGTACCTGATTTTTCTCGTCATACACCGTGTTGATATTCAGCCATTCGGAATAAATATCGCCATTCTTGCGCCGGTTTATTATCTCGCCGCGCCATTTTCCGGTAGTACTGATGGATAGCCACATATCTTTATAGAACCCTGCCCCCTGATTGCCGGAACTTAACAACTTCGGGTCGCGCCCGATCACATCCTCGGGCGAATATTGGGTAATCTGCGTGAAGGCCGGATTGACTGCGATGATGCGATTTTTTTCGTCGGCGATCACGATGGCTTCGGAACTGGTCTGAAACACGGTGGCAGACATACGCAGCGACTCTTCGTCCAGTTTGCGTTCCAGCGTGATGCCCGCCAACTTGCTCATCTGCTCGATGAGTTTGATCTGCTCGGCATTCGGCTCGCCGGTTTTGCGCCTATAGATCGAAAAGGTGCCCAACACCTTGCCGGCGGAAGAAAGAATGGGTTCCGTCCAGCACGCCGCGATATTGGTGCGGAGCGCCAGGCTTCTGAATTCCGGGGGAAACGGATATGCCTGTATGTCTCCCAGAATAGTGCGTTCACCGCTGGCGGCAGCGATGCCGCATAGACCGACTTCCGAGCAGATCTCCATGCCATGCAGCAACGTTTGGTAAGCGGGGGGCATGTTAGGAGCGGCGCAGATCAACAGATGCTTGCCATCTTTGTCGACTTGCATGATCGAACATATCGCGTCGGGCTGCTCGCTTTCGACCAGATGAACGATCTTGTTCAGGATGCCCGAGGTCGCCTCTCCATGCGCCAGACTTTCCAGCACCTCACTGCGCAGAGACTCCCGGCGCAGCGCCAACTCGCGTTCCGTCACATCGGTGATGATGGAATACAACAGCGCGTTACCGCGAAAATTGACCTGCGCGGAATGCACTTCCACATCGCGTATATCACCGGAAGCCAGGCGATGCTTGAAGCGAAAAAACTTGCGCTCTTCACTTTCTGCCCGTGCCATTTCCGCGCGTATCTGCTCGGCGGGCAGCGTATTGATGTCGGTGATATTCATTTGCCGCAACTGCTCGTTAGACCAGCCGTAGAACGCGGTAGCAGCGGGGTTCGCATCGACGATGGCGCCGCTGGCGGGATCGATCAGCCACTTGATGGCCGTATTTTTCTCGAACATGGCGTGATACAACGCCTCGTTCTCGCGCAACAATGCCGCATCGTGAGCGATGTGGATTTGCAACTGGTTGAAACTGGCCTGCATCTGCCGAATCTCCGGGCTGCCTTCCAGTGGAATGGCGGCCAAAGTCTTGTTGCCGTCCAGCTCACTGATGAGTTTAGCGGAACGTTGCAACGGCGAAAGTTCGTGCCACAGGAACAGCCACAACAAGGGAATGACCAGCAAAGACACCAGCCCGGCCACCAGAAAGGCTTCGTTGCGGATGTGGGTGATACGCTGGAACGCCTGGGCAGTCGGCATGACCCCCACCACGAACCAGCCCGCACTGGGTATCTGTTTTGCGGAGCTGAGTTCTTCCTCGCCAAAGGAATTGAACGCGATGCCGGAACCTTCGAAACCGCTCATGTAGCGGTCGTGCATCTTGTCGATGCCGGGGACGGGCAACGTTTCCAATACACGGCTCTTGTCGGTGACGGCAACAAACAGCCTGTCGCGCGGAGAAACGATCTGGTAAGCGCTGGTATTGGGGTACGCGTTGATATTGAAATCGCTTAACAAGCTGTCGTTGCTCAAACTAATCACACCCGCAAAAACCCCCGCAATCTGTTTGTTTTTTCCGAAAATCGGCACCGCAATAACCAGGCGCGGCTCTTTGACCAAGCGTCCAACGCTGGGTCTGGCGATGGCCGGCTGACCGGTCTCCACCACTTGGCGATAAAAATCCGTACGGGTGAAGCTAGCGTTACCTCTTCCTTCGACTTCAGGAAAATCGGCAATACCGCGGCCGTCTCTGGCAATGACGATGACACCCAAGGTGCAAAGTTTGTTGATGTCTTTATGTTCTGCCAGAAAATTAGACAGCCGGGCGCGATTCCCCATCATTTGCGGAGTGATGGCATTGGCGATCAGGACTAAAGAGCCGATGCGCAATTTGACGGCGCTGTCGATGTGCCCGGCAACAAAAGAGACTTCCGAAAATTGCTGATTGGACAACGAGACTTCGAGCTCTTGACGCAAGTGCCCCGTAAATTGATAGGTGATCACCCCGATCGAAAACAGAAACAGCCCCAAAGTGAAA
>JBAZYW010000095.1:785-8684 GCA_041659125.1 Gallionellaceae bacterium | reverse complement strand
TTCAAGCTCAAAGGTCTGGAAGAAAACAAGATCCAGTACGAGCGTCTGATCGAAGTATTCAAAGCGCACAACATCGGCTATTTCTTCTACAACGGCGGCGGCGATTCTGCCGACACCTGTTTGAAAGTCTCGCAACTTTCCGCAAAAATGGGTTACCCGTTGCAGGCGATTCACATTCCGAAAACAGTGGACAACGACTTGCCCATCACCGACTGCTGCCCCGGCTTCGGCTCGGTCGCCAAGTACGTCGCGGTATCCATGCGCGAAGCCAGCTTCGATGTCGCTTCGATGGCCAAGACCTCGACCAAGGTATTCGTCATGGAAGTAATGGGACGCCATGCCGGCTGGATCGCGGCGGCGGGTGGGCTCGCCTCGGATGAGAGCTGCCAGCTGCCCATCGTCATTCTGTTTCCGGAAATCGCTTTCAACAAAGCCAAGTTCCTCGCCAAGGTGGATGAGATGGTGAAGAAGCACGGCTACTGCTCCGTCGTGGTCTCGGAAGGCGTCAAAGGCGAAGATGGAAAATTCCTGTCCGATCAGGGCGTGCGGGATGCTTTCGGCCATGCCCAATTGGGCGGCGCCGCCCCCGTCATCGCCAACATGGTGAAAGATGCGCTAGGCTACAAATTCCATTGGGCAGTGGCGGACTACCTGCAACGCGCCGCACGCCATATCGCGTCCAAAACCGATGTCGAACAGGCCTACGCGCTGGGCAAAAAAGCCGTCGAACTGGCGCTGAAGGGCGAGAATGCCGTGATGCCCACGGTGGATCGCGTTTCCGACAAGCCTTACAAATGGAAGATCGGCGTGGCGCAACTGAGCAAGGTCGCCAACGTGGAAAAGATGATGCCGCGCAACTTCATCACCAAAGACGGCTTCGGCATCACCGACAAATGCCGCACCTACCTCGCCCCGCTGATCAAGGGCGAAGATTATCCGCCGTTCAAAGACGGTCTACCGCAATACGTGCAACTCAAGAACGTGGCGGTGGCCAAAAAGCTGGTGGCATTCAAAGTGTAGAAAACAAACGGGCCGACTCCATGAGTCGGCTCGTTCATTTCAAGTGAACCGAGTCATTTCAAAGGGGAGCGAATTATGTCGAATGGACTGATCTTTACGTTGTTGTGTGCCGTAGTCGCCATCGTATATGGCGTGTTATCCATCCGCTGGATCATCTCGCTTCCCACCGGCAACAACAAAATGCGCAGCATCGCGGCTGCAATCCAGGAAGGCGCGACGGCCTACCTGAATCGCCAATACACCACCATCGGCATCGTCGGTGCGGTGTTGTTTCTGGCGATCGGATTGGCGCTCGCGTGGAAGACCGCGTTCGGCTTTCTGATCGGGGCATTACTCTCCGGCGCGGCGGGCTACATCGGCATGAACGTGTCGGTGCGCGCCAATGTGCGCACGGCGCAGGCCGCGCATAACGGCCTGAATGCCGCGCTGAACGTGGCCTTCAAAGGCGGCGCGATCACCGGCATGCTGGTTGTGGGTTTGGGGTTGCTCGGCGTGGCGGGCTACTACGCTTTCCTCGCCTCAACTGCGCCTGCCGGAGCCAGCACCACGGAGATCCTCGAACCATTGGTCGGCTTCGGTTTCGGCGGTTCGCTCATTTCCATCTTCGCGCGACTCGGCGGCGGCATCTTCACCAAGGGCGCGGATGTCGGTGCGGACTTGGTGGGTAAAGTCGAAGCGGGTATTCCCGAAGACGACCCGCGCAATCCGGCCGTGATCGCCGACAATGTGGGCGACAACGTGGGCGATTGCGCGGGCATGGCGGCCGACTTGTTTGAAACTTACGCCGTGACCATCATCGCCACCATGCTGCTGGGCGGCATGCTCATGGCGCATGCAGGAGCCAATGCGGTGATCTATCCCCTTGCACTCGGCGGTTTCTCCATCATCGCCTCCATCGTCGGCAGCTTCTTCGTCACCGCGCGCGAAGGTGGCAAAATCATGAACGCGCTGTATCGCGGCTTGGCAGTCGCCGGTGGCTTGTCGCTGGTCGCATTCTATCCGATCACAACCTGGCTGATGAGCGATAACGGCAGCTACAGCGTGAATGCGCTGTACGGTTCAGCGATCATCGGTTTGATCCTGACCGCCTTGATGGTGGTCATCACCGAGTACTACACCGCCACCGAATATGCTCCGGTGCGTCACATCGCCCAAGCATCGACCACCGGCCACGGCACCAACATCATCGCCGGATTGGGCGTCTCGATGCGCTCCACCGCAGCACCGGTGCTGGTGGTGTGCGCCAGCATCTACGCGGCCTATGATATGGCCGGGCTGTACGGCATCGCCATCGCGGCGACCTCCATGCTGTCGATGACAGGCATCATCGTGGCGCTCGACGCTTACGGCCCGATCACCGACAACGCAGGCGGCATCGCCGAGATGTCCGGCCTGCCGGAAGAAATCCGCAACATCACCGACCCGCTCGATGCCGTGGGCAATACCACCAAGGCCGTCACCAAAGGTTATGCCATCGGCTCCGCAGGGCTGGCAGCGTTAGTTCTCTTCGCCGACTACACGCACGCGCTGGAAGCGCATCTGGGGCATGCCACGCTGTTCGACTTGTCCGACCATACCGTCATCATCGGCCTGTTCATCGGCGGCCTCGTGCCCTACCTGTTCGCGGCGATGGGCATGGAAGCGGTGGGACGCGCCGCGGGTTCAGTGGTGGTCGAAGTGCGCAGACAGTTCAAAGAGATTCCCGGCATCATGGAAGGCACGGGTAAACCGGAATACGGCACCTGCGTGGACATGCTGACCAAAGCCGCCATCAAAGAGATGCTCATACCCTCGCTGCTACCCGTCGCCGTACCGATCATCGTCGGCCTCACGCTCGGCCCCAAAGCCTTGGGCGGCGTGCTGGTGGGCACCATCATCACCGGCATCTTTGTCGCCATCTCCATGACCACCGGCGGCGGCGCGTGGGACAACGCGAAGAAATACATAGAGGAAGGTAACTTCGGTGGCAAAGGTAGCGAAGCGCACAAGGCAGCGGTCACCGGCGACACCGTGGGCGACCCGTACAAAGACACGGCAGGCCCGGCAGTGAACCCGCTGATCAAGATCATCAATATTGTTGCACTGTTGATTGTGCCGTTGTTATAAGCAATTGCGATTTTGTGGAGCGGGCAAGGCCCGCTCCTACATCCCGCCGCTTTGATTTCGGTTTAGGCCTATTGAACGTGCGATTTACCCAACTCAGTAAATCGTCGCCAAACTCGCCCCTCCCCTTACCCCTCTGAATGTTTGATCGGCAACCACACCCGCATCGCCGTGCCTTTGCCCAACTCGCTGCGCACCTCGATACGGCCGCCGTGTTTTTGCACGATGCCGTAAGCGACCGACAAGCCCAAGCCGGTGCCACTACCTATCGGTTTGGTAGTAAAGAACGGATCGAATATTTGTTTCAGATTGGCGGGAGCTATGCCCTTTCCGGTATCGGCGATTTCCACCCAGACCTCGTTGCCCTGCACGCCGCTGCGGATGCTGATCACGCCTTTAGTGTCGATAGCTTCAGCCGCGTTCTTCAGCAGATTCAAGAAAACCAGATTGATCTGCGACGGCATACATTCGACTTCGGGCAATCCGGCATATTCCTTGACCACCTCCGCCTTGTATTTGATTTCGCCCAACGCCATATTGAGCGCGCTGTCCATGCTGCTCTCAAGGCTGATGCGTTGCCAGGTAGTTTCGTCCTCATGCGAAAAATCGAGCAAGTCTTGGACGATGCGTTTTACCCGCCCTAAACCGTCCTGGGATTCTTTAAGCAGATTGGGAATGTCCTCCAGCAGATAAGGCAGATCGACCGCACGCTTGACTGCGGCCACATCGCTCAGCGCATTGGCACCGAGCGCAGCCTCTGCTTGCGCGTAAGCGTCCAACACTTTGCTCAAACTCGCGATGTACTTCTCCAGCGTACCCAGATTGGAATTCACAAAACCGATGGGATTGTTGATCTCGTGCGCGACGCCTGCGGCAAGCTGGCCGACCGAAGCCATTTTTTCCGCTTGCAGCAATGCGGCGGTGCGCTGCTCGACACGCACCTCCAACTGCTCGTTGAGCTCACGCAACGCCTCGCGTTCGCGCTCCAATGCCTGATTGGTCTGCATCACCTCCACGGTTTTTTCGCCGATCTTGCTGTACAGCATATTCAGCGCTTCCAGCATCACCTCGCCGGAGCGGGATGCTATGGCCGCAGCCATACTGGCCGCCGCTTCAGGGCTGGCCCCCGCCTGCAACGCCTGGATCTCCTTCGCCATGCGCAAGTCCACGCCCATGATGTGCTGTAGCAGCCAGCGCGCGAGATAGTCCAACAGCTGCGCCAGCAAACTCAGCGAATTTTGCGGCGAAGTTTGAATGATCCCGACCGCCAGCGTCACCTGTTGGCGAAAGGCCTCATGCGCCTTGAGATGGATATCCTGATGCGCGGCACTCACCGCATAGTGCCGCATCATCTGCTCCTCCATATCAAAGTGATAAACGGCATAGCTCACCAACTCATCCAACACCGGCTTGATCTGCGCGCTATCCGCACCGAGCATGCACATGCTGCCGATTTGATTGATCAGCGCGACCAAGTGCTGGTGCTGGGCATCCTGCACGGCAATGCCGGTGGACAGCTTGTCGCTCCAGACGAAGGCTTCGACTTTTGGGAATGAGTTCATAGCGGATTCTCCATTGGAACTGCGCATCAGCTTCACTTTAGCAGAGAGTATAAATATATGAATCTGTTTTCATACTTATCGGGATGCTCTATAGTCGGTCAGAATGCGCAGGTCATTGATCGCCGTCTCGACAATGGAATATACCGTATACAATAATCGTCGCGGGAGATTTTCAGAACTTTATAATCCGCAGAATACTGCCCTATAAAGGAGCGTATTGATGGAACAGCCCACGCAACTTGCATTGGAATGGTTCAGCACCGAAGGCTTCATGCCGCACGGGCATTGCTACCTGTGGACACCCGGATTGCTGTGGACTTTCGTGATTGCGGAAGCAGTCATCGTGTTGGCCTATTTCTCCATTCCGTTCGGCCTGCTGTACTTCGTGCGCAAGCGCACCGACCTCAGTTTCAACTGGATGTTCAAGTTATTTTCCGCCTTCATCTTCGCCTGCGGCATCAACCATCTACTCGACATCTGGACGATTTGGCACGCGGATTACTGGTTTGATGCCATGGCTCGCATCATCACTGCAACGCTCTCCGTTACCACCGCCGTTTTGCTTTTGCGCCTGATTCCGCAGGCGCTGAAACAACCCAGCACGCAACAATTGGAAGCCGCAAACTCGCAACTGCAAGCAGAAATCGAACAGCGCAATATGATTGAGGCCGAATTATCGCGGCTAAAGCAAAACAGCGATGAGCGTTACCGCATTCTGTTCGAGCAGGCGGCGCTAGGTGTAGCCGAAATCGATCCGGTTTCAATTGCGTTCCGGCAATTCAACCAAAGGCTGTGCGACATTCTGGGATATGAACGGAGCGAACTGCAGGGGATCAATTTTCAATCGCTCACTCATCCGGATGACTGGCCCGCCGAACTACGGAATCTGCAAGCCTTGAAAGCGGGCGAATTCCCAGAATTCACCATGGAAACACGCTGCTTGCGCAAGGACGGCGCGACCATCTGGGTAAAACTAACCGTTTCACCTACCAGAGTATCCGGCGCGGCACAGGATGCGCACATCACTTTCGTGCAGGACATCACTGCCCGCAAACTCGCCGAACAAGCGTTGCAGGAAAAACTCGACGAATTGGAGCGTTGGCATGAAGCCACGCTAGGGCGCGAAACTCGCGTGCTGGAGTTGAAGCGCGAAGTGAACGAACTGCTACTCAACAGCGACCAGCCCCCGCGCTACGCCAACACTGCTGGCGATGGCAATTAAATGAGCCCTCGTCGCCAATGAGCCAGCCATGACGATACATAATCCACTATCAGATCAAGCATCCCCCGCAGGAGCCGCCCCTTCGGCTGAACTCGCAACTGGCTTGCTGGAAAAAATTCTGCGCCAGCAAGCGGGTTCCCGCAATGAAAAAACAGCCAAGTGGGAATCGCCCCTGTTCTGGAAAACGCTTGCCAAGGGTGCCGGGCTGCTCGGCGCCAGCATCGGTGCGCTCGTATTGATCGGCTGGATGCTAGACATTTCGGCACTAAAAAGCATCAGTCCGAACTGGATAGCGATGAAGGCCAATACCGCGCTGTGCTTCGTCCTATCGGGTCTTGCGCTGTGGTTAAAGGCAAGTGATGCAATCCACCCCAAGTCGCTCGGACGCGCCATTGAACAGGTAATGTCCGGCTTGGTCGTCCTACTTAGCCTGCTCACCTTATTTGAAATACTGGCTAGCATCGACCTCGGTATCGACCAATGGCTATTTCAGGAAGCGGCAAATGCCATTGGCACCCTGTCACCGGGGCGCATGGCACCTGCAACTGCGCTATGCTTTGTAATGCTGGGCACGGCATTGCTGCTAAGCAGCCAATCGCCGCGCCAGCGTTCGCTTATCACGGCGCTCGCCGTAGCAACGGCAATTCCGGCACTCGCCTCCGGGCTAATCCATCTCTACGATACCGACAACATCTATGGCTTGGGATATTTATTGCAACTGGCTACCCATACGGTACTGGGGTTAATTCTGCTTGCTCTGGGCGTGCTCTGCACACAACCAGAACAAGGCGTGGTCGCCCTGCTCAGACGTCGCGACAGCGGCGGCACCCTCATTCGCCGCCTGCTGCCGATTACCCTGTTTCTGCCAATCCTGCTCGGATGGCTGAAGCTGGTTGGCGAACACAATAATCTATACGAACCGGATTTTGGTGTGGCTCTTGTCGCGCTGTCCTACATCATCATTCTCAGCTTATTGGTAGTATGGAGTGCCCGTTTCCTGTCGCGGGTCGATAGCGAACGCGGGCGCATGAATGCCGTCATCGCATCGGACGATCTACAGTTACGCACACTGCTCAGCACCATCCCGGATCCCATCTGGCTGAAAGATATCAATGGCGTCTATCTCACCTGCAACCCGGCCTTCGAGCATTTCTTAGGGGCGAAGAAAGCCGCCATCGTCGGCAAGACCGACTACGATTTCGTCCATCGCGAACTGGCAGATTTCTTTCGCGCTAACGATCAATCCGTCATCACCTCCGGAAAACCCGCGACCAACGAAGAATGGCTGACCCTTGCCGACAACGGTCAGCGCATTCTCGCAGAAACAACCAAGATGCCCATGTTCGACCAGCAGGGCAAGTTGCTGGGCGTGCTGGGCATTGCCCGCGACATCACCGCACACCACCTTGCTGCCGAACAACTCCGGAATGCCAAGATCGAAACCGATCACCTGTTGGCAGAATCGAACCAGTCCAAACAAGCATTATTAAGCGTGCTCGAAGACAGCAAAGCAACGACCCGCGCACTACAACTTAGCCAGAAACGCTACGCATTTCTATTCAATGCCATTGCCGATGCGGTTTATGTCCACGAAATACTGGAGAGTGGCGCTCCGAGCCTGTTTCTGGAAGTTAATGAAGTCGCTTGCCTTCTTTCGGGTTATACACGCGAAGAGCTGCTGGGAATGACGCCCTTGCAGCTGGATGCACCCGATTCCGGCGTCGACCTTGCTCCCGTCATACAACGCCTGATGGCCGGAGAATCCGCCACCTTCGAGCAGACACATCTGAGCAAAAACGGGCAACGCATTCCGGTCGAGATTCACTCGCACCTGTTCAAGCTCAATGAGCGTCCCGCCGTCATTTCCATTGTGCGCGACATTACCGAGCGCAAGCGGGCGGAGGATGTCCTGAAAAACAGCGAAGAGCGCTATCGGACGATGATTGAGAACTCCAATGACATGATTTGGACTCTGACTCCGGAGGGAAGATT
>JBAZYW010000095.1:0-775 GCA_041659125.1 Gallionellaceae bacterium | reverse complement strand
GGCGGATGTCACCGGCCGATCTATTGCAGATTGGCTGTGGGAAAAATTTACTCCTTTAGTCGTGGAAGAGGATCTGCCCATGATTATTGAGATACACGGCAGAATCATGCGCGGAGAAAAAGTCCATTACGAAGTACGCGGCAAAAAAGCCGACGGGGGGATATTGACCCTCTCCGTAAATGCCAGCCCGATTTTCAAAGACGGCAAAGTGAACGGGACAATCAGCTTTGCCAGCGACATCACCGAACGCAAACTCGCTGAACTAAAACTGGCAGAAAGCGAACTTCACTTTCGATCCCTTTTTGAAAACATGCTGAACGGATACGCGTACTGCCACATGCGCTTCAATGGGGGCATTGCAGAAGATTTCACCTATCTCGCCGTCAATAAATCTTTTGAAACGCTGACTGGGTTAAAGGATGTGGTTGGCAAATATGTCAGCGAGGTCATCCCCGGCATACGCGAATCCAATCCTGAATTATTTGAAATCTATGGCCGGGTAGCGTTGACTGGCCGACCTGAAAGTTTTGAGACGTATGTAGAAGGCTTGGGAATATGGTTCTCAATTGCCGTATACAGCCCCAAAAAAGAATATTTTGTTGCCGTGTTCGACAACATCAGCGAGCGCAAACAGGCCGAGCTGAATATCCTGCAAATGAACAAATATCTGGAACAGCGCGTGCAGGATCGCACCGCCCAGTTGGAGGCATCCAACAAGGAACTGGAAGCATTCTCCTATTCGGTGTCGCACGATCTGCGCGCGCCGTTGCGCTCC
>JBAZYW010000094.1:0-8709 GCA_041659125.1 Gallionellaceae bacterium | reverse complement strand
CGGGCAGCACGGATTGCATGAGGGCATCGTCGCGCAGATGCAGGTGCCAGTCGTCGGGGCGGGTGAGTTTGATTTCCATTGTTGTATCCCAAAATATTATCTTTGCCCGTTCGCCCTGAGCTTGTCGAAGGGTTGGTTAATATGCCGCTTGTGGTTCGACAAGCTCACCACGAACGGCTTTTCTTAGACTCAGGGCAAACGGATTTACTTAATGTTCCAGCGGCGTATTCCGCGTCTCCGGCAAGAATAGCAGACCGACGCCAAAGGCCAAACACAGCAGCCCTGCCGGATACCAGATGCCGAGCGAAACATCTCCCATGTGCGTGCCGATAAGCGTGACCATGAACGGCGACATGCCGCCGATCCAGCCTGCGCTCAAATTGTGCGGCAAAGCGGCGGCGGTGTAGCGGGTGCGGGCGGGGAAAAGTTCGGCGAGCACGGCGGTTTGCGGGCCGGTGATAAGTGCTAAGGCGAGCACCAACACCAGCAGCAGCCCGACGATGGCAGGGATGTTCACCTGCTGCGAATCGGCTTTGCTCGGCCAGCCTGCGGTTTGCAGCGTTTGCTTCAACGTTTCGATTTGGAATCCTGCGACGGGGAGCTGGCCTTGCACGGCCACTTGCGCGGTGCTTCCGGGCCGTTCTTCCAGCACGTACACCACGCCCTGTTTGGTGAGCCATTCCTGATTGCGTTCGCAATCGTTGCGTGCGGTGACGAAGGGATTGTAGTGGCAGCTTTCGCCGCTGAGTTTGACTGCGACGTTGCGGTTGAAATCGGCCAGCGCGGGATTGCCGTAATGCAGCAGACCGTTAAACACCGGCAGTATCGCCACCGCGCCGATGAGCAGGCCCGCCAACAGCACCGGTCTGCGCCCGATGCGATCAGACAGCCAACCGCAAAAAATGGTGAGTGGAAATAGCGCGATCGTCGTGAGCATCACCAGCGTGCTGGCGAGTTGCGCGTCCAGCTTCACCACGTTTTTCAAAAATACGTTGGTGTAGACCTGCGAGGAGAAGAACAGCAAGGAGCCGCCCGCCGAGATACAGAAGAACAACAAAGCCATGCGTCCCAGCGTGCGTCGGTCTTTCAGGCATTCGCGCAGCGGCGCTTTCGACAGAGTTTCGCTGGCTTGCATCTCCAGAAAGACCGGCGACTCGATCATGTTCAAGCGGCTCTTGAGCGAGATGAGCAAGAGCACGATGGAAAGCAGGAACGGTACGCGCCAACCCCACGAATGAAACTCGGCATCGCTCAGCCAGCTTTGTAGCAACACCACTTGCAGCATCGACGCCAGAATACCGAGCGGGCCCATCAGTTGCAGAACGCTGGTGTAAAAGCCGCGCCGGTTTGCGGGCGCATGCTCGGTGAGATACACCGCCGCCCCGCCGATTTCGCCGCCCACGGCAAAACCTTGCAACAGGCGCAACAACAGCAGCAGCAAAGGCGCAAGCATGCCGACCTGCGCATAGGTCGGTATCAGGCCGACCGCAAAAGTGGTCACGCCCATCAACGCGATGGTGGTGATGAAGATGGGGCGGCGTCCGTATTTGTCGCCCAAGGAACCGAACACCGCCGCGCCCAGCGGGCGCACCAGCATGCCCACGCCGAAGGTGGCGAGACTGGCCAACAATGCGGCGGTCGGATTGTCCGGCGGGAAAAACAGCACGCTGAAATAAGTCGCCAGCGAGGCAAAGGTAAGAAAATCGTACCACTCCAAAAACGTGCCGAAGCAGGCCGCGATGACGACCTTGCGCTGGGTGGGAGTGATAGGGCTTGGGGAAGGAATGGCTGGGGCTGAAGTATTCATCGGTGCCATTTTAAACTATGGAAACGCTGATTAAGTCCGAAAACTATGGTTCGATACACCCAGAGGGTGCGAGAACCTCTGCGAGGCATTTTCCGTTCGTCCCGAGTGCCGCGTTTAAGCGGTGTATCGAGGGGGCGAACGGAAAACACTCACCACGAACGGACTTAATCAACGCCTCCCTAAAAACCGGACAGTCTCCGGCGCGCTTCATTCTTGCGCGGCTTTGAGTTCGAGCGCACGCTGGTACAACTCGTTCTTGTTTCCGCCGGTAATTTTCACCGCCAGTTGCACCGCCTGCTTGAGCGGCAGCTCTTCCAGCAACAGCGTCAAGGTCTTCTCGACTTCGCTGGAAAGCCCGTCCGGCTTGGCTCCCGCGCCTGCCACCAGCAGCACGAACTCGCCGCGCTGATTGTTGGGGTCGCTATTCAACCATGCCATCGCTTCGCCCAGGGTGCAACGATGGATGTTCTCGAACAACTTGGTCAGTTCGCGCGCCAGTACGATTTCGCGCTCGTCGCCGAACACGGTTTGCAGATCGGCCACGCTTTCTAGAATGCGGTGCGGGGCTTCGTAGAACACCAGCGTGTAGGGATGCTCGATCAACGTTTGCAGCACAGCGCGGCGCGCGGCGGATTTATTGGGCAGGAAGCCGTAGAACAAAGCATGCGGCGCGGTGAGACCCGAAGCGGACAGCGCGGCAACCACTGCGCTTGCGCCGGGGATGGGGATCACGCGGAAGCCCGCCGCCAGAACCATTTCCACCAGCACCGCGCCGGGATCGCTCACCGCCGGGGTTCCGGCATCGGTGACCAGAGCAACCGCTTGACCTTGAAGCAGCAGGGCGACGATCTTCTCGGCCGAGCCGCGTTCGTTGTGCTGGTGCACGGCCAGCAGACGGTTTGCGCTGATTCCGTAGTGGGTGAGCAGGTGCGAAGTATTGCGCGTATCTTCGGCGGCGACGGTATCGGCGGAGGTCAGCACATCCAGCGCGCGCAAACTAATATCACGTAAGTTTCCAATCGGGGTGGCGACTACATATAATGCGCATTCCAACTTTTGTTTTTGGCCACTATGCAACGTTTTTCCTTCGGGTTTTTATTTCTGGCCGCACTATACGTTAGCGCCGAGGCCAATGCCACTGCGGAGCAGCCCGTGCCCGCAAAACTGCTTGCGGCTTCGTCGGTACAAGCGGCTTCATCTGTGCAAGGCGCTGCGCCGGTCGCCGCGCCAATACCTGTGCCTGAACTGCCGCCGCTGGTCGCGGATAATCCTGCGCCGCACATCGCGCTGCTGCTACCGCTCAAGTCCAAATCAACTGTGCTTGCGCGCTACGCCGAAGTGGTACAGCAGGGCTTCATGGCCGCCGCCAGCGTGCAGCAGGGGCTGCCGGTGCGGGTATACGCCAGCATCGACGAGACCAAGGATGTCATCACTCAGTACCGTCAAGCGATTGCGAACGGCGCCATGGCGGTAGCGGGGCCGCTTACGCGCGATGGTGTGGCGACGCTTGCCGGTTTTTCCGGCATCACCATCCCCACTTTGGCACTCAACATTTCCGAGACCCCCAACAGCGCACAAAAATTGTATTTTTTCGGTCTGCCCGCAGAGAACGAAGCGCGCCAGATCGCTCAGATTGCCGCCGCAGCGGAACTGCGTAACGCAACGATCATCAGCACCGGCGCCACCAGTTCAAAACGTCTTGCTGCGGCTTTCGCCGATGAGTGGAAAAAACTGGGCGGCAGCGTCACCGCCGAGATCGTTTTCAAAGACGATTTCGAGGTACTGAAAAATCTGCCCGTAGCACCCTGGCCGGAAGGCACCGAGCCGCAACCGGCCTCCGCCGTTTCCGCGACAGGCGAACCTATCGTCAACGACCGCCCCTTGCCGCCGCCGATCGCGCCGGGCAATATGGCCTTTCTGGCCGCCGATCACGAGAAAGCGCGCCTGATACGCCCCTACTTGAGCAATCCGACCCTGCCTATCTACGCGACTTCGCAGCTGTTTCAGGGCAATACGGACAAGCTCGCCAACTACGATCTCTACGAGGTGCGTTTTGTCGACATGCCCTGGCTGTTGCAGCCGGATCATCCTGCCGTGATGATCTATCCGCGCGCCGCCGCAGCGCTTGAGCCGGATATGGAGCGTTTGTACGCGCTGGGAATCGACGCTTATCGCCTCGCGCATATCCTGCTGACCAATCGCATAGACTCGTCTTTGCCGCTGGACGGCGTTACCGGACGCCTCAGCCTGGATCATCAACAATTCCTGCGCGAACCCGTTCCGGCGTTCTTCAGACAGGGGATGGGACTCACCGCTGAGACTCTGGCGGCACTCAACGCGGCCAAGGCCGCAGCGAAAGCGGCGGCAAAGCAAATTGAGGACGGGAGCAGTTCACCATCTCCGGCAAAATAAATGCCGGTTCACAGGCCGAAGATATTGCTGCGCGATATTTGCAGCAACACGGCCTGAAACTTATCACCCGCAACTACCGTTGCCGCTTCGGCGAGATCGACCTGCTGCTACAAGAAGGTGAAACGCTGGTGTTCGTCGAAGTGCGCATGCGCAGCAGCACAGATTTCGGCGGTCCCGCCGCGAGCATCGATGCACGCAAACAGGCCAAGCTGATTCGCGCTGCACAGCATTACCTTGCCGCGCTCGCGCATATCCCGCCCTGCCGTTTTGACGCAGTGCTATTAAGCTCATCCGACCACATCGAGTGGGTCAAGAATGCCTTTGAGGCTTGATTCGGGTAATATTCGCACCCATTAACTATCAATCTTTAGAACGACACCGAGCTCTATGACCCTAGCCAGCAGAATAAGTAAACATTTCGACGACAGCGCGCAAATCAAACTGCAAAGCAAGAAAGTTCTGGCCCAGCCCATCGCCGACGCCGCCCAAGCCATGGTCACCTGCCTGCTGAACGACGGCAAAATCCTGGCCTGCGGCAACGGCGGATCGGCGGCGGATGCGCAGCATTTCGCGGCCGAATTGGTCAATCGTTTTGAAGTCGAGCGTCCGGGGCTACCCGCCATCGCGCTGACCACCGACACCTCGGTGATTACTTCGATCGCCAACGATTACGATTACAACCTGATTTTTTCCAAACAAGTGCGCGCCCTCGGTATGGCGGGCGACGTGCTGATCGCCATCTCCACCAGCGGTAATTCGGCTAATGTGATGGAGGCCATTCGTGCCGCGCACGATCGCGGCATGGTGGTGATTGCGCTGACGGGGCGCGACGGTGGAACTATGGGCACGATGCTCACTTCCAGCGACTTTCATCTCTGTGTGCCGACGCAACGCACGGCGCGCGTTCAGGAAGTACACTTGTTAGTCCTGCATTGTCTGTGCGACGTGATCGACCATTTATTATTAGGGGGTGAATGATGCGTTATCTGAATATCCTGCTGCTTGCCGCTGCGCTGGTCACGGTGCAAGGTTGTGCCGGTTCCAGACTAGGCTCTCATTCGGTGGATCGCCGCTCTGCGGGTACGCAACTCGAGGATGACCAGATTGAAAATAAATCGGTAACGCGCATTGGGGAAAAATACAAAGATGCCTCTCAAGTCACCGTCACCAGCTTTAATCGCTTCGTGCTCATCACCGGAAGCGCATTAAGTGAAGATATAAAGAACGATGTCGAACGCATTGTGCGCGCCGTACCCAATGTGAAAAACACGGCAAATGAAATAACCGTGGGCGCACTGGCCACCTCCGGCTCGCGCCGCACCGATTCCGGTATCACCGGTAACGTCAAATCGAACCTGAATAAGAACAAGACCATCCGGACCGGAACTTTCCGGGTCGCAACAGACAAAGGTGTGGTGTATTTGCTCGGGTTGGTTACACATGCCGAAGCGAATACCGCTGCGGAAATTGCCAGCACCACCACTAATGTAAAAAAAGTGGTGCGTGTTTTTGAATACATTGACTAACGTGTACGCCACTCCGGATTTTGAACGGAAGATATGCAATGCAACGACGCTTGCTGCACGCGTCGCGCAACTGCCCCGTCCTCTGGTCTTCACCAATGGTTGCTTCGATGTGCTGCATCGCGGTCATGTCACCTATCTGGCACAAGCACGGGCACTGGGAGCTTCGCTTATCCTCGGTGTAAACAGCGATGCCTCGGTCAAGCGCTTGGGCAAGGGCGATGATCGCCCGATCAACGCCGAGCAGGATCGCATGACCGTGCTGGCCGCATTGGAGGCGGTAAGCCTGGTTGTGCTTTTCAACGAAGACACCCCGCTCAATCTCATCCTCGCAAGCAAGCCGGACATACTGGTCAAAGGCGGCGACTGGAAGCCGGAGAACATCGTCGGCAGCAAAGAAGTGCAAAGCTGGGGTGGCTCGGTGCACAGCATCCCTTTCCTGCATGAACGCTCGACCACCGCGCTGCTGAAGAAAATACGCAGCCTATAAATGCTGATGCCGGGTTACACCGGCATCAATTACTCTGACTGACCCGCTCAACTTACTTCTTCGCATGCGCCGGGCGAAATGCAGCGCATTGTGTTGAGTCGGATTCCAGATACGCCCCTTCGATCAGATCAATGCAATAAGGCACGGCGGGGAACACCGCATTCAGACAATCGTCGATGGCCGAGGGCTTGCCGGGCAGATTGATGATGAGACTCTTGCCGCGTATGCCTGCGGTCTGGCGCGACAGGATAGCGGTCGGCACAAATTTCAACGAGGCGGTGCGCATCAACTCGCCGAAGCCCGGCATCATTTTTTCGCATACCGCTTCGGTGGCCTCCGGTGTCACATCGCGCAAGGCCGGCCCGGTGCCGCCGGTGGTGACAATCAGGCTGCATCCGACAATATCGCTCAACTCGATCAGCGTCGCTTCAATCAGCGATTGCTCATCGGGAATCACGCGCGCCACCGCCTCCCACGGGCTGGTCAACACGCGTGATAACCATGCATGCATCGCGGGGCCGCCTTTGTCTTCGTATTCGCCGCGACTCGCGCGATCAGAAATGGTGAGGATGCCGATTTTTGCTACGGTCATTTATTGCTCCTGAGTTCAATTGAAGGGCTCGCTGCTACACAAACTATATCCGCCGAATTGTAGGCTGGCGGTGAGGAACGAACCCCAGCATGTTCATGTCCAATAAACGCTGGGGTTCGTTCCTCACCGCCAGCCTACTGAACCCCGACGCTATAAACCCCATTTCCTTCCTGAAACGCCGTGCCATCCAGCAACTGCACCAGCGCCGTATCGCCCGCCGCCAAACCTGTGCTCTCGTTCGGCACGATGAGCAGAGCATCGGCACGTGCCATCGACAACAACACGCCGCTGCTTTGCGAGCCGGTCGGTGTCGCCAGATAGCCGTCCGCATCGCTGCTCAACGTCACACGCACAAATTCCAAATTGCCCGGGCGATGCTTGAGCGGCTGCGTCAGTCGTGCTTGCACGGTGCGGCGGTAAAGACGTGCGTGCCCCAGCATATTGCGCAAAGCCGGGGCAACGATCTGCTCGAAACTGACCATGCTCGCGACCGGATTCCCCGGCAAACAAAACACTTTGCTGCTGGAGGTAGTACCGAACGCAGCCGGATGCCCGGGGCGCATCTGCACGCGCCAGAAGTGCATCTGCACACCGAGCTGCTCCAGCGTGGGGCGCACGAAATCATGCATACCGACCGAGGTGCCGCCGGAAACTAACAGCACGTCATATTGCAAACCCTGTTGCAGTTTTGCGCGCAGTTCGGCGGGGTCGTCGCGTGCGATGCCGAGCAGCACGGGCTGTATGCCCAGCGCCTGCACCTGCGCCATCAGCGCATAGCCATTCGCATCCGGTATCTTGTTCGCGTCGAACGCATCGTGCAGCCCTTCCAACTCGTCGCCGCTGGATAGAATCGCGACAGTCGGGCGGCGCTGCACTTCGACGGTTGCGGCTTTCACCATCGCGAGTATGCCCAACACGCCGGGCGTGATCTCCGTGCCCGCCGTCAGCACCACGTCATGCGTGCGCAAATTCTCGGCACGGCGGCGGATGTCTTTTCCTACTTGTGCGGACACTTCGATCTGCACCTTGTCCGTTCCAATGGCTTGCGTGTCCTCGACGCGAATCACCGTATCCACACCCTGCGGGATGGGTGCCCCGGTCATGATGCGCACGCACTGCCCGGCTTGCACCGTGAGCGTGGGCAAATCGCCCGCCTTAATGTCGGCAATGATCGCCAGTTGTGCGGGCACCTTGCCCAAGTCGGCAGCGCGCAGCGCATAACCATCCATCGCCGAAATATCGCAAGGCGGATGGTCGCGGTTCGAGCGCACATCCTGCGCCAGCACGCGCCCGAGAGATTGCAGCAGGTCGATTTTTTCCGTGCCCAACGGCACGCAGTGTTGCAACACGCAACTTTGCGCGTCGTTCAACGGGAGAGCATTCGTCATTTCATTCCTTCAGCCAACGCCAAGTCTTGCGGCGTATCCAGATCAAAAAAACTGCGCAGTTGCGGATCAAACTGCACCAGTTCTTCCCCCTCCACATAGCGCACATCCATAGTTTTCAGCGCCCCGATCAGGCTTTTGTTGCCATTCGCCAGACTGCTTTGCAAAAGCGGCAAAGCACTGCGCGCATAAAACGCCGCCAGCGGTTGCGCATGTCCGTTTACTTGAGGGACCACCGCCTGATGCCCGGCGCGCAAGCCCGCCAAATGCGCAATCAGAGCAGATGCAACGAACGGCATGTCGCACGCCACCACAAACGTCCACGGCGTCGTAACTTTTTCCAGCGAGCTAATCAACCCCACCAACGGCCCGCCGTCCGCTTGCGTATCGCATATCTGCGGCAACGAAATATCGCCGCGCAACTCGCGCACACTCACCAACGTCTGCGCAAACAACGGCTGCACGCAGGCGATGACGTATTGCAACAAAGTCTCACCGTT
>JBAZYW010000093.1:0-8762 GCA_041659125.1 Gallionellaceae bacterium | reverse complement strand
TCGGATATCTTTTCTGTCGGCATCATGCTGTATGAGATGGTCACCGGCAAACGGGCGGTGGAGGGAAGCACCGTCTTTCAGATATTGCATCATGCGGTGCATGACAAGGTGGATTCCCCTTCTCTGCATAATCTGGAAATCGACGAGCGCCTGGAGGTGATTATCCTCAAGGCGGTGGCAAAAAAGCCGGAAGAGCGCTTTCAGGATGCGACTGCCATGCGTCAGGCATTGCTGAGCTACTTGGATGCCACACAGAATGTGAGTATTGCGCAAGCCGCAGGAGATTCGCACAGCACACTGGATTTTCTGTTGCGGCGTATGCGGAGCAAGAGCGATTTCCCCGCGCTCTCCGGCATCATCAGCGAAATTAACAAAATCGTTTCCTCGGATTCGGAAAGCCCCGGCAGATTGGCCAAAGCCATTCTGCAAGATTTTGCGTTGACGAATAAATTACTCAAGCTGGTGAATACGGCTTCGTTCGGTCAATTCGGCGGCAATATCAACACCATCTCCAAAGCCGTGGTGATTCTTGGTTTTGATACCGTGCGCAACGTTGCGATGACGCTAATTTTGCTGGAATTTTTGCAGAATAAAGCGCAGGCGGTAGAGTTAAAGGATGAGGTCATCGCGTCTTTTTTTGCAGGTATTCTGGCGGCGGAGCTTGCGGGTGGCAGCCGCCCCGGAGATGCTGAAGAGGCCATGATTTGCGCGATGTTCCACAATTTAGGCCGGTTGTTGGCAATATTTTATTTCTTTGAGGAAAGTCAGCAGGTCTCGCGCCTGATGGAAGATCAAGAGATCAGCGAAGATCAGGCCGCATTTAAGGTGTTGGGTATTTCATATAGCCAGCTGGGCGCCGGTGTGGCGGAAAGTTGGAATTTCCCGAGTCGTTTGGTGGCGGGTATGAAGAAACTCTCTTCAGGTCGCGTAAAGCCCCCGCGTGGTGAACTTGAGCAACTCAGCGTCACCGTGAATATGGCCAACGAATTGTGCCGGGCTTCGGCGATCACGGACGTCAAAGAGAAGAGTGCCGAATTGCGCAAACTGTGCGCGCGTTATAGCAGTGCGATGCCGATGACGGAGAAGAGACTTGCCGGTGCGCTGGAAAAAAGTTTGAACGATCTGTCGCAACGTGCCGCTTTCCTCGGTATTGTTCCCGGCAAGAGTCCCTTGCTGAAAAAGATCCGTAATTGGAGCGGGCAGGCAGAGCCGGCGAGTGTCGTGGCAAACTCCATGGACGGGGTCACTCTGCTCGATACGCTGACTTTGACCCGGGAGGAGACCGCGCATGCTGTCGTGCCGCACGATCCAGAGGCGATATTGGGTGCCGGTATTCAAGATGTGACCAATACGCTGGTTGAAGATTTCAAGTTGAATGATGTGTTGCAGATGGTGCTGGAGACGATCTACCGCAGTCTGGGATTCAAACACACGCTGATCTTCATTCGCGACAACAAGCAGAATGTGATGTCGGCCCGCTTCGGTTTCGGCGAACATGTTGACTCCATTCTGCCGCACCTGAAATTTTCGCTGACTTTTGTGCCGGATGTATTTCATCTGGCTATCGACAAAGGTGTCGATATCGTGATCGAGGATGTTGATGCCGGAACGATCTCGGACAAAATACCCAAATGGTATCGGGATGCGATAGATGCGCAGTGTTTTTTATTGTTGCCGGTTATGGTGAACAAGAAAGCCATTGGCATGATCTATGCGGACATGCAAGATGCGAATAGCTTGAAGGTATCCGAGCGGCAGTTGTCGTTGCTGCGCACTTTGCGCAATCAGGCGGTGCTCGCCATCAAACAAAAGCTGCCGTAATTTAGTTCTGCGGTTGCATCTAAGGGGGGGCGCTGCGGTCAGTGCTAAACGGTTTAATCCGGCGGCAGCTTTCAGGCATTCAATTCGCAAGGAAGGACTTCTGCTAAGTGGACGGAGCGGTCAGACGAAAAATCTGAATCCCACCAAACCGGCCGTCGCTGATGTGCCATAACCGGTCGCTCACATTTTTTCCCCAAAGAAGACATTCGCGCCCGCCCGTACTAGTATGCATATGTGGAACAATAAATTCGGGAGGATTCAATGAATCAATTACTTATCGAAAATGTGAATTCCTCACTATTATCAATAGTACAGACCGCTGGGGCTGTCTAATAACTGTTGGGTATCAAGATAGGAAAATGGCTGATCGCTCTCAACTTTATAAATACAAAGGCAACCGATGTAGTAGTTGTGGTTTGTCTGTAGAGGAAATGGTGAAGCGTCACGGAACATTCAATCGAATGTTCCAGCTCCACCATGTTGACCCGGATGCAAAACATACTTCATACGAGAAGCTGATGAAGCAGATGTTATCGCTTGAGCAAATTGAAGAAGTGGATAAATGCACACTGCTGTGTACACAATGTCACGCAGTAATCCATGCTCAAGAAATTACGGCGAAGCTAGAACTTTCAGTAGAAATTGGGCAAAGGAAGGTCACACAATGCTTTGACGGCTGGATAAAGGCCGACATCTTAGACAAGACTTTTACATTTGTAACCAATCAAAGATTCTTATTGAGGCCATGCGAGGTGCGCTTTGGAACAAAGGATCCTATTGAACTTTGTGTCATTGAAATTGAAAAAGACGGCAATTTGTTAGACTGGCTACAAAATATATCGCAATATAAATTCGTTGAAATTCTGGCACGATCAAATCGTGAAGTTCTCATGCAAATTGAATATGCTGGCGATAGAAAAGCAAAGATTACGCAAGCCATCGGGTTTCCCGTAACGACAATTGACATGTCTACTCAAGAGGACGGCGCAAATGATGTCTGGATGCGTAATGGTGTGGTCTTAACAAAGGCAGGAGAAATACACACAAGCGGCACCCTTTCTTATTACTGCGATTTAATTTAGAAATGATGCCCAACCCAGCAGTCGAGAGAAACTGCGCAAAAGCGCGCAGTTCCTCACTTTTACGTTGAATGTCTGCTTTTTGAAGTCACAACTGACCGCTTCGGGTCGAGTGTGAGCGGTCGTAGCGATAGGAATTTCCAATCTTGTATGGCCGCTCCGTCCACGAAACTGACTGCGATCACTGTCAGCTTTCGGGTTGCGTAATTTCAACCTGCGGCAATTCGGAGATGTCTTACAGCAACACTAGATTGTGATTACGACATAACCTGAAGGTTAGTCTCCACCGCAACCTCGTTCTGCTGTTTTACAGCAGAACGAGGTTGTCCCGATGGATCAATTCCAGTTCGTCTACATACCCTAGAATCGATTCGATTTCGTTGCTGGCATGGCGGGCGATACGGCGCGCTTCGTCTGCGTTGTAGTTGATCAAGCCGCGTGCGATGTCTGCGCCGTTCTCGTCCAGAATGGCGACGACGGCGCCGCGTTGGAATTCGCCGCTGACTTCGCTTGCGCCGATAGGGAGCAGGCTCTTGCCTTCGCTACGCAGTGCGCGCACTGCTCCCGCATCGAGTTTTATTTTGCCGCTGACTTGCAGGTGGTCGGCCAGCCATTGTTTACGCGCGTCCAGCGCCAGCGCGGAGGCGGTGAGCAGGGTGCCGATGCTTTCGCCTTGCAGCAAGCGCGGCATCACGTCGCGCTCGTGGCCGGAGGCGATGGCGGTGTGCGCTCCGCTGCGTGCAGCGCGTTTGGCGGCGAGCACTTTGGTGATCATGCCGCCGCGCCCGATGGAGCTGCCCGCGCCGCCTGCCATGGTTTCCAGATAGGCATCGCCCGCTTGCGCGAGGCTGATGAGCGTGGCGTTCGGATCTTTGCGCGGGTCGGCGCTGAACAGGCCGATCTGGTCGGTGAGGATGATGAGGGCGTCGGCTTCGATCAGGTTGGTGACCAGCGCGCCCAAGGTGTCGTTGTCGCCGAATTTAATTTCGTCGGTCACCACGGTGTCGTTTTCGTTGATGATGGGGATGACGCCGAGGGTGAGCAGAGTGCGTAAAGTGGAGCGCGCATTCAAGTAGCGTTCGCGATCCGCCAGATCGGCATGGGTCAGCAGCACTTGTGCGGCGCGCAGGCCATGTTTGCTGAAACAGCTTTCGTAGACTTGCACCAAGCCCATTTGACCCACGGCGGCAGCGGCCTGTAGTTCATGCACCGCGCTGGGACGCTGCTTCCAGCCCAGACGCTGCATGCCTTCGGCAATCGCCCCGGAAGAAACCAGCACCACTTCGCAGCCGCGACTGCGCAAGGTGGCGATCTGCTGTGCCCAGTTGCCGATGGCAACGGCGTCCAAGCCTTCGCCCTGATTGGTGACGAGGCTGCTGCCGACTTTGACGACGATGCGTTTGGCTTGGAGAAGTGCGGTTTTCATCGGATTGATTTTCACTATAACGTTACTGAGGTTTAAGTATTTTAACCTCGAAAATTATTAGCTTCGTCATTCCCGCGCAGGCGGGAATCCAGTCAAAGAAAAATCCCTTGCAGAGCAAGGCCAAACCCCAAAGGCCTGTTCAATTAAAGCGCTGGATTCCCGCCTGCGCGGGAATGACGGGTTAGTTATTGTTCGTTAATGTTGATCTCGGTTTCCTGTGCGCTTGCAGCGATGGTTTCGCGTTCTTGTTCGGCAAGCTGTGTCAGGTGCTCCATGATAGCGTAGGTCAGTTCCTTGCAGCCTTCGCCATTTATGGCCGAGATGGTGAAGTGACGCGTGTCTTCGCCGAATTCGCGCAGGAAGGCGGCGATTTTTTCATCACGATCTTCCAGCAGGTCGACCTTGTTCAGAATCAGCCAGCGCGGCTTCTGGTACAGCGCTTCATCGTATTTCTTCAACTCGTTCAGGATGGCGTGCGCTTCATGCACCGGATCCACGCCTTCGTGCATCGGAGCAATGTCCACCAGATGCAGCAGCAGGCGGGTACGCGCCAGATGGCGCAAAAATTGATGGCCCAAGCCCGCGCCTTCCGCCGCGCCCTCAATCAGCCCCGGAATGTCGGCGATGACGAAGCTCTTTTCGGTATCCACGCGCACCACACCCAGATTCGGATGCAGGGTGGTGAAGGGGTAGTCGGCAACTTTGGGACGCGCGGCAGACACTGCACGGATAAAGGTGGACTTGCCCGCGTTGGGCATGCCCAGCAGACCGACATCGGCCAGCACTTTCAATTCGAGTTGCAGCTCGCGACGTTCGCCTTCCGTGCCCGGCGTGCACTGGCGCGGGGTGCGGTTGGTGCTGGACTTGAAATGCAGATTGCCCAAGCCGCCTTTGCCACCTTGGGCAAGCAATGCTTTTTCCCCATCGTGCGCCAGGTCGGCGATCTGTTCGCCAGTATTGAAATCGGTGATGACCGTGCCGACCGGCATGCGCAGGAAAATATCGTCCGCGCCCTTGCCGTAGCAATCCGCACCGCGTCCCGATTCGCCGTTTTTGGCGCGATGCATGCGCGCAAAGCGGTAATCGACCAGCGTGTTGATGTTGCGGTCGGCAATGGCATACACGCTACCGCCCCAGCCACCGTCGCCGCCGTCCGGCCCGCCCTTGGCGATATATTTCTCGCGCCGGAAGCTAGCCGCGCCGTTGCCGCCGTCGCCTGCGATGACTTCGATCTTGGATTCGTCGATGAATTTCATGGGTGGATTCCTGTGCTACTAAAACAAAAAAGCCCTACCTGTTAGATAGGGCCTATTGCACTTCGTCGGGAGCGATTAAGCCGCGACGATGCTGACTGTCTTGCGCTTCAAAGCACCTTTGATGGCGAACTGCACTTTGCCGGTGACCTTGGCGAACAAGGTGTGATCTTTGCCCATGCCGACATTGTCGCCTGCGTGAACTTGCGTTCCGCGTTGGCGGATGATGATGCTGCCTGCGCTGATCAATTCGCCGCCGTAACTCTTAACACCCAGTCGTTTTGAGTGTGAGTCGCGGCCGTTACTGGTACTACCCCCGCCTTTTTTCGATGCCATGTTCTAGCTCCTTTTTGCTTATGCAGAGATGCCGTCGATGCGGATCTCTGTGTAGTTTTGACGATGACCTTGATGCTTTTGATAATGCTTACGACGGCGCATCTTGAAGATGCTTACCTTGTCGTGACGGCCGTGGGCAACAATCGTTGCTTTAACAGTTGCGCCTGTCAACATTGGCTTGCCGACAGAAACCTTGTCGCCATTGCCAACCATCAGCACTTGATCCAATACAATCGCGCCGCCAACATCGCCGGCAACGGTTTCAATTTTTAGAGTCTCGCCTTGAATCACGCGATATTGCTTACCACCGGTTTTGATAACTGCGTACATAACGTCCTCGCTTGAATGCGGTTTTACAGAGCCGCGCATTATACATAAACTCGACTAGCCGTCAAAACTGTTTTTTGCAGACGGCTAGCGAGGAAATTTGGTCTATTAACGCTTCATCGAGTCGAAGAACTCGGCGTTGTTCTTGGTTGCTTTGACCTTGTCCAGCAAAAACTCCATCGCATCCAGCTCATCCATCGGATAGAGCAGCTTGCGCAGCACCCAGATGCGTTGCAGCAGATCCTGCTTGATCAGCAGCTCTTCTTTACGCGTACCGGAGCGGTTGACGTTGATGGCGGGGTAGATGCGTTTCTCGGCCATACGGCGATCCAGATGGATTTCCATGTTGCCCGTACCTTTGAATTCCTCGTAGATTACATCGTCCATGCGCGAGCCGGTATCGACCAGCGCGGTGGCGATGATGGTGAGCGAGCCGCCTTCCTCGATGTTGCGCGCGGCACCGAAGAAGCGCTTGGGGCGTTGCAGCGCGTTTGCATCCACGCCGCCGGTCAATACCTTGCCGGAGGACGGGATAACCGTGTTGTAAGCGCGTGCCAGGCGGGTGATGGAGTCCAGCAGGATGATCACGTCCTTCTTGTGCTCGACCAGACGCTTGGCTTTTTCCAGCACCATCTCGGCGACCTGCACGTGACGCGTGGCAGGCTCGTCGAAAGTCGATGCGACCACCTCGCCGCGTACGGAGCGGCTCATTTCGGTCACTTCTTCCGGGCGCTCGTCGATCAACAACACGATCAATGTCGCGTCCGGATTGTTGGCCGCGATGGAATGGGCGATATGTTGCAGCATCACTGTCTTGCCCGACTTTGGTGAAGCCACCAACAAGCCGCGCTGACCTTTACCGATCGGTGCGACGATGTCAATGATACGACCCGTGATGTTTTCTTCGGCGCGGATGTCGCGCTCCAGTGTGATTTGTTTGGTCGGGAACAGCGGCGTCAGATTTTCAAACAGAATTTTGTTCTTGGCGTTTTCGGGCGCATCGCCGTTGACCTTGTCCACTTTAACCAGCGCTACATAACGCTCGCCTTCTTTTGGAGTGCGAATCTCACCCTCAATCGAATCCCCTGTATGCAGGTTAAAACGACGCACCTGACTGGGGCTGACGTAAATGTCATCCGGGCCAGCCAAGTAGGAAGTGTCCGGCGAACGCAGAAATCCGAAACCGTCCGGCAGCACTTCCAGCGTACCTTCGCCGAAGATGCTTTCGCCTTTTTTCGCCTGATTTTTCAGCAGCGCGAAGATCAAGTCTTGTTTGCGCATGCGGTTGGCATTGTCGATTTGATTGGTGGTGGCCATTTCCACCAGTTCGGTGATGTGTTTGGTCTTTAGGTCGGATAAGTGCATAGGGATGGGAGTGTGCGGAGGTTAGGAGGCGTTGCAGGGAATGTAGCGGTTAAGCGGAAAAGTCCCGCGCGGTTGAACTGTCTTGAATGTCTTTATATGTTTTTTGTGTGAGTCTGGGGACGAAGCAGGAAAGTTGCAGGCGCGAGATTAAAGGGTTCAGATGTGGCTGTCAATAAATGCGGTGAGTTGGGATTTTGACAATGCGCCGACTTTGGTCGCTTCGATGTTGCCGTTCTTGAACAGCATCAATGTCGGGATGCCGCGCACGCCGTATTTCTGGGGGGTTTGTTGGTTTTCGTCCACGTTGATCTTGGCAACGTTGATGCGGCCTGCATACTCCTTGGATACCTCATCCAGGATCGGCGCGATCATGCGGCAAGGGCCGCACCATTCAGCCCAGTAATCGACCAGGGTAGGCAGCGGGGATTGCAGTACCTCGGCAGTAAAAGTGTCATCGGTGACATAACGGATGTGTTCGCTCATGTTGGATCTCGCTTTAGTAATGGATCAGAAAAATGATGTTGCGGAGTAAATTTGAGAGGCGGCGTAAAAAATTCAAACCGCATCCTAGCGAAAAAATGTCCCACTGTGAAGAAGAAACGTAACATTTTGTTTGCTTGGTGAATAATTCCCTACATTCGCCAAACCAGCAGCGTGGAATGATGCAAGTCATCAATCTGAATTGATTGATGGGGGGATTGATCGGGAACGCTGAAGGTGCTGCTGATGAACAAACTGCCCGGTCGCATCTCTTTTTTTGCCTTGTGCCAGAGCTGTTCCATCGGCACGGGGGAGAGGTAGGCGAAGATCACATCGTATTGCGACAAGTCGCAATCCCACAGACTGCCCCAACGTACTGCGCAATTTTTGTTGTACTGCAAGCGCAGCCAACTCCACAGGAAGGGCAGGGGCGCGGACTCCACGCCGTAATAGCGGCCATCGGGGCGGACTGTGGCCAGATGCGCGAGCACACCGCCCAAGCCGGAGCCCAGATCCATAAAGCTGAGGGCTTGGCCGGACTGTGCGGGCGGCAGCAGATCGACCAAGGCATGCCAAACTTTTTTGCTGGAAAGGTAAAGCGGGACTTGGGTGCGGAACGTGCTCCAATACACGGCGAGCAGAATAAGAAAGGCGAAGAGAAACCAGTGCGGTGAA
>JBAZYW010000092.1:0-8782 GCA_041659125.1 Gallionellaceae bacterium | reverse complement strand
CACCTGCGTCTCCATAGCGAATACTCTATCGCCGATGGCATTACGCGCATCGGTGAAGCAGTTGCGGCAGCCAAGCGCGACTCAATGCCCGCGCTGGCGTTGACCGATCTGTCCAATGTGTTCGGGCTGGTTAAATTCTATAAAGAGGCACGCGGGTCGGGTCTTAAGCCCATCGTCGGTTGCGATGTGTTCGTCACCAATGTGAACGACCGCGATAAGCCTTTGCGCCTGTTGCTGTTGTGTCAATCCAATGCCGGTTATCTGCGTTTGTGCGAGCTGTTGACGCGTTCCTATTTGGAGAATCAGGATCGAGGCCGCCCGGAGCTGCGCAAGGAGTGGCTGAAAGAGGGGACGGACGGGCTGATTGCTTTGTCCGGTGCGCATCTGGCGAAGTGGGCATGTCCTTACTCAATGGCAACGCCGCCAGCGCACGGGTGTTGGCGCACGAGTGGGCGGGCATGTTCCCCGGGCGCTTCTATCTGGAAGTGCAGCGCACCGGATTCGCGCGCGAGGAAATGCATTTGCGCGAAACGGTGAAACTTGCGGCGGAGTTGGCGCTACCTGTCGTGGCCACGCATCCGGTGCAATTCCTCACGATTGACGATTTCAAAGCGCATGAGGCGCGTGTGTGCATTGCCGAAGGCTATGTGCTCAACGACAAGCGCCGTGTGCGCGCATTTACCGCGCAGCAGTATTTTAAAACGCAAGCCGAGATGGCGGAGCTGTTTGCCGATCTGCCCGAGGCGATGCAGAACAGTGTGGAAATCGCCAAGCGCTGCAATCTCACTCTCAAGCTCGGCAAGCCGCATCTGCCCAATTTCCCCACGCCGAACGGCGAGAGTTTGGATGATTTTCTGCGTAGCGAGTCGGAACGCGGCTTGCAGGATCGTATGCGGCAACTGTATCCAGACGAGGCGGTGCGTGCCGCGAAGATGCCGGAATACAGCGAGCGTCTCGCTTTCGAGATCAAAACCATTATCGACATGGGCTTCCCGGGTTACTTCCTGATCGTGGCGGACTTCATCCGCTGGGCGAAACAATACCGCGATCCGAAATTTCCCAACGGGGTGCCGGTAGGGCCGGGGCGCGGATCGGGGGCGGGTTCGCTGGTGGCGTATTGTTTGCTGATTACCGATCTTGACCCGCTGAGATACGAGTTGCTGTTCGAGCGCTTCCTCAATCCCGAGCGCGTTTCCATGCCCGACTTCGACGTGGACTTTTGTCAGGACGGACGCGAACTGGTGATCCAGTATGTGCGCCGCCAATACGGCGAGGCGTGCGTGTCGCAAATTGCCACCTTCGGTACGATGGCTTCCAAGGCGGTGATCCGCGACGTCGGCCGCGTGATGGATTTTCCATACGGCCTGTGCGACCGCTTGTCCAAACTGGTTCCGCTCGATGGGGTGAAGCCGGTGTCGCTGAAAAAAGCGCGCGAGATGGAGCCGGAATTCAATGCCATTGTCGCCAGCGAAGAAGGCGTGGATGAAATGCTCGAACTGGGCGAGCGTCTGGAAGATTTGACGCGCAACGTGGGGATGCACGCCGGTGGCGTGTTGATCGCGCCGGGCAAGCTTACCGATTTCTGTCCGCTATATTGCGCCGAGGGCGGCAATGCGGGCGAAGAAAAAAAATCGGTCAGCCAGTTCGATAAAGACGATGTGGAAGCGGTCGGTCTGGTGAAGTTCGACTTCTTGGGCCTGCGCACGCTGACCATTATCGACTGGGCGGTACGCTATGTGCGTTTGCTGAATGAAAAAGCGTTGGCGCTTGCTCCGGCGGAGGCTGTGGAGAGTGCGCCATTTAATATCGAAACCATTCCCCTCGACGACCGGCGTACCTATGACTTGCTGAAGCGCGCGAACACCAGCGCGGTGTTCCAGCTTGAGTCGCAGGGCATGAAAAAGCTCATTGAAAAATTAAAGCCGGATACCTTTGAAGACATCATCGCACTGGTGGCACTATATCGTCCCGGGCCGTTGGAGTCGGGCATGGTGGAAGATTTTATCGCACGCAAGCACGGCAAGGCCAAGGCAGATTATTATTTTCCTGAGCTTGAGTTTTCTCTTAAACCAACCTACGGCGTGATCGTGTATCAAGAGCAGGTGATGCAGATTTCGCAGATCATCGGTGGTTACACGCTGGGCGGCGCGGACATGTTGCGTCGCGCGATGGGTAAGAAAAATCCGGAGGAGATGGCCAAGCACCGCGATATTTTTGTGGGTGGCGCGGCCAAGCTCAACTTTGATGTAGTTAAGGCGACGCGCCTATTCGATTTGATGGAGATGTTCGCCGGCTACGGCTTCAACAAATCGCACTCCGCCGCTTATGCCTTGGTGTCGTATCAAACTGCCTATCTCAAAGCGCATTACCCGGCCGCATTCATGGCGTCCACGCTGTCGTCCGATATGGACAACACCGACAAGGTGCACAATTTTTATATCGACACGCTGGAGCAGGGCGTCACGATATTACCGCCGGACATCAACAGTTCCGATTATCGCTTCGCCCCCGTGGATGCAAAGAGCGTGGCTTACGGTCTGGGTGCAGTCAAAGGCACGGGCGAATCGGCGATCAATAATCTCATTGCCGCGCGTCAAGCCGGGCCTTTCCTGAATTTGTTCGATTTCTGCCACCGCGTGGATAACCGTATCGTCAACCGGCGCGCGGTCGAGGCACTAATACGTGCCGGTGCGTTCGATTCGATCAGCGACCACCGCGCGCAACTCTTGGCGACGCTCGATGCGGCACTCGGTAGCGCCGATCAAAAAGCACGCGCGGTGAATCAGAACAGCCTGTTCGGCGACGATGTCGGCAGCAATATGCCGGTGGCGATGGCGGACGTGCCGCGCTGGGCCTTGCGCGAACAACTGCAAAACGAAAAGACCAGCCTGGGCTTTTATCTGAGCGGACATCCCTATCAGGAATTCGCCGATGAAGTGGGGCATTTTGTCAAGACCCGTTTGGGTGATGTGACGCCGCCGAGTTTGCCGCAGAATGGCAACAGTCGCCGTGCAGGGAAAGAGGTGTTGTTGGCGGGCATGGTGGGGGAAGTGCGGATTCAACAGACGCGGCGCGGGCGTATGGCGATCATTAAACTCGAAGATGGCAGCGCGCAACTCGAAGTTACCGCTTTCAATGAACTTTACGAAGCCGGCCGCACATGGATACGCGAGGGCGAATTGCTGGTGGTGAAAGGCAAGGCCAATTTCGACGAATATTCCGGCGGTATGCGTGTGACGGCGGAAGAGGTGTTCGATTTTGCTTCCGCACGCGCCGCTTTCGCCAAGCGGCTGGATATTGTCTGTTCGATCAATAGTCCTGTATCAGCCTCGAAATTGGCCGAAATATTGAAACCGTGGTGCGGTGGCAAGTGTCCCGTCGTGATTCACTACACCAATCTCATTGCCGGCGCCCCGTTGCGCTTGAGCGGGGCATGGCAAGTGACCTTGCCGGATATGTTGCTCGGCGACCTGCGCCAGTTGTCCGGCGTGGAAAATGTGCGGGTCGTGTACTCGGAATGACACGGAGAAATACTTCAGACTTGTGGAAATTATTGGGGTGGGGTAGATTGCCATCCAGAGCGCTCGCTGGGTAGTTAGAAATACAACAATGACGCATTCAAGGAGAAATTCAAGCAAGATCAGGCAGTCGGTGGGGTCAATTTTATTAACTTGTATGGGGAGTGTAAAAATGTCGAAAATTACTGATGTATTGTTGGTTTCCGTAGTTGCTCTGGGTCTTACCGCTTGCGCGGCAGCTCCGGCGGCCAAGCCAAAAGTAGCAGATTGCGTATTTCCAAATTCACAAGCAGAAGCACCGGGATGGGTTTGTGATGAGCCTGTCGAAGGCGTGCAAGTCAGTGCGGTTGGATCTGCTGCCCAAACGGCCGCCGGTATTGATTTCATGAAGCAAATGGCAGCAACTGCAGCTCGTGTGCAACTCGCTCAGCGTATGAAGGTGCAAGTGGCCAATATGGTCAAGCAATATGTCGAGACCACGGGTGCAGGCAAAGACGAATCAGTCGATAGAGTAAATACTTCAGTCACCAAGCAAATTACCAATGAAACTTTGGTGGGAACTAGAATCTTCAAGTCCCGTCAGGCTCCGGATGGCACGATGTACGTGCTGGTAGGTTTGGATGAGGCATCTGCTCAAAAATTGACCGAAACCGCTGTTAAAACCAGCATGAACAATGATCGTGCTCTGTGGCAGAAATTCCAAGCGGGTAAATCCCAGGATGAAATGGCTGCTGCAATCGCTCAGCAAAAAGTTGAGGCTGCAACTGCCAAGTAATGACACGATGATGTCATGATAAGAAAACCTATGCTCTTTGTTGGGCATAGGTTTTTTTATTGCTGCGCCAAGTTTGAAAAATTGCGTACTCGTGAAATGTTTCCAAGGAGCGCCACATGAGAAAATTTATTTCTATTCTATTTGTTTATTTGACTGCCACCGCTGTTACAGGCTGTGCCAATTCCGGCAATCCGCCGGATGAGCAACGTGCTCGTGCGGAAAAGGCGCAAGGCGAACTTTCCTCTGAAGTGAGAAAGTAAATTATGCGCAAAATTAATTTGAATTTTAGATTGGTCATTTGTCTACTCGGATTAGTTGTGGCGAACAGTAGTTTTGCCGCAGAGACGATTGAGATTGTTAAATCCCAGGGCGGCGTAACAGTGAGTGACAAGCCGGATGGTAAGCAGATGGCGGTTACCACCAAGAGCTCGTTGCCCGCCGCTAATATATTGTCTACCGGGGCGGATGGTCGTGCGGTTGTGCGCGTGGGCAACACCGGCTATATCGTGCTGGAAAAGAACAGCAAGGTCGAAATCAACCATGGCTCAGCCGGTTTCTTTCGGCAATTGACCGGGATGGTTTACTACGCGGTGAACACCATCAAGGGTAAAGATCGCACGCTTGAGGTCAGAACAAAGACTGCCACCATGGGTATTCGCGGCACGCGTTTTTTAGTTGCCGACATACCTGAACGTAACGAGATCGGTATGCGCAAGGGAACGCTTAGCGTGGAAAGTCCCAGTGGCGAATTTGAAATCCACAAGAAAGCGGAACAGGATGAATTTGAGGCAATGAAACGCGAAGGTCAGGCTGCGGTAAATAAAGAAAAGAGTGATTTTGATGCGTACAAGGCGAATGCCGAGAAGGAATTCGTCGAATACAAACGTGAATTTTCTTTGGGTGCAGACCGTATGGTGTCGTTCGATGGCAAGCGCGTGGATGATCGCCCGTTGAGTGGTGAAACCAAGAAGGATATGGAGACGCTCGAGAACTATGCTACTGAATGGCTAAGTCAAGTCCAAGATTAAGGGGGCGGGGATGAATAAATATATATGGGTGTTGCCGCTGGCAATTTTTTTGTCCGCCTGTGCGGGTCTCTTGCCGGTTAAAGATGCAGCCAATGCTAGGCCAGATTGGATAGACAATCCCGGGAATGGGGTTTCTGCATCTGCGGGTACGAATGTATATGGCAAGATTAAGCAGGAAGAGACGGCGATCGCACGTGCCAGAACAGAGTTCGCTAAGCGTTTCGGTGTGTCTATCGAAGCAGGGCAGGTTCTTTCTACCAATGTAAATAATGGGCGGGCGAGCACTGAAAGCCAAAGCGGGTCAATTGAAAAAATGAATCAATCCGATGTAAAGGCCATGGTTAAAGCGAAATGGCGTGACGAGGAAGCTGATGTGCTGTGGGTGTGGCTGGTTCCGAGTAATTAATGGGGGCATAAAACGGGAGAAATATCATGGGAGTCAAGAATATGAAACGCGATCATCTGTACAGGGCGGGCAAGTTTCTTTCGCTGGCGGCGGTATTGTGCTTTCCCGTTAAATTTGTTCTGGCTCAGGATGAATTCGGCACCCACCGCAAAAAAACGATGGAAGAGTTTCAGGATTTCAAAGACGGGCGGCGTAGTGCCAAAGCCCAGGAAGAGCTCGATGAAGCTACACCCGCCGAAGCTCCGGTAGTCGCGCCGGCAGCGCCTCCCGTTGCTCCTGTAGCTGCTCCTGTACCTGTTGCTCCGGTAGCTGTACCCGTCGCAGCCCCAGCGGCAGTTCCGGTTGCAGCCAAAGCTAAGAGCGCCGGTACGACATTCCGCGATTGCCCTGACTGTCCCGAGATGGTGGTGATTCCGGCGGGCAGTTTTGAAATGGGTGAGCAAAATAATGCTCATGTAATGTCGGTGCCTGCGTTTGCGATGGGCAAGACGGAAGTGACGCAGGCGCAATGGAAGGCGCTCATGCGAAGAAACCCGAGCCACCATAAACAATGCGGCGACGATTGCCCGGTAGAGTCGGTGAGTTGGGAAGAGGTGCAATCGTATGTCGACTTACTCAACGAGAAAACCGGCAAGCAATATCGTTTGGCTAGTGCGGCGGAATGGGAATATGCCTGCCGTGCAGGCGGCAAACACCGGTATTGCGGCACTGCGGATGCCTTTGGCTCGGCGTGGCATAAGGGAAATAGCAATCAGGCACCGCATGGTGTCGCGACTCTGCAGCCCAATGCGTTTGGTTTATACGATATGAACGGCAATGTCGGCGAATGGACGGCTGACGGAAGCAACAAGTATTACATGGTTCGCGGGGGCTCATATGGCGATGAGCTGGATCAACTGTATCCCCATCTGCGTGAAGAGACGTATATCAACAGAAAAGAGTCGAATATCGGCTTCCGTCTTGTCAGAACGTTACCGTAATCGGGGGATAAAAGCTTCGTGATGCGAGTGACTGAAACCCGGATTGGTCGAATGATTTTTTCGGGTTTTTTAGGGGGCTTTAATGAAATCGAATCGAATGCACAGAGCGAATAAAATAACTGCTGCAATAGCGTTATGTTTGCCGTTAACGCTATTGGCCGCAACAGACGATTTTGAGGCATATCGTCGCCAGCAAATGCAGGGAGTTCAGCAGATCAAAACTGAATTTCGCGAGTACAAGGAAAAACAGGATCGCGAATTTGCAGGATTCCTGAAAATGCAGTGGAGCGAATTTGAGGCTGCACAAGGCAAGGTGCGTATTAAAGAGCCGAAGCCGAAACAAACGCCTGTTGTCGCTATTCCCGTGCCTGCAATTGCGCCCAAGCCGGGACTTGTTCCACCCGCCCCGGCACCAGTTGTGGTTGCTCCGATTCTCGCCCCGGTGACGCCTCCGCCCCCTCCGCCACAACCCAAGCCGGTGGCCGTGGCCGCCGACGAGTTGGAACTGCTATTTTATGGCAACGAAGTGAAATTTGTATTCGATCCGCAATGGAAGGCCTATCGTTTGACTGGCGGAGCCAAGCCGGAAACTATCAGCGATTTTTGGACAACGATGAGCGGCAGCAAATACGAGATGGCCATTCAGGCCGTCAATGCAGCGCGCCGCGAATTGAAGCTGGATGACTGGGGCTATGTCATGCTCTGGCGCGATGTGGTGCGGGCACTGCAACCGGAACGCAAAACTGAACAGAATCTGCTGCTCTGGTATTTCCTCGTCAAGTCCGGTTACGACATGCGTCTGGGCTATTACGATAAAGATGTGTTTTTGTTCGCGGCCATCAAACAGCCGGTATATGCCACCAAGTATACCAAGGTGAACAATCAAACCTATTATGCTGCGCTGTCTGCGGATCATGGCAACGGCATCCGCGCTTTCTACACCTATAAATCAGACTACCCTATCAAGCTAAATCCGCTGGACATTAAAACGGCTTTCACCGGATTTACCAAAACAGCATCTGCGCAACGCACGCTTGCCTTTGACTACAATGGAAAAACGATAAAATTTACCGTGCCTTATGATCGTCGTTTGGTCGAGTATATGGACACCATTCCACAGTCCGAATTCGAGCTCTACTTCGACACTGATGGCAGCTCTCTGGTGCGCCAAGGGCTGTTGGCTGAGTTGAAAAAGTACACTGCAAGTATGGGCGAAGAAGAGGCGGTGAATTTTTTGCTGGGCTTTGTACAAAAAGCCTTTGCCTACAAGACAGACGATGAACAGTTTGGCCGCGAAAAATATTTTTTCGTCGAGGAATCTTTGCACTTTCCCTATAACGACTGCGAGGATCGCTCTGTGATATTCGCATGGCTGGTGCATGAATTGCTTGGCATCAAAGTGGTCGGCGTACTCTATCCCGGGCACATGACTACTGCCGTGTCGCTCAAGCATGCGGGCGAGGGAGCTTTTACGGTAGATGTCCGGGGTAGCCGTTTCGTGATTGCCGATCCTACCTACATCGGTGCATCGGTCGGTATGGCGATGCCATCATATAAAAAGTATAAGCCTACTCGTATCGTGGACTTGCGCTGAAAAACTGATAAAACTAACAGTCGAAAAACGTGGTGGGTCGTCAGGGAAAATTGGGGTTAAATATGTGGTGTGAAAATCGTAAGAGTGTTGTTGCAAGAGCGATGGCGTTGCTTCTTTTGGGATTTATGCTGGCAGCATTGCCAAGTGTTAGCAACGCGGATACACGTAAATTGCAGCTGCAAGGGGCTAAGCAAGGAGAGCAGCAACGCTATGCGTTGGTGATCGGCAATAGCCAGTATCAATCTTCAGATGTGCCCACGTTGCCTAATCCTATTAACGATGCACACGACATGGCTGAAACATTGAGCAAGCTCAATTTTCAAGTTATCGAAGTGATCAATGCGAGTCAAAAAGAAATGCTGCGGGCGATATCGAATTTTGGAGAAAGTCTGGTAGAACCCAATGCGGTAGCGTTATTTTATTATGCGGGACACGGATTGCAAGTGAAAGGAAAAAACTATCTTGTTCCTGTTGATGCCGA
>JBAZYW010000091.1:8357-8796 GCA_041659125.1 Gallionellaceae bacterium | reverse complement strand
ACGGTTGTTACGGTTAATCACGCGACGATACAGATCGTTCAAGTCGGACGTGGCAAAACGGCCACCATCCAACGGAACCAACGGACGCAGTTCCGGCGGCAACACCGGCAACACTTCCATCACCATCCACTCCGGCTTGATGCCGGACTTCAGGAACGCTTCCAGCACTTTCAGGCGCTTGGCATATTTCTTGATCTTGGTTTCGGAGCTGGTTGCTTCCAATTCGGCGCGCAACTTTTCAACTTCGGCAGGTACGTCCAACGCACGCAGCAATGCGCGCACACCTTCGGCACCCATCACGGCCTGGAATTCGTCACCGTACTCTTCGATCTTGGCAATGTAGTCATCCTCGGACAACAGTTGCGCACGGTTTAACGGCGTCATGCCCGGCTCGGTAACCACATAGGCTTCAAAGTACAACACGCGCTCGATGTCGCGT
>JBAZYW010000091.1:0-8347 GCA_041659125.1 Gallionellaceae bacterium | reverse complement strand
ATGTGAGCGACCGGCGAAGCCAACTCGATGTGGCCCATACGCTCGCGACGAACTTTGGACAACGTCACTTCAACGCCGCACTTCTCGCAAATCACACCGCGATGTTTCAGGCGCTTGTATTTACCGCACAAGCATTCGTAATCCTTCACCGGACCGAAAATTTTGGCGCAGAACAGACCGTCGCGCTCAGGCTTGAAGGTACGATAGTTAATGGTTTCCGGCTTCTTTACTTCGCCGTAGGACCAGGAACGGATTTTCTCGGGAGAAGCCAGACCGATCTTGATCGTATCGAATTCTTCCTTTTGTGTTACCTGCTTGAATAAATCCAGCAATGCTTTCATGTGTAGCTCCTAAATCTGATGAGTGGAGAGCAGGTAGTTGCCAGTTAATTCCGCGAAGCGACAAACGAACTAACGACTACCTACTTACGACTAGCGACTAATGACGTTCCAGATCAATATCGATACCCAAAGAGCGAATTTCCTTGGTCAACACGTTGAACGATTCCGGCATGCCGGCATCGATCTTGTGGTCGCCCTTGACGATGTTTTCATAGACCTTGGTACGGCCATTCACGTCATCGGACTTAACTGTCAACATTTCCTGCAAGGTGTAGGCCGCGCCGTATGCTTCCAACGCCCAGACTTCCATCTCACCGAAACGCTGACCACCGAACTGCGCTTTACCACCCAGCGGCTGCTGTGTAACCAAGCTGTACGGGCCGGTTGAACGGGCGTGCATCTTGTCGTCAACCAAGTGGTGCAGCTTGAGCACGTGCATGTAACCCACCGTGACCTTGCGGTCGAAAGCATCACCGGTACGTCCGTCATGCAATTGAATCTGACCGGTACGCGGCAGATCCGCCAACTCCAGCATGTCCTTGATTTCTTCCTCGCTGGCTCCGTCGAAAACCGGGGTCGCGAACGGCACGCCCTTCTTCAGATTGCGGCACAACTCGGTGACTTCTTCGTCGGTAAAGGAGGCAATTTCTTCCGCCTGCTCGCCGCTGTAAATCTTGCCCAGGAACTTGCGCACATCCGCAATTTTGGCTTGCGACTCCAGCATCATGCCGATCTTTTTACCCAGCCCCTTCGCCGCCCAGCCCAAATGCACTTCCAGCACCTGACCGATGTTCATACGCGACGGCACGCCGAGCGGGTTCAACACAACGTCAACCGTTGTGCCATCCGCCATGTGCGGCATGTCTTCCACGGGAACGATGCGCGAAACCACACCCTTGTTACCGTGACGACCCGCCATCTTATCGCCGGGCTGCAAACGGCGTTTAACCGCCACATACACCTTAACCATCTTCTGTACACCGGCTTGCAGCTCGTCGCCCTGTGTCAGCTTTTTCTTCTTCAGCTCGAATGCTGCATCAAATTCAACGCGCTTCTGCGCCAAACCTTCTTTGACCTGCTCCATCTGCGTAGCCACTTCATCATCGGCAACACGGATGTCGAACCACTGATGATGCTCGACGCTGTGCAAGTATTCCTTGTTCAACTTGGTACCCTTGGCCAGCTTCTTCGGACCGCCGTTGGCAACCTTGTTGTGCAGCAGCTTTTCCAAACGGGTAAACACGTCAGCCTCGACGATACGCATCTGGTCGGCCAAATCTTTCTTGTAGCGTGACAGTTCGTCGTCGATGATCTGTTGCGCACGTTTGTCGCGTTGCAGACCTTCGCGAGTAAACACTTGCACATCGATCACCGTACCGGAGATACCAGCCTTCACACGCAAAGAAGTGTCCTTCACGTCGGATGCTTTCTCGCCGAAAATCGCGCGCAGCAATTTCTCTTCCGGAGTCAGTTGTGTCTCGCCCTTTGGAGTAACTTTACCCACCAGCACGTCGCCCACACCGACTTCCGCGCCGATGTGCACGATACCGCACTCATCCAGACGCCCCATCTGCGCTTCGGACAAGTTAGGGATGTCACGGGTAATTTCTTCCGTACCCAGCTTGGTGTCGCGCGCCATCACAGTGAGCTCTTCGATATGAATCGAAGTGAAACGGTCTTCGGCAACCACGCGCTCGGAAATCAAAATCGAGTCTTCGTAGTTGTAACCGTTCCAAGGCATAAACGCGACCAGCATGTTTTGACCCAGAGCCAACTCGCCCATATCGGTCGATGCACCGTCAGCCACCACGTCGCCGCGAGCGATCACATCGCCCACGCGCACCAGCGGACGCTGGTTGATGTTGGTGTTCTGGTTGGAGCGGGTGTACTTGGTCAGGTTGTAGATGTCCACACCGACTTCGCCTGCAGTGGTTTCGTCGTCGTTAACGCGCACCACGATACGACCGGAGTCGACGTAATCCACGCGACCGCCGCGCCATGCCTGCACCGCCGTACCGGAGTCAACTGCAACCGTACGCTCGATGCCGGTACCGACCAACGCTTTTTCAGCACGCAACACAGGCACTGCCTGACGTTGCATGTTGGCACCCATCAACGCACGGTTCGCGTCGTCGTGCTCCAGGAACGGAATCAGCGAAGCCGCCACCGACACAACCTGCGACGGCGCAACGTCCATGTATTCGATATTGTCCGGTTCGGCCAACACGAATTCGTTATGTTGACGCGAAGACACGATGTCGTTGGTGAACTTGCCCTTGTTATCCAGATCGGCATTCGCCTGAGCGATAGTGAACTTGCCTTCTTCGATAGCAGACAGGTATTCAACCTCATCCGTCGCACGGCCCTTGCTCACTTTGCGATACGGTGTTTCGATGAAACCGTATTCGTTAGTGCGCGCATACAACGCCAGCGAGTTGATCAGACCGATGTTCGGACCTTCCGGTGTTTCAATCGGGCAAACGCGGCCATAGTGAGTCGGATGCACGTCGCGCACTTCGAAGCCTGCGCGTTCACGTGTCAAACCGCCAGGTCCCAACGCGGAAATACGACGCTTGTGCGTCACTTCCGCCAGCGGGTTGGTCTGGTCCATAAACTGCGACAGTTGCGAAGAACCGAAGAATTCTTTCACCGCAGCCGAAATCGGCTTGGCGTTGATCAGATCATGCGGCATCAAATTATCTGTTTCAGCTTGACCCAAGCGCTCCTTCACGGCGCGCTCGACACGAGCCAAACCGGTACGGAATTGATTCTCGGCCAATTCGCCCACAGCGCGCACACGACGGTTACCCAAATGGTCAATGTCGTCGATCTCGCCGCGACCATTGCGCAACTCGACCAGAATCTTGATCACGGAAACGATGTCATCGTTGGACAAAGTCACTGCACCAGTCAACTCATCGCGCCCCACACGGCGATTGAATTTCATACGTCCGACGGTGGACAGGTCATAGCGCTCGTCAGAGAAGAACAAGCCTTTGAACATCGCCTCGACGGCATCTTCTGTCGGCGGCTCGCCAGGACGCATCATGCGATAGATCGCAACGCGCGCAGTCCATTGGTCGGTTGTTTCGTCAGTGCGCAGGGTTTGCGAAATAAAGCCCCCCTGATCCAGATCGTTGATATACAGAGTCTGGATCTTGGTGATGCCCGCCGCTTGCAGCTTACCCAGCAAAGTCTCGGTAATTTCGTCGTTGGCGTTGGCAATAATTTCGCCGCTATCCTTGTCCACAACGTTATGCGCCAGCACTCGCTCGATCAGAAAGTCTTCGCCTACAGCCAGCTTGTCGATACCCGCCTCTTCTATCTCGCGGATATGGCGCACGGTGATGCGCTTGTCCTTGGCGACAATGAGTTTGCCTGTCTTGTTTTCGATATCGAAACGCGCAATCTCACCGCGCAGACGCTCAGGCACGACCTCAAATTGGATGCCCTTTTTGCCGAAATGGAAAGTGTCGAATTCAAAGAATGCCTTGATGATTTCTTCCGGCGTGTAACCCAGCGACTTCAGCAAAATAGTGACGGGCATCTTGCGACGACGGTCGATACGGAAGTAAACATAGTCTTTGGCGTCGAACTCGAAGTCCAGCCAAGAGCCACGGTAAGGAATCACGCGAGCGGAGAACAGCAACTTGCCGGAACTATGGGTTTTGCCACGGTCGTGCTCGAAGAACACGCCGGGAGAACGGTGCAGCTGCGATACGATGACGCGCTCGGTACCGTTGATAACGAAAGAGCCTGTGTTGGTCATCAGGGGGATCTCGCCCATGTAGACTTCTTGTTCTTTCACTTCTTTGACGGTCGGCTTGGAGGCTTCTTTGTCGAGAATGGTCAGGCGCACCCGGGCACGCAGCGGCGACGCATAAGTCAAGCCGCGCTGTTGGCATTCGCGCACATCGAACGGCGGCATACCCAAGGTATAGCTGACGAAATCCAGCCGCGCGAATTTATTATGACTTTCGATCGGAAAGATCGAATTGAAGGCGGCCTGCAAGCCCTCGTTTTTGCGCTGGTCCGGAGCGATCCAAGCCTGCAGGAAATCGCTATAAGATTCCAATTGCGTGGAAAGCAAAAATGGTACCGGCAATGCGCCGACACGTTTTGCAAAACTTTTACGAATACGTTTTTTTTCGGTAAAAGAATAACTCATGACATCTCCACAACATGAAAAGACAAAGGACAAAAAGCGCGGTTCACGCTCGTTCACCATTGCCTTCTACACCAACACAAACCTGCCGAAATCACGGCAGCCTTTAGAAGCGGCAAAAGGCTGACGGCACGCCGTCAGCCTTTATTCACTAGCGATACTTACTTAACTTCAGCTGTTGCGCCCGCTTCGATCAACTGCTTAGCGATTGCATCTGCGTCGGCCTTGGATACGCCTTCTTTAACAGCCTTAGGTGCGCCGTCAACCAGATCCTTAGCTTCTTTCAAGCCCAGACCGGTGATTGCACGAACAACCTTGATCACGTTAACTTTGGCATCGCCTGCAGCCATCAGTGTCACGGTGAATTCAGTTTGTTCGGCTGCAGCTGCAACAGCACCGCCGGCAGCAGCGGCAGGACCGGCCATTGCAGCGGCAGAAACGCCGAATTTCTCTTCAACTGCTTTTACCAGTTCATTGAGTTCCAACACGGACATACCATCCAGTGCGGTCAAAAATGCGTCTTTATCAAATGCCATTTTGTTCTTCCTAAATTAAGAGTTTGAAATAGTTCAAGCTGTTGCGGTTTTGATTAAACGGAAACCGTTTTCTTTTCCGCCACAGCGCCAAGTACGCGTGCCAAACTGGAAACAGGCGATTGCAACAGACCCAACAGTTGTGCCAACAGCACTTCTTTGCTTGGTACGGTTGCCAGCGCATTCACAGCCGCTGCATCCATCACCTTGCCGTTGTATAGACCCGCTTTGATCACCAACTTTTCATTCGTCTTGGCAAATTCATGCACAATTTTCGCAGCGGCGACTGGGTCGGGACTGATGCTGTACACCAGCGGTCCAACCATTTTATCGGCCAACGCTTCGAAAGCAGTGCCTTGTACCGCACGGCGCGCCAACGTGTTCTTCAACACGTGGAGATACACACCCGCGCCACGTGCAGATGCACGCAGTTTGGTGATGTCGCTCACTGCGATACCACGGTACTCTGCCAGAACGATAGTTTGAGCCTGAGCCACTTGCGCGCCCACCTCGGCTACCACTGCTTGTTTTTCTTGCAGATTAAGACCCAAAGTCTTCCTCCATCTTCAATCGGGATTCATCCTGACATCCCCTCGTTAACAACCGCGTCCTCAAGACAGGGAGGAGAGAACAACATCGTTCGAACACTCCTGCTCGCGGGCACACCATCTACGTGGGTCAACGCATTGCTGCGTCAATTAAACCGTCGGCCAACCACGCCTCCGATACCTACGGTCTTGGATAATCTGCCTATATTGCCAGCAGTCCAATGTCCTATCGGCACAGCGCTCGCACGCCATGCCGAAAGAATTTATTACGCAGCCAGACTAGCCTGCTCAACGCGAATGCCGACACCCATAGTGCTGGAGATCGCGATTTTCTTCAGATATACACCCTTGGAAGCAGCAGGCTTGGCTTTGTTCAAAGCATCGACCAGTGCCAACAGGTTTTCACGCAATGCCTCGGGCGCGAACGAAGCGCGACCGATAGTGCACTGCACGATACCGTTCTTGTCGGTGCGGTACTGAACTTGACCCGCCTTGGCATTGCGCACTGCGCCTGCCACGTCGGCGGACACTGTACCCACCTTGGGGTTAGGCATCAAACCGCGCGGACCAAGAATCTGTCCGAGCTGACCAACGATACGCATCGCATCCGGGGAAGCGATAACCACGTCGAAATCCATTTTGCCAGCCTTGATGCTTTCAGCGAGGTCGTCAAAACCGACGATATCCGCACCGGCTGCCTTAGCTTCTTCAGCCTTGGCGCCTTGAGCAAATACGGCAACGCGCATTGTCTTACCGGTACCCTTGGGCAGCACGACAGAGCCGCGCACCAACTGATCCGACTTCTTCGCATCGATGCCAAGATTGATGGCAACATCAATAGACTCGTCAAACTTTGCCTTGGCCGTTTCTTTAACCAATTGCAACGCTGCATCAACTGCGTACAGTTTATTGCGATCAACCTTGGCAGCCAGTGCCTTATAACGCTTAGAAATTGCCATGTTAGATCACCCCTTCTACTGTGATGCCCATGCTGCGCGCGCTACCAGCGATGGTGCGCACTGCGGCATCCAAGTCACCTGCCGTCAGGTCGGGTTGCTTGGTCTTGGCGATGTCTTCCGCTTGCTTGCGAGTCAGCTTACCCACCTTGTCGGTATGCGGAGTCTTGCTACCCTTTTGAATACCGGCAGCCTTCTTGATCAAAATCGTCGCAGGAGGAGTCTTCATCACGAAGGTGAAGCTCTTGTCTGCAAATGCAGTGATCACCACCGGAATCGGCAAACCTGGCTCTACGCCTTGGGTCTGGGCGTTAAACGCCTTGCAGAATTCCATGATGTTCAGTCCGCGCTGACCGAGCGCAGGGCCGATTGGAGGACTTGGATTTGCTTTGCCCGCAGGCACTTGCAGCTTGATAAAGCCGATGATTTTCTTTGCCACGTTACTGCTCCTTTTTAGTGGGTTAAACGCATACCGCAACTGCCCCGATACGCTCCCCGTTAAACACAATTACCACCAATACTACCTACTTTGAATCAGGCTTTTTCAACCTGCCCGAAGCTCAACTCCACCGGCGTCGAACGACCGAAGATGGTCACCGCAACACGCAGCTTGCTCTTATCGTAATTAACATCTTCAACCGATCCGTGGAAGTCGGTGAACGGACCTTCTTTAACCCGCACCGCCTCGCCCACTTCAAACAGCACCTTGGGACGCGGCTTCTCAACACCCGCCTGCATCTGCGACATGATGTTATCAACTTCTTTCTGCGTGATCGGCGTCGGCTTCATCGCGGAGCCACCCAAGAATCCGGTAACCTTCGGCGTATTCTTGACCAGATGCCAGCTCTCGTCGGTCATGTCCATCTCAACCAACACATATCCCGGAAAGAATTTGCGTTCGCTGATACTTTTTTGACCCGACTTCAATTCAACCACTTCCTCTACCGGCACCAGAATCTGACCGAACAGATCCGACATGCCTTCGCGCGCAATGCGCTCTACCAGCGCACGCTGCACACTCTTTTCAAACTGGGAGTACGTATGTACAACATACCAACGCTTGGACATCATTCACCCCGCCCCATCAGTTTATTAACAGCAAGCAGCAGACTTGCATCCACCGCCCACAAGAATAGCGCCAGCACCACGGCAAACAACACCACAACACCTGTCGTTTGCAAAGTTTCTTTGCGCGTCGGCCACACTACACGCTTAGCCTCCGCCACCGAATCCTGGGCAAAGCCGAACAGGCGTTTACCGGACTCAGTTGTCCAGAACACCCCGGCCGCCGACAACACACCCGCCAACACCGACATGATGCGCAGCACTGCAGCACTATCTTTCAGCGCATAAAAGCCGACCACACCCGCCACGATGAGCAGAAATGCAAGCACTAATTTGATCTTGTCAGCCATGTGCAAACTGTCCGTTTCTACTTTACTAACTGGCAGGCCAGGAGGGTCTCGAACCCCCAACCCTCGGTTTTGGAGACCGATACTCTACCAATTGAGCTACTGGCCTATTAACCTTACAAATGACTTTAGCGGAGCGAACTTATTCGCCCCGCTAAAATCGCTAACTATTACTCGACGATCTTGGCAACCACACCCGCACCAACGGTACGACCGCCTTCGCGAATCGCGAAGCGCAGACCTTCTTCCATCGCAATCGGGGCGATCAGGTTGACGGTCACGGAAACGTTGTCGCCTGGCATCACCATTTCGGTGCCTGCCGGCAATTCAACTGCGCCAGTCACGTCTGTCGTACGGAAGTAGAACTGTGGACGGTAGCCTTGGAAGAATGG
>JBAZYW010000090.1:0-8817 GCA_041659125.1 Gallionellaceae bacterium | reverse complement strand
TCCAAGTAGTCTGCATACCGAGAGTAAATAACGTCATTCGTTTTGCAACAACCAGACAACGCATTATCAAAGTCATACATAACCGTATTTGATACAGCAGGCGAACTCGGCGCACCAATTGACAACACATAATCCTGCGTATCCCGATCAAAGCGAAACAGCAATTTCATCAGAAGAGTTGCATCCTCATCTGAAATTTTCATATGCAAATTCAGATGCATTAGAAAATGCGAACCTAATATTGACGGAAAGAAATCCTGAAAATCTAATTTGAGCAAATAACGATTGTCCGCATGAACTGCGGCATGATCTTTAATACTTATCCCAGAACGATATGCAGTAGCAGCCTTATGAATTGGGAGCAGGGTTATATATTTTTCAACAGCCCAGCGCTGAAGCAATTTAATTTCAGATGTCGGCTGAGCAATTAGCCGCCTACCTCGGCCATGTCTTTTTTCAATATAGTGCAGCTTATAACGATATGCGGCGGTCAATAACAATGTCCGCACATCATGCTTAGACAGCGAAAAATCACTTTGGATACGTTCGATTATTTCCACGTCGATACCCCGTGAATCTTTTCGTATGCAACTAAGCGATGCTTATTTCTTTCATTCCTCAACTCAGGAAGAATAGTGTTGAGTTTAAATGATGCCCTTTCAAATTTCGCCCCAGCATTGGCGGAGTACTTAAGAAAAGGGGTACGTTGTTTTTTGGGAGGAATGTAATAAAGATTAGTTTTTTCTCGATGCTTACAAATTAGCTCAAACAGGACTAGCTGATTCAGCATTCTCTTTATGTTCACAGCACCGATGCTCATAAAGCCCAACAAAATTTCAATTTCAGTTTCTGTCAGCGCACCGAATAATTCAATCAAGTCTGCAATTAAAAGAAACTGATCGCGAGTTTCAGTTGCATTAAATTGTTTTGTTTTTGGCAGCGTTTCTACCTTAGCTCGAAGTGCATCCCCAACATCGGCAACTTCCGCTTCAAATGCATGCTTATCATTTGTTGTACTAGCAACATATATGGATTGTTCTGAATGCTTAACCTCGATTCGTTTAACGGGCCCCAATCGAACAAAAGATGGAGTCTCATAATACTCATTTGCGACAACAATCAATAATCGCTCACAAAGAATTTCGTCAGTGCAGAACGCACCTAACTCAGCCAGAGCTCCATGGCTTTCTGAGAAGAGAAGTATTCCTCTTGTAAGGCAGCCCGCATCTTTCTCAAAATCTACTAAATTTGAATAGCCCTCAAAATCATTCCATTCTGGATAGTCTTCTGGGATACGTAAGAATTTTACTAAATCGTAATGCGTATCATGTGCCCAACTAAGAAACACATTCCGGCAAGATGAATACTTGTCGTTTACATCGGATGTTGGCCCGCCGAATACAAGCACAAGAGGAAATAGAGACTCGATACGAGTCCTTTCTGGAACAACAACTCTTTTGAATTCTTGAATCGCGTTTATCACGGTGGGAAATATCAATTACCTTGAATTAGGCACGAAATCGAAATTTTTCGATTCGGGCGCAGCACGAAACTAAAAATTTCGATTTCGTGCCGTTGATACACTACACTGCAACACAGTCTGGCGAAGCGCCCGACAATTGATAGCTAACTCAAACAAGCTACCGTCTACACGTAATTGATAGTTCAGTGTAGTGCAAGAACGGCATGATGAGCAAGGCGATTGTGTACCGCAAAAAACACGCGGCGTTTTCGACAAACTTTTAGCGGGGCATTCATTACTTGGGCAGCATACGCTGCAATACGGTCTGAAAAGTTAGGAGATTGGCCGAAACACTCACCGCTTCAACAGATGGAATTTATCTTTTACTTTGAGCCACTCGTCGGCATCGGCAGGCGCGTCTTTCTTGGCGATGATGGGCTTCCACACTCTGGCGAGTTCGGCGTTGAGCGCGATGAACTGGCGCTGATCCGCAGGCACATCGTCTTCGGCGTAAATCGCCCCCGCCGGACATTCCGGCACACACAGGGTGCAGTCGATGCACTCTTCGGGATCAATCACCAAAAAGTTTTCGCCCTCGCGAAAGCAGTCCACCGGACATACGTCCACGCAGTCGGTGTATTTGCAGCGGATACAGTTTTCAGCAACGACGTAGGTCATAATAATTCTTTCCGGAAAATGCGACTCAAACTGTCGCGTGGAGCTTCAAGCCCAGCGCTTTAACCACTTTCAGTACAGTGGCAAATTCGGGATTTCCTTCGCCGGAAAGCGCTTTATACAAACCTTCGCGGCTGATTCCCGCCTCACGGGCAACTTGGCTCATACCTTTGGCACGCGCAATGTCGCCCAAGGCGGCGGTGATAAGGGCGGGATCGTCTTCCTCAAGACAGGCCTCAAGGTATGCAGCCATATCGGCTTCTGTTTTCAGATGTTCGACTACATCCCATTTGCGTAATTTGACTGTACTCATGTCGCCTCCTTCAGCTTGCGCGCCAATTGCAGCGCGGCTTTTATGTCTTTTGCCTGAGTGGATTTATCGCCACCTGCAAGCAAAATGAATATTTTCTGTCCTCGTTGCACCCAATAGACACGGTATCCCGGCCCATGGTGAATGCGCATTTCCGACACGCCTTCGCCGACCGGTTCGCAATCGCCGAAGTTTCCCAACTCAGCGCGACGCAAACGGGCATTGATCCGCCCTTTCGCCTGCACATCGCGCAACGAAGAAAACCAATCGCTATAAACATCGGTTGCGATGAACTGATTCATGCCACATCGTAAACCATGGTTAACAAAACAACAAGGGGCGCAAACGCGCCCCCATCTAGCCAACCGATTCAGAGAGTGTCAGCTCGTAATGCCGTGCAACCAGTGCCGATAGAGTTGCGCGGCCACGCGATGCAGCTCGGGCAGTTTATCGTGCATCTGCGCTTGCATCAGTTCGGCGGACTGAACCGCCGGACTGCCGACATTTGCAGCAAGCTCTTCAGCACCGACTGCGCACCATTCGCGGATCATAGGCTCGGTCATTTCGACATGGCATTGCAGCGCCAGATGTTTGCCGATGGCGAAGGCTTGGTTCGCGCAATGCGCGCTGGACAGCAGAGGTACCGCGCCCGGCGGCAGGGTGAAGGTTTCGCCGTGCCAGTGGAAGCTGTCGAACGATTTGATGTCACCGAACCACTCGCGCGCTGTGGCGTTGTCGGCAACTTCGACTTTGCCCCAGCCGAGTTCTTTTACCGGATTTTTGCTCACCACGCCGCCCAATGCTTTTGATATCAGTTGCCCGCCGAGGCAGTGCCCGAGCATCGGCACGTCGTGCGCAAACGCGTCGCGAATCAGCGGCAGCACGAACAATATCCACGTCAGGTCGTCGTTCACGCTCATGGTTCCGCCCATGAACACGAGGCCGGAAAAATCGCGCGCATTGCGTGGCACTGCATCATCTGCGTCGATGCGGATCAGTTCCCACGGGATGTTGTGCTGGTTAAGAAATTCGGCGAGGTAGCCCGCGCCTTCGCTGGGGGAGTGACGGAAGATGGCGATTGGTTTCATATTTTGCGAGACGGGTTATAGAGTCGGCCATTAAATAGATTAAAAATCCGCCAGCCTACCCCGTCACCCTTTACTCTTGCGACTTATCTCTTTCGATCAGCGCGTAAGCAGAGTGGTTGTGAATGGACTCGAAGTTTTCCGACTCCACAACGTAAGCCTCGATGCGGTCATCGGCATTCAGCGCCGCCGCCACGTCGCGCACCATGTCTTCGACGAATTTCGGATTGTCGTAGGCGCGCTCGGTGACGAATTTTTCGTCGGGTCGTTTCAGCAATCCAAACAATTCGCTCGATGCCTGCTCTTCGGCGAAGCGCACCACATCTTCGATCCACACCGAGCCCTTGGTGCGCACGGTGAGCGTGACATGCGAACGCTGATTGTGCGCGCCGCGCTCGGAAATCTCTTTGGAACAGGGACACAGACTGGTCACAGGAACCAGCACTTTCATGGTGAAGTGATATTCGCCTTCGACGATCTCCCCGACAAAGGTGACATCGTAATCGAGCAAGCTTTGCACGCCCGATACCGGCGCAGTCTTGTTGACGAAATAAGGGAAGGACATTTCGATGTAGCCGGATTCCGCTTCAAGTTTGTCCACCATCTCGCGTAGGATACCCTCGAACGACTCGACCGAAATCTCGCGTCCGTGCTGGTTCAAAATCTGCACGAAGCGCGACATGTGCGTGCCTTTGAAGTTGTGCGGCAAGTGCACGTACATATTGAAGGTGGCTATGGTGTGCTGCACGCCCACGCTTTTGTCCTTGACGACAACCGGGTGGCGGATGCTTTTAATGCCCACCTTGTTGATCGCCAGATGGCGCGTGTCGGCACTGCTTTGCACGTCTGGAATAGGTTCTGTCGAGTTCATCATGAGCTTTCGGAAGAGGATTTGCCGTAATTATAACTTTGTCCGACTAAATCAGTCAGCCGTTATTCTAGGCATAGAACAACTGCACGTTGTCGCGCCCGCAGTCTTTGGCTTGATACATGGTAAATCGGTGTTTGGATAATTCCACACCGGCGTTGCCGGGCATGAAAAGGCTATGTCGCCTGAGCCAAGCCTATTCCCAACATACCGTTAACCGCTGCAAATTGCTCGGCGTGGCTAACAAAAAAGTTTTTGCAGTCATCCGGGGAACATCCCAGTCTCTCGGCAGCAAAGGCGTTTTTCCATTCGATGCCCTTTGTCGCTCCTTGCATTTGCAGATTAGCCATCGTTACTACATCCACATAGTCCGCTATGCCAGCTTGATCCATAGGCCGTAGACCCATTTGGTCGGCAACGACATCGATCAACTCATCCGGAAAGTTCCAGCTTTGCAGCAACCGGAGACCAACAGGTGCGGAAAAAGTGCTGATTAGGATTTCCAGCGATTCCGGCTCGATTCCCGGATAGTAGCGGTCTGCATAAAGGTATAGCGGTAGCGCGCCAATTTCTTGCACCAATCCTGCAAGCATCGCATCTTCCGGTTTGAGATGTATGGTCTTCTGTGCCAACACATAACTGTTAGCCGCCACTCTACGGCTACGTTCCCATAATTCTTTTAATTTTTGGTTGATGAGCGAACTGCGGGCTTGAAACAATTTCGTCAACGTGATGTTCATTACCATGCTGTATAGCATCCGGTAACCCAAGCGGGAAATCGCATCATGCACATTGCCCACCGGATGACCGGTCGAAAATGCCGCGCTGTTGGCCGCCTTGATGAAATATAGGGAGATCGCCAGATCAGTAGAAAGTAGCCGGACAAACTGACTTGTAGAGCTATCGGGATCATCAAGCAAATTCCGAACTTTAATGGCTATATCCGGCAAAACCGGCAAATCCAGTTGGTCGGCTTCCAGCGCGGCGAGCACCGCAACGACAACCGCCTGTTGTTTGGCGCTCAGAGGAACATTCGCGTTAATTACCAAATGCTCTGTTCTGTTTTTCGACATCATAATCATTCCTCTTTGCTACAACGGAAAGTCGGACTTCTACAATACTTCCGTATTTTCAAGCGTCATCTTGAAAGCAAACTGGAACGGCATTTTTGCAGCCCGCTTACTTTTGCCAGTTTCCGTAGCAGCAGATGAAAAACCGAGCCCAAAGAGATTCCCGGCTGCGGTTGGTTATCCGACGGGTAAAGAACCAAGCCGGTACATGCTGCCTGTTTTTTTCGTGTTTTTCGCGGGTCAATAGTCGTGTTTTTCATAATAGAACCGATCTCAGTTTAGGCTGAATAAGACAGCGGATTCGCGCGCGAATTATCTTTCACCAACAGCCTTCACGGCATTTCAAAACCTTGCATTTTCTTGTATCGATGCGGAATCTTACGGTGCATCAGAGTCGTCTGATATGTATGCGGCACAGAGGATATTGCGGGGAATGCGGCGGGCGGAGCGCAAGGCATTGCGCGCCTACTTGAAGTTCAACAGATTACTCAACCGCCGTCGTAGCGGTAAAAGCATAGCCCTTTAGATGCAGGGTCTTTATCGGCAGGGAGTATCCAAAGGCAAGCGCGGCTTTTTTGCGCAGCCGGGCAAGTTGGACATCCAGTCGCTCCCTGCTGTTTGGTGCATGCGCACCAAATATTTTATCGGCTATTGTCTTTTTGGAAACGATTTCGCCTTTTGCTTCGAACAGACAGTTGAGCAAGACATATTCGTGCGACGTCAATGTCAACGCTATGCCATCCGGGGCGATCAGACACCAGTCTTGTTTCTTAAGGTGCCAGCAAGCGAGTTGCAGATTCGTTGGTTTTTCCTGACGCCGCTCAGTTGCGCGGACGGTAAGAGTGCGCGATGAGCGCCTGCCGACGGCTTCGATATTGGCAACCAATTCGGCGAAATCGACCGGCTTGACCAGATAACGATCCGCCCCGGCACTCAAGCCCGCAAGACGATCATCCACGGCATTGCGCGCACTGACGATGATGACCATGAGTTGGGGCAACTCCCGCAGATGATTGGCGACACTGATACCATCTTCGCCCGGCAAGCCGATGTCGAGCACAACCACCTCAACAGCATTGATTGCAAACCGCTTGTAAAAAGCCTCGGCACTGCCGACACCCCAGGCAGAATAGCCCTGCGCATGGAGATACTCCAACGTATTGTTCAACAAGTCCAGATCGTCTTCGACGACCGCGATACGGAGTAATTTTTCAGACTGGGATGAAATCATGGCTGAGAACGTCTTTCTCGATTGGCTACTGGTTTTAGTGGAAGTGTCACTGTCACATGCGTACCCTCTCCATGTTTGCTTTCTATTTCTACGCGGCCACCGTGCAACTCGACGATACGCGACACCAATGAAAGCCCCAGACCGGCACCGGGAATATCGCCCGTAGCACGCCCACGCCTGTATTTTTGAAAGACAAAAGGCAGCGCCTCGGCCGGAATGCCCCGCCCTTGATCGACCACATCGAAAATGCAAGTTTGCGCCGTATGCCTGATGCGCAGACGGACTTCGCTTCCGGACGGGGAATATTTAATCGCATTACTGAGCAGATTGAGCAGAAGAATACGCAGCAGTTGCGGATCGGCACCGAGCATTGGCAGGTCGGGCGCAAGCTCGACGATGATGCTATGGCCGCCTGAAATATGTTGCGCACCGTCCTTGAGCGAGGCCGCCAGTTTATACAGATCAATCTCTGAAGCATGAACGCTCAACCCGTTGTTATCCAGCCGATCCTCTGTCAGACAGTTGTCGAGAAAATTGGACAGCCGGGATACGCCGCGACGGATGCGCGCAAGAACAGGCGAGGCTTCGCTTTCCGCCGCCAATTTCACATCCAGCAACTGCACCGCAGAATCGATTACCGCCAGCGGAGAGCGGAACTCGTGCGAGACCATCGCGATAAATTGGCGCTGGTCGGCCAGCGCCTGCTCGGCGATTTCCTTGGCCTGTTGCAGGTTTTCCTGAATGATCAGATTGTGTTTTTCACTCGCTTGCAGCCTGCGGTTGATGCGATGAATGTAGAACGCGACCAAGGTGATGATGCCGACAAGGATGAGTGCCACCGCCAGTGCACGGTAGAACCAAGTCAAGTCCGGCTCGCTCGCGTCATACAAAAAACCTTCCTGCGAAAAGTTACGCGGCAACAAACCGATGTCCGCATAGGTATTGGCGATATCGCGCCAGCGCTGCGGATTCATGTAGCCGATCTCGATCAGATTGGGCTGCAACAGCGGAATCATCTGGTCGGATTCGAAGCGCAAATATTCGCGGGTATGTTGTGTGGGATATTTGGCAAGGATCAACGCGATCACTTCGTCGCGATGCTCCTTGGCGTATTGCCAGCCGCGCAAGCTGGCCGCGCGAAATGCCTTGACCCGTTGCGGATGATCCCGCAGCTCTTGCTGCGAGGTGAACAGATTGTCGCCGTAAAAATCGATTCCAACCGAGCGAGGGCTGAATGTCTGATAGGGGTAATGCGCTTGCCTGAAGTAGAAGGGTTCGTTGGAGATGTAGCCGGAGATCGCTTCGGCCTCGCCTTTCATCAGCCCCTTGGCATCAAAGCTGTGCGGAATCTGCCGAATCTGATCGAGAGGGATACCTTCCTTTTGCAGATACGCCAGCAGTTCTTGCGACTGCGGCTCCAGCATGATGCGTTTGCCGATCAGGTCACGCAGGCTGCGAATGTCCGGCGCGGCATATATCTCGTAGGGCGATTGCTGAAACACTACGGCCAGCGCCACCACGGGTTTGCCTGCGGCGCGTTCCAGAAGCAGGCTGCTGGTTCCCACGCCGAACTGCGCACGGCCTTCGAGCACATTGCGCACCGGGTCGGTGTCGGGCGCGGCCTCGACGATATTCACTTGCAGACCCGCGGCGCGGTAGTAGCCCTGTTCTTGTGCGGCGTAGTATCCGGCGAACTGAAATGCGTGCGTCCACTTGAGTTGCAGCGTGACGTTATCCAGCGCAAACGATGGACTTGCCCAAGAGCAAGCGCAAAACAATATCCATCGCACATAGACCCGCTTCATGTTGTTACCTCAACTTGGGGATGCTAGGCATTGCGGCCTTCTAGATAAGCCCGGTTAGGTCGTACTGCCATTCGTCTCTGCGGCAGCGGAAATTGTTTTCACCAGACCCGCAGCGTCCAGCCCGCAATCCGCCAGCAGCTTGGCGTGTTCGCCCTGCTCGATGAAGGTATCCGGCAAGCCCAGATGCAGTATTGAAATGGTGATGCCATGCCGCGCCAGACACTCCGCCACCGCGCTGCCCGCGCCACCCTGAATCGTGTTCTCTTCAACAGTGACCAACAGGCGATGCGTGCGCGCCAAACTCAGCACCA
>JBAZYW010000089.1:0-8819 GCA_041659125.1 Gallionellaceae bacterium | reverse complement strand
AGTGCCTTTGATGTTGGTGTCCACATAAGTGTCGGGCGAATGGTACGAGTAGGGAATGGCGATCAGGGCGGCCAAATGCAGTACCGCATCGCAACCTTTCATGGCCGTGCGCACCCCGTTCGGATCGCGGATATCGCCGACAAAGACTTCAAATTTGCCCTTCACGTCCTCGCCGCAATGATCCAGCCACCCCCAAGAATTGAATGAGTTGTACAGGACGAACGCGCGCACATCGTAGCCTTGGCGCACCAACGCTTCGGTAAGATGTGAGCCGATAAAACCGTCGGCGCCGGTAACGAGAATTTTCATAGTTTTATTTGCATTCTAACGATAGCACAGAGCAACCGAAAACCTCGCCCCACATCCTCGATCCTCGCTGACAACGCACTTTTATTATATTTCACAATTAGGCACGCTACCGCCCTGCAAAACACATGAGAGTTTCGCATAACGTGACGATTTAAAATAATTTCTATGCAGCCCGTGCAACCAGATCGCGATTTACTCGTACTTTATTAGCCTTGCCCAGCAACTCCAGCAAAACAATCACACGCTTTTCACCATCTTCTTGGACAAAGATGCCTTCCATCCCTGCAAGCGAGCCTTCCAATAACTTGACTGCTTCACCCGCGCAGAACAAGGGGCGGCTTTCCTGATGCAAACTGGAGTCCGGGTCTTCGCGCTGAAGCAGGGCATCCATCACTTCGTCCGCCAGCACTGCGGGTTGCCCCCCAAAACGCACCAAGCCGACAACGCCACGGGTGGAACGCACGGGCGCTATGCTTTTTTTGGCCGGATCAATCCGGATAAAAATATAGCGCGGGAAAAGGGCTTCAACCACATCAATCCATTTTCCCTGACGGTGTTTCTTCACCTTAATGCGCGGCAAATACACGTAAAAACCCTGACGCAAGAGATTCTCTTGCGCAACCAACTCTTGGCGCGGTTTGCAGCAAACGACAAACCAGCGCTCCATTTGGCCCGCGTTGCTTATTGGCTTCCCGTCCATCTCATCCGTCAACCGGTATCCGGCTTTTATTTACCTCATCCCGCAGCTGTTCGATTTCCTTCTCCAGCGCCCCATATTCGGCCAACTTGCGCCTGAGAAAATACGTTGTGGCATGTACTTTTTCTTCTATGCCACGCGGCGTCAGCAAGTATGCATAGGCCACTTTATTTTGGCTGTTGCGAAAATTGCTGGCTTTTATAAAACCTTTTTCAATCAGTGCCCGCAGGCAATAATTGGTCTTGCCGAGACTGAGCCCCACCTCCCGTGCCAGTTCACGCTGACTAAGGTCCGGTTTATCCTGCAAAATCTTAAGCAATTTATAGTGAAACTCTTCCATCTCGGCTATCGTCCCTCGAACATGCGTTCACGGCATGAACACTTGGATTTGAACAAAAATACATAGCAATGTCAACGCGCGCTCAAGCATCAAGCCGATATCGAGTCAATTTTCCTGTTTCTGGCTGAAACCGAATGTCATTGAGAGCCAAGCTTCGTTAACTGCACATAGAAACGCAGATGGAGAGATTATTAATATAACTTTGGGATTATAATCCGAGCCTTATTTTGCAAGTATTTATTGTTATTCTCATAAGGTAAGCACTGTGCTCTATCCCGTTATCCTTTCCGGCGGCTCCGGCACGCGCCTGTGGCCCCTTTCTCGTGCGGCATTGCCCAAACAGTTTTTGCCGCTGGTTTCTGAAAAGACGATGTTCCAAGAAACGCTGGGGCGCTTACAGGGTCTGGCGCGCATGAAAGCCCCCATCGTTGTATGCAACAACGAGCACCGTTTTTTGGCAGCAGAGCAATTACGCGCCATCGATGTGCCTCCACTAGCGTTGATACTGGAACCTTTCGGGCGCAACACTGCACCGGCAGTGGCTGCTGCCGCGTTTACCGCACAATCAAAAGATCCCGGCGCCATCCTGCTGGTTTTGCCGGCAGATCATCTTATTCAGGATGTGGCGGGTTTTCATCACGCCATTGAGTCCGCTCTTTCGCTCGCACAGCAGGACAAACTGGTAACTTTTGGGATCACGCCAAATGAGCCGGCAACCGGCTTCGGCTACATCGAGCGTGGTGATGCTTTGCCAATGACAGATCAATCCTACGGAGTCACGCGCTTCGTTGAAAAACCCGATCTCGAAACTGCAAAATCATTTCTCGCCTCCGGCGATTTCTTCTGGAATAGCGGCATGTTTGTGTTCAAGGCGTCGACCTATCTTGCCGAATTACAGCAGCATCGCCCCGATATATATACGGCCTCGCAGCTTGCCTGGCAACTCAGTCACCGCGACCTCGATTTCTGCCGTTTAGACGAAGCCGCATTTGCCGAATGCCCCTCAGACTCAATCGATTATGCAGTCATGGAGCACACAAAATCAGCGGCGATGGTGACGGTGGACATCGGTTGGAACGATATCGGCTCCTGGTCATCTCTGGCCGATACCAGCCCGCAGGATGCGCGCGGCAACGCCTTGCGCGGCGATGTGTATGCCGCCGAAACCGACAATTGCTACATCCGCTCCGAAAGCCGGCTGGTTGCCGCCATCGGCGTGCAAGATTTGGTCATCGTGGAAACCGCCGATGCCGTTTTGGTCACGCACAAGGATGCCGCGCAGGATGTGAAGCATACTGTCGAATATCTCAAACAGGCAGAACGCTCCGAGCATCTGGTACATCGCCGCGTATACCGTCCGTGGGGCTATTACGAAGGTATCGACATCGGTGAACGCTTTCAGGCAAAGCGCATCACGGTCAATCCCGGTGCAAAACTCTCGCTGCAAAAACACCAGTTCCGCGCCGAACATTGGGTGGTGGTCTCAGGCAAGGCTCGTGTTACACGCGGCGAAGATTCGCTGGTACTCCACGCGGATCAATCCACCTACATTCCGCTGGGAGTCATTCATCGTCTGGAAAATATCGGCGACACTCCGCTGCACCTGATCGAAGTGCAGTCGGGTTCATATTTGGGTGAAGATGACATCGAACGCTTCGAGGATGATTACAAGCGCAGCTAATTCATGCCCAACATCCTGCTGATCAAAACCTCTTCGCTTGGCGATGTGTTGCACAATCTCCCGGTGGTAACGGACATTTGCAAGCAATTCCCCGACGCCAAGATCGACTGGGTGGTGGAGGAAAGCTTCGCGGCACTTCCCGCATTGCACCCCAAAGTGCGCAACATCATTCCTGTTGCGGTACGGCGCTGGCGCAAATCATGGTGGTCTTCCCGCACTGAGATGCAGTCCGTCTTCCGCAAACTGCGCGAGCAGCCTTACGATTTAACGCTGGACACTCAGGGCTTGTTCAAAAGCGCATTGATCACTCGCTGTGCGAAGCAGCCACGCTGTGGCTATGACTGGCAAAGCGCGCGCGAACCTATCGCCAGTTTATTTTACGACCGCACTTTCGCGGTGCCAAAAGATCGACATGCGGTTGAGCGCAACCGTCAATTGGCCGGATTGGCGCTGGGTTACGTCCCGCTTGGTGCACCCGATTACGGCATTCAGTCACCAGCACTCAATCTGCCCTGGCTTTCTTCAAACTCACCTTATGTCGCGCTGCTGCATGCTACGAGTCGCGACGATAAATTATGGCCGGAGGCAAACTGGATCTCGCTGGGCAAACAGTTAGCCCGCGATGGATTTCAGCTTGTTCTGCCTTGGGGCAACGCTAAGGAAAATGCGCGCAGCGAACATTTGGCTGCCGCGATACCCAATGCCATCTGCCCGCCCCGACTCAACCTTGTCGAGGCCGCCGCGCTGCTGGGACATGCCCAAGCAGTCATCGGCGTGGACACGGGTTTGAGCCATCTCGCCGCCGCACTGAACGTGCCGACTATCGGCATCTATACGGCCACCGACCCCGGACTCACGGGTCTGCATGCCGGAAATCGCGCAGTCAATCTGGGAGGAAAACAAGCATCTCCGTCAGTTGACGAAGTGTTGCAGACCTTGGCAAAACTATCTACTTACCGCGATGATGAAGCCTAACCCTGCAGGAGCGAGCCTTGCTCGCGATCTTTCAAATAATCGCGAGCAAGGCTCGCTCCTACATTTTTGGCCGCTGTTTCTCGCTCATCATGCTTAGTCCGCGCACTCCTTACACCGCAATACTTTGGCTACTGCTGCCCTACGTTTTTTTCCATCTGCTATGGCGCGGACGCAAGCAGCCGGAATACTTCCGGCACATCCCCGAGCGTTTCGGCTTTTACGCTCTCAGCGCGAACAAGCCCGTCATCTGGCTGCACACCGTATCGGTCGGCGAAACACGCGCTGCCGCGTCACTGATCCGGCATTTATCGGAGAGGTATCCGGATCACCAATTGCTGCTCACGCATACCACCCCGACCGGACGTGCCACCAGTGAGCAAATGTATGGCGACCGGGTGATTCGCGTCTATCTGCCGTATGACTACCCCTGCGCCGTAAAACGTTTTCTGCGCCACTTCCAACCACGCATCGGCATCCTGCTGGAAACCGAGATATGGTTCAACCTCATCCACCTTTGCCACACTGAAAACACGCCGCTGCTTTTGCTCAATGCGCGCCTATCGGAAAAATCGTCCAGACGCTATGCGCGCTTTTCCACGCTGACACGTCAAGGCTTGCGTGAGCTCGCCGGCATCGCCGCACAGACCGAAGCCGACGCCCTGCGCCTGCACAATCTGGGCGCCAAAGAAGTCAGCATCATGGGAAATTTAAAATTCGATATCGAGCCGCCTCCTGCCATGCTGGAACTGGGCAAACATCTGCGCGCTTCATTCGGCATGGAGCGCAAGATATTCCTCGCCGCAAGTACGCGGGAAGGTGAAGAAATTCTGATCCTTGACGCGCTCAAAAAAATCGACACGCCGCATTGGCTCAGCGTCATCGTGCCGCGCCATCCGCAGCGCTTCGACGAAGTAGCTGCGCTCATCGAGCGCTTGGGATTTACATATCAGCGCCGCAGTCGCAATGAAGCGATTCGCGCCGGAACCCAGATCGTGCTGGGCGACTCGATGGGAGAAATGTTTGCCTATTACGCGGCCTGCGATGCGGCCTTCATCGGAGGGAGTTTGCTTCCGTTTGGTGGCCAGAATCTAATCGAAGCCTGCGCCGTCGGCAAGCCCGTCCTGATTGGCCCGCATACTTACAATTTTGCGCAAGCTAGCGAACTTGCCGTCGAGAAGAGTGCCGCCCGACGCGTAGCTGATGCATCGGCCATGATGCTAGAACTTCAGGCTTTATTCGCAAACCCTGAGCACATGCAAAAGATGGGCTCTGCGGGTTTGCAATTCGTACAGTCCAGTCAGGGAGCAACCGGGCAGGCGCTTACTCTGGTAAACAAGGCTATAGGTTCAAACAACTGAACAGTCCCTCCCCCTTTTGCAAGGGAGAGGAAGTTTGGATTTAACGCAGCGCCTGATTAACTGCGCCTACATCCTCTTCGGCCAATGTTCCAACTGCGGCCTTAAGACGCAAGCGACTGATCAGATAATTGTATTCGGCTTGATACAGATCGCGGCGGGTCGAAAACAGTTGCTGCTGGGCATTCAATACATCCAAGTTGGTACGCACTCCCACTCCCTGCCCCAGCTTGCTCGCCTGCAGCAAACTCTCGCTGGATTTCAATGCCTGCTGCAGGGCTTTCACTTGGGCGATGCCGCTCACCACACCAAGGTAAGCTTGGCGTGCTTGGACGGCAACGGTACGCCGCGCATTCTCCAAATCCTGTCTGGCTCTGTCGAGATTGGCCTCGGCCTCGCGGTATTTAGACTGGGTCGCGCCACCTTGGAACAGCGGCATGTTGAGTTGGATGCCGACGGACTTGCTGGTCGTATCCGAGGTGCCCAAGTTCGTGCTGCCAAAGTAGGTGGCACTGGAGGCGCTCTTCGAGTAGCTGGCTACCAAATCCAAGGTCGGCAAATGGCCGCCAAAATTGCGCGAAACTTCTTTTTCGGCCAACTGGGCCGCAGACTCAGCAATGATGATTTGCACGTTGTGTTGCTGCGCGTCTGCTACCCACTTTTCCACATCAGCGGGTTGCGGTGCTTCCAGCTTGAATTCCTGCCCCAATTGACGTAACTCGCTCGGCGCGGCATTGGTGATTTGCTGCAAAGCGCGTTTTTTAACTTCCAGATTGCTCAGCGCGCTGATCTCCTGTGCGCTGGTGAGATCGTAGCGGGCTTGCGCCTCATAAGTGTCGGTGATCGTGGAAGTACCCACTTCGAAATTGCGCTTGGCCTGCTCCAGCTGTTCGGAGATCGCCCGTTTCTGCGCCTCGGTGAGTTGCACGCTGTCTTGCGCGATCAGCACATCAAAATAGCCTTGCGCGACGCGCAAGATCAGATCGTGTTCGGCCAACTTATATTGTGCTTCAGAAATTGCGACTTGCATTTCGGACTGCGTATAGGCCAGCCAATTCTGTTGCCGGAACAGCGGTTGCACCAGACTGACGCCGACACCGGAACTGTTGTACTGTTTGTCGGGTGCAGCCACACCGGCATACTTTGCGCTGATGTCGTTGTATGTGGTGTTTGCCGTCAGATTCACGTTGGGCAGCAACAACGAGCGGCCTTGCGCTTGCTTTTCCTGCCCCGCCTGCCGCAAAGCCCGCGCGGAAGCAAACGCGGCATCCTGACTTTGTGCCGACCGATACGCATCGAGCAAGTCTGTTGCCAGCGCGGGGCTGGTTGCAAACAGAGCCAGTACGAATAAGGCTGATTTTGAGAGTTTCATGTTCTGCACCGAATATTAGACTTTGCTAATATTATATGTAAAACAATTCATTTTCAAGGAAAAACTCAAAGTGCGGTAGCGGATGAGTTCTTTAGAAAATGAAACGTTGGGGTTGTTGCGCATTCACCAAGGGCGCAACGCTGGTTTCGAACAGCGTCACGCTGTCGAAGGTGTCGGCTGCGGTACGAGTGATCAAACACGCCTGCATCGCCGGGGCATCGCCGATCACCGCGAACAAACGCCCGCCGATATTGAGATTGTTCATTTGCGCGATAGGTTGCATCGGCACGGAACCGGTCAGCACGATGGCATCGTATCGCGCCGTTCCCCAGCCATTCGCCGCATCGCCAACTTCCAGCGTGACATTATCGATATGTTGAACTGCCAGATTCCGTTCCGCCATCGCGTTCAATTCCGCCACGATCTCTACACTTGTCACATGTGCGGCAAGGTTGGACAACAGCGCTGTCAAATACCCGCTACCGCTGCCGACTTCCAGCACCCGGTCGTGCTGTTGCAGCTTCAGTGCTTGCAAGGCACGCGCCTCCAACTTGGGTTGCCACATTTTTGCGCCATGTCCCAAAGGGATATCCAGATCCATGAATGCCAGAGAACGTTGACTCGGCGGAACGAACTGTTCGCGTTTTATCTTCTTCAACAGATCCAATACTTCGGCATTGAGTACGTCCCAAGGGCGTATCTGTTGTTCCACCATATTGAAGCGAGCTTGTTCCATGTTGTTCATCCCCCTACTCCTTTGGAGCGTTATGATTAATTTGTGCGGCGCAGTATAGCAAGCACATCCTTATGGCTCAATGCTATGCATTCAGGCGCAGCAAAAGATCCTGAATCTTGAGCGGATCATCCGAACGCAAGATCTTCTGCGTCAGCGGCAATATTTCCGGCAAGCTGGTGGTGAGCACGCGCTGCTTGGTGGCCAGCAATTGCGCCGAGTTCATGGAAAATTGGCGCAAGCCGAGACCCAATAACAGGCGGGTATACGCCAGCTCGCCCGCCATTTCGCCGCACACCGAGATCGGCACACCGGCCTTGTTGGCGCCGCCGATAATATGCGCCAACAGGTACAGCACGGCGGGATGGAGCGGGTCGTAAAGATGCGCCACTTCCTCGTCGGTACGGTCGATCGCCAGCGTGTACTGGATCAAGTCATTGGTGCCGATGGAAAGAAAATCCAGTTTTCTTACAAACACATTGAGTGCCAATGCGGCGGCGGGAATCTCGATCATGCCGCCTATGGGTACGTTCGGATTGAAGGCGATACCTTGCGCCGTCAAGCCCAGCTTGGTCGAAGCGATAAAGTGCAGGGTCTGATTGATCTCCGCAACGCCCGACAACATCGGTACCAGAATCTTCAGATTGCCATAGGCAGAAGCACGCAACAGCGCACGCAGTTGTGTGCGAAAAAGCTGCGGCTCGGCCAGGCACAGACGTATCGCGCGCAAACCCAATGCCGGATTGCTGGCAACCCGCACCGCGCCTTTGATCTGCTTGTCCGCACCCAAGTCAAAAGTACGGATGGTGACGGGCAGCCCATCCATACCCTCCACCACCGCGCGATAGGCTTCAAACTGCTCATCTTCGCCCGGCAACTCATCGCGATTAAGAAACAGGAATTCGCTGCGGAACAAACCGATCCCCGTTGCACCGTTTTCCTTCACATCGGCGAGGTCGTGCGGCATTTCGATATTGGCATGCAACTCTATGTGCGTGCCGTCCAAAGTATTCGCATGCGCCGTCTTCAGACGCTTGAGCTTTTGCCGCTCCAACTCCAATTGGCTCTGGCGCAGCTTGTATTCGGCAAGGAGTTGCTTGTCCGGGTTGACCAGCACCACACCCTGCTCGCCATCCACAATGAGCATGTCGTTATCTTTGACGAGCTCGCGCGCATGATGCAAACCCACAACGCAAGGAGTATTCAATCCGCGTGCAACGATGGCGGTGTGCGAAGTGGCACCGCCAACGTCGGTCAAAATTGCGGAAAACTGGTGCGGTTTAAGTTGAATGAGGTCGGCGGGACTTACATCGTGCGCCACAAGGATCAGATTCCAGTCATGCTGGGCGCTGGGCGG
>JBAZYW010000088.1:0-8869 GCA_041659125.1 Gallionellaceae bacterium | reverse complement strand
TTAGGAATTTGCGATCTAATCTGTTCGACCCGAATCATTTTTCATCCCGGTTAAATACGCCATCCCAATTTTCCGCAGGAGGATTGGCGAAAAAATATTCGCAACGCTCAATGTATATTTTACAAGGTTTATCCTCGGGCAGTCGTTGGCTAATTTCTGCAAAGCGCCCGGCAGCCTCGCGCCACTTCCTCTCGCGATAAAGCGCCAGTGCGGCATTAAACTGCTCGGCCATCGCCTCATCCATCCCGGCAGAAAAACCGGCCGGTTCATATATCCGCACCGGCATCTGCTTACCGACCACGCGTATTCTGTCCAATTCCCGGTAACGGCAGAGCGCAGAGGTCTTCTCATAAGTGGTCTCTCCCACCAAAAAACTCACTCCATAATATTTCGCCGTGCTTTCCAATCTGGATGCCTGATTCACCGTATCTCCGATGACGGTGTATTCCATCTTCTTGCCGGCAAAACCGATATTCCCCGCGACCACATCACCGGACTGCAATCCGCCGCGAATGAAGAAAGGCTCGACGCCCTCGTTCTTCCATCTGGCGCGCAACTCGTTCATCTTCTCGTTCATGGCGCGGATACACGACAGCGCAAGCTCGGCATGGTCGGGCTGGGCAAGCGGCGCGCCCCAGTACACCATGATGCCGTCACCGATGAATTTATCCACAGTGCCGTCGAAGCGCTCCACCACCCGTACCATCTCCCCCAGATATTCGTTCAGCCTTGCCACCACTTCCTGCGGCGTATGGCCTTCGCTATATGAGGTAAAACCTCTGATGTCGGTAAACAACACGGTCACCTCTTTGGTGTCTCCGCCCAACTTGGCTGCTTCCGGATCTTTCTCCAGACGCGCAACCAGCTTGTCCGACAAATAACTCGAAAACATCGCGCGCATTTTTCTGGCACTGCGCTCCAGCACCAGAAAGCGAAAACTCCCGCCCACCATGAGCGCAGTGAAAGCCGCGATAGGCGGATAGACCATGCTGATCCAATGCCCCTGCAAAAAGAACTCGTAACTGAGCAGAACATAACCCGCTATGAACACCAGTGTCACGGGTAACGCGCTATACAGACGCAAGCGCGTAGTCAGGAAATACGCAAGCGCTCCCAGCAATACGATAAATGAAATATCGATGACAGCTTCCAGTCCGGTTTGACGGATATAGCGGCCACTGATGATGTTATCGGCAATAGTCGCGTGAACTTCAACCCCGGGAGTGTTGCCATGGAACGGAGTCACACGCATATCGTATATGCCCAGCGCTGTCGCCCCCACAAACAAAATTTTGTTCTTCAGCAACGCGGGATCAACGCGGCCTTTTGCCACATCGGCAAAAGAGAAACGCGGATAGATGCCCGGTGGGCCGGTAAAATTGATCCACATGGCATAATCGGCACTCACCGGAATATGCCGCTCTCCCAATGCCACATCGAAACTCCCCGGAACAAATTCCTTTTCTCCCAGCGCCGCCATCGCGCCCCGCAACCCCAGCGAAGGTGTGAATTTCCCGGCATCCTCGATGAGCAACATGCTGCGTCGATTCACACCATCGTTTTCAGGAAGAAAATTGATGTGTCCGACCCCGTTGACGGCACGCTCGATCTCGGGAATGGAACCGATACGTCCGGTGATATTAAATGCAGGATCGAAATCGAACGATGTTGCCAGCACCACATTACCCGCCTGCTTGGCTGCTGCGGCAAAAGCCTGATCCGCCTTGGCATTCTCGTGTTCAGGGAAAAAAGCATCGAACAAAACCACCTTTGCCCCCGCATCGGACAGCCGCTTGATCAGCCGCGCATATTCGGTGCGAGTCCAGGGAAAGCGCCCCAGTTCGGCCACACTCTTGTCGTCTATCGCAATGATTGCGATGTCCGGGTTGGGCACGAGCGCTCCGCGCATCGTTTTAAAGCGCAGGTCGTAGGTTTTGGCCTCAAAAGCCTCAAGGAAGGGATTCTGCGTGTAATAAAGCAGTGTTACCGCAAAAATAGACGCAAAAGCGAGCAGCAGAGAGATCACCCTCATGCCACGTCCTGACGTTATTCTTTTCATGACCGAAGAAATCATAGAACACCCGCTTTAGCTTATTAAACTAAGATGCATTCTACCTCTCCGCAAGGGAGAAAAAACAAGGAAAGTTAAGCTGCCTGCACCGGAATCTGATTGCGTTGCGCGATGATGCAGTTATGCTCGTCCACGTAGACCAGGCGCGGATGAAACTCGTGCAATTCCTGCTCGGAGTAGCCGGAATAAGCCGCGATGATCAGGATGTCGCCGGGATTGGCTTTATGCGCCGCAGCCCCGTTCACCGAGATAGTGCGGGAACCGCGTTGCGCGCGGATGGCATAGGTGGTGAAACGCTCGCCGTTGGTGACGTTGTAAATATCGATCTGCTGGTATTCCCTGATGCCCGAAGCATCCAGCAGATCATCGTCGATGGCGCACGAACCCTCGTAATGCAACTCCGATTGCGTCACGCGCACGCGGTGCAATTTCGCTTGTAGCATGGTTCGTTGCATAGCTTACCTCCGGAAATTCCAGCCCTCTGACGTCAGGCCTTAATAATGTGGGCGCGCATTATAAGTCGCTTACCCGTAAAGACAAACTACCGCTAAATATCGATTTCCAAGTTATCGATCAGACGAGTCACACCCAAGCGTGCCGCCGCCAATACCACCAGTTCGCGATCCGCAATCCCGGGACGATCCAGTGTTATTCGGTTGCGCACCGACACATACTCCGCCTGCCATTCCCGCTTGACCAGTGCCGCGACAGCCTCGGCTTCCACCTTGGCGTAATCCTTCGCCCCGTCCAAAATACTTTGGCAAACGTTAGACAGCGTCTGCTGCAAAAAAGTTGCTTCGGCGCGTTCAACTACACTCAAATACTGATTGCGCGAACTCAGCGCGAGTCCGTCCGCAGCGCGCACCGTTTCACCGCCAATTATGCTCACTGGCAAGTTCAGCTGCGCCACCATCTGACGGATGATATGCAACTGCTGGTAGTCCTTCTTGCCGAACAGCGCCGCCTGCGGCTGCACGATGTTCAGCAGCTTCAGTACCACCGTCGCCATGCCGCGAAAATGCCCCGGACGTGCCGCGCCGCACAACTCATCGGCAATCGGCGGCGGCTCGACGAATATCGTTTGCTGCTGCGGATACATCTCGTTCACCGCCGGTGCGAACACCACATCGGCCAACCCGTCCAGCTTGGCGCAATCGGCATCCAGCGTGCGCGGGTATTTATCGAAGTCTTCGGACGGTCCGAACTGCAAAGGGTTGACGAAGATGCTCACCACAACGCAGTCGGCGCGTGTACGCGCCTGGCGCACGAGGTCGATGTGCCCTTCGTGCAGATTGCCCATAGTCGGCACGAAGGCGACGGTGCCCGCCATTGCCAAGCGTTCACGCAATTCAGCGATGGTGGAAATCTGTTGCATCAGAAACTGTGCTCTTTGGCCGGAAACACGCCGGACTTCACTTCGCGCGCATAGTTCGCGACCGCTTGCGCAATAGAAGCCGCGCCCTGCATGTAATTTTTCACGAAACGCGCCTTCTTGCCCGGATAGAGATCGAGCATGTCGTGCAGCACCAGCACTTGACCTGAACAATCCGCGCCCGCGCCGATGCCGATGGTGGGCACATGCAGCGCTGCGGTGATCTGCTTCGCCAATACCGCAGGCACCGCCTCCAGCAGCACCATGCCCGCCCCCGCCTGTTGCAATGCCTGCGCATCTTGCAACAACTGTTGCGCAGCCTCATCGCTCTTGCCCTGCACGCGATAGCCGCCCATCTGATGTACCGATTGCGGCGTCAAGCCGATATGCGCACACACGGGAATACCGCGCTCGGTCAGAAAGGCAATAGTCTCGGCCATCGCCGCGCCACCTTCGAGTTTGACCATGTGCGCGCCTGCCGCCATCAATTGTGCGGCATGGGCAAACGTCTCGCGCGGACTGACCTGCGAAGTGCCGAACGGCATATCGGCCATAATGAAAGCCTGCGCCGCGCCGCTGGCCACGCAAGCCGTGTGATACGCCATCGCCTCCAGCGTAACGGCGAGCGTGGATTCGCGCCCCTGCAACACCATGCCCAGCGAATCGCCCACCAGCAACACATCCACACCGTTGTTTTCCAATAACGTGGCAAAACTGGCGTCATAGCACGTCAGCACGGCGATCTTCTCGCCCTTGTCGCGCATGCCCTGCAATGTAGTAAGTGTCTTGCGCATCATCATGCTCCCAGACTAAAAAATTCGCGCGGCCCGCGCATATTTTGAATCCGCTCCAACAACAATTCAAAATCTTCATCGTTATCGACAAAGTTCAGATTGTCGCTATTCACCACCAACAGCGGGGCCGCATCGTAGTGGTGGAAAAACTCGCCATAACTTTGCGCCAGACGCGCCAGATAGTCATCGCTGATCGTGCGCTCATAGCGCAGACCCCGCCGCTGCACGCGTTCGAGCAACGCATCGGTCGAAGCCTGCAAATAGATCACCAGATCGGGTGTCGGCGCTTGCAGGGCAAGACTCTGATAGACGGATTGATACAATTTGAATTCGTCCTCGCTTAAAGTCAGACGCGCAAACAAAGTATCTTTCTCGAACAGATAGTCCGCGATGGTTCGATTGCTGAACAGATCCAGCTGCGCCAGATCGCGCACTTCGTTGATACGCTGAAACAGAAAGAACAGCTGCGTGGGCAAAGCATAACGCGCGGAGTCCTGATAAAAACGTTCCAGAAACGGGTTATCCTGCGGCTTCTCCAGCAGCGTTTGCGCGCCGACACGATCCGCCAAGCGTTGCGTCAAACTGGTCTTGCCCACGCCGATGGGGCCTTCCACCACGATATAGCGATATTTACTCAAAGGCATGTCAAAGCCGCTCCAATGACTGCTCCGCGCATTGCTGTGCCGCATCCTTCGCCGCCCCCACACCGGGAATACAACACTCCGGCGCAATCTCCAACAACGGTTGCAGCACAAACGCGCGCAGATGCATTTGCGGATGCGGAATCGTCAGACCGTGTTCGTGCAGTTGCAAGTCGTCGTACAGCAACACATCCAGATCAAGCGTACGCGGCGCATTGATGAACTCGCGCGTGCGACCGCAGCGCTGCTCCAGCGCCAGCAGCGCATCGAGCAAAGCGCGCGGCGACAGGCTGGTTTGCAACTGCGCCACCGCATTGATGAAATCGGGCTGCTCCAGATAGCCCACCGGAGCACTGCGATACAGGGATGAACAGCGCACCACCCGCACCTGAGGCAGGTTAGCCAACTCGCGCATCGCCTGCAATACTTGCGCATGCGGGTCAGCCAGATTGCTGCCCAAACCGACAAAAACGTTATGTTCCATTACTTGCCGACGCTCAATCTATGGGTAATTCGGCTTGAGTGGTCGCCGCGTTAGGTTTCTTGGTGCGCCGGCGTTTTTTCTTCGGGCCGGTATCGGGTTGCAGCATCTCGGCGCGGCGCTCTTCTGTCGCATCTTGAAACTCGTCCCACCACTCACCCAATTCACTGCCCACCTCGCCGCTTTCACAGCGCAACAGCAAAAAGTCGTAAGCAGCACGGAAGCGCGGCACGCCCAACAAACGCAAAGGACGTTGCCCGCTGCGCTGTTCAAAGCGCGGCTGCATCACCCACATCTCTTTCATCACCGTGTCGTAACGGCGCGGGATAGCGAGTTGCGCACGCTGCCTGCCCAACACCTCGTCCATAGCCTCGTGCAAAGCCGAGATAGGTTTCTCGCCCGCATCCTGCTTGTTTTTCCATGCGGCCAGCACCTCGTGCCACAACAGACAGGCGAACAAAAATGCCGGCGAAGTATTCTTATCTTCACGGATACGCTGATCGGTGTTTTGCAATGCCAGGGTGACAAACTTCTCCCCCATCGGCTGCTCCAAAATCACATCCAGCATCGGCAACATACCGTGGTGCAACTCCATCGCGCGCAACTTCTTGACGCACTCCCATGCATGTCCTGACAGCAACAACTTCAGCATCTCGTCGAACATGCGCGCTTCCGGCACGTTCGCCAACAAGCCTTTCATTTTGGAGATAGGCGCGGCGGTCGCCGCATCCAGCTTCATACCCAGCTTGGCCGACAAACGCACCGCGCGCAGCATACGCACCGGGTCTTCGCGGTAGCGCACTTCCGGGTCGCCGATCATGCGCAGCGTGTTGGCGCGAATGTCTGCGTAGCCGTGGTGATAGTCGAATATCTCTTGCGTGGTGGGGTCGTAAAATAGCGCGTTGGCGGTGAAGTCGCGCCGCGCCGCATCCTGCTCCTGATCGCCGAACTCGTTGTCGCGCAACAGGCGGCCATGATCGTCGGTCTCGGCATCCTCGGCTTCGATCATGCGGCGGAACGTGGAAACCTCTACCGTCTCTTCGCCGAACATCACATGCACCAAACGGAAGCGCCGCCCGATGATACGGGAACGCCGGAATACGCGCTTCACCTCTTCAGGCGTGGCATCCGTTGCCACATCGAAGTCTTTAGGCTGGCGATCCAGCAGCAAATCGCGCACCGCGCCGCCGACTACAAAGGCTTTAAAACCCGCCGCCTGCAAACCGTCCGTCACGCGCCGCGCGCCATAGCTGATGCCGTCGCGGCTCACCTTATGCACTGCGAACGGAATAGCGCTGGCAGAGCCATGAGACTTTACTTTTGCAGACTTACCGAACACCCGTTTGAACAGTTTTTTTATCATCAATTCTTTTATATTGATTGCGACAAGACTGCCGCAAATTTCAGAGGGGCGGATTATACACCCGGGGGAAAGATTGGCTTTTTATCAAAAACAGACACCAAAGATAGCAAGTCGAATCATGCTGTCCGCCAAAATATATAGACCATCTGAAACATTGACGCATTCCAGTTGGGCGGTTACGGTGCGCGACGAAACTATAACTGCGGAGAGTGTGACGATGACATTTTTTCTGGCCAGGACGGTGTATTTATGAATATCACGCCTATGCAAATCAACGGACTGGGATTGCCCGCCCAGATTATGCGACACTCAAGTCCAGATTATCCGACACAATTGGCGTCTAGTTAACGCTGGACTCTTGAAAGATATTCCATCATGAAATGGCTCATGCCCGTTGCGCGCATAGTTGGTGCATCTCTTCCTTTCGTCCCATCGCTTATGCAATTACAGACCGAGGTTGATTCGTTAGCCATTCAGCGTCGGCTTCTTTCGCTTGAGGATCCAATTTCCACACTACACCCGGATATCCGCGAGGTTTCGGAGAAGCTATATAGGGAGCTGGCGGCTACTGGGGTTGCTAATCTTCGGTTTGATAGTGCGTTTTACACCCAGTACGTCCGACCTCTTGCAATTCTTGAGGCGCAAGGATTCATCGTTGGTACCCATACCATCGGAACAAGATACTTTGATGGCCTTTGGGTGCAAGACCCCAAGTATGTTGTGTACCTTTGTGCGCTGTATGAAGATCAGAGCAAAATGGATGGTCTCGTGCAACTACTGGAGAGTTGCACACCTGGGCAGCGGCTTCGTGGCGAGGTCATTGAAGCTGACCTTCAGCTTCCCCGCCCGGTCATAAAGGCGCTGTTTCAGCTTTACGAAGCAAGAGGTCTCGGAGACTGCTCGCGGGAAATTGGTGCAGTCAGCTATGTCGCCCGAGTCTAACCCGACATTCAACCTGGACGCAAAAGCGCGGAGCCGGTTAATTCAACGTTGGATCGTGTACGAATTATTAAGTTAGGGTGTAGTAGGCTATGACGAATGAATACAGGAACAGCGCAAAACAGGCCCTTGAACGAGCTAGTCAAGCATTGAACTCAAACGAAGAGACACAGCTCAGATACGCGGCTTTAGAACTCAGAATGGCGCTCGAATGTTTGGTATATGAACGAGCATTGAATTACAAAGAAGAGCTTTCCAACAAAAAACTGAACACTTGGCAACCAAAGCAACTAATTGAGATTCTTCTGAAAATCAACCCCAACATGGACAAAAGTTCAACGTTAAGTTTTGGACGTCAAGAAGCGCATGGCATTACCGCGAAGGAAATGCATATACTCGGAACTGATAGGAGGATTTCACTAAAAGAAATCAAAGATTATTACGATAGGCTCGGGTCTTATCTCCACACACCAACACTAGAACAATCCGTTCAAGGCAAAGGACTTCCTGGCGAGAAACTGCGAGAAAGCTGTCAAGACTTACTTATAATAGTGACAGACGTGCTGAATTCACCCATATGGAATGTTGACTTTAAAACTACAGAGTCAAAAGATTGTGATAATTGTGGCAAGAAAATTGTTCGCCGATTGTGCGCTAGTTACGATCAGATTCAAGCCGAGTGTATTGAGTGCGCCGCATCGTATACACTCACGCGAACAGAGAACAATGTGTTCATGTGGAGTGGCAACCAGCAAAAAATTGCGTGTACAAATCCTATATGCGAAAGTGAAACTTATATATGGGATAAGGATATAAAGATAGGCAATGCTTGGACATGTCAATCATGTGGCGGTAGGAATTCTTTTGTTATGGGCATAGAGTTTATTCCGAAGAATAAGCGGCCCTCAGGGTCAGGGTCAGACTCGATTTAATCTGACATTTAATTTGGTTCACGGCACGATGCGCGCATGAATAGACTTTTTCTACAGCTTCGTTAGCGGCCAAACCAAGACAACTGGACACTCCAAGAGTAAAATGCCCTGATTGTAGCCAATGGAATATTCACCATGTCCGCTTTACTAGCCGAGTTAGAGCAACAAGCATGTACACTTTTGCCTGAAGAGCGCGCCCAACTTGCAGAGGTTCTTCTTGAGTCCCTGCATGACTCGTCACTATCCGAAATTGAATCGGAGTGGGAACGAGAAATC
>JBAZYW010000087.1:0-8911 GCA_041659125.1 Gallionellaceae bacterium | reverse complement strand
CGAAGGCGAGCAGTTCAGTGATATCCATTATAATTCCCCGTTCATTTTGCGACCGCATTCGGGCGGGTCGCTAGGCCAATCAAAAGCACACGGGATTATGACTGCAATCCTTTCCAACTTGCAAGCGATCCACCGCGCCATCGCACAGGCAGCACAAGCTGCACAGCGCGACCCGGCAAGCGTCATGTTGCTCGCGGTGAGCAAGACGTTTCCGGCCGCAGCAGTACGCGAGGCGTATGCCGCAGGTCAGCGTGCGTTCGGCGAGAATTACGTACAGGAAGCTCTGGATAAGATCGAAGCATTGCGCGACTTAAACCCGGAGTGGCACTTCATCGGCCCAATCCAGAGCAACAAAACACGCGTGATCGCGGAGAATTTTTCCTGGGTGCATGGAGTTGATCGCTTGAAGATCGCGCAACGATTGTCCGAACAGCGTCCGCCCGATCTGCCAGCATTGAACATCTGCCTGCAAGTGAATGTCAGCGGCGAGGCGAGCAAAAGCGGTGTCGATCCCGCTGACGCCGCAGATCTGGCACGGGAAGTGTCCATGCTGCCGCATCTGAAGTTGCGCGGGCTGATGGCGATACCCGCACCGGCGGATGATGTGAACGCTCAACGCCTTCCATTCGCGCAGCTGCGCGAGTTGGCGCTGGCGATCTCGGCACAGGGCATTGCGCTCGACACGTTGTCGATGGGCATGTCGCACGATTTTGCGGCAGCGATACGGGAAGGCGCGACTATCATACGGGTGGGCACGGCGATTTTCGGAACTAGGGAGTACAGGGGAAACAAATGAACATTACATTCATCGGCGGCGGCAACATGGCGACCGCACTCATCGGCGGACTGCTCAACAACAAATCCTATGCAGCGCAGGAGTTGAGCGTGGTGGAGGTGAGCGAAGACGCTTGCGCAAAACTGCACAACCAATTTTCCATTCGCGCCACCACCAATCTGGCGCAGGGCGTGGCAGGCAGCGGCGTGATCGTGCTGGCGGTGAAGCCGCAGCAACTGCGCGAAGTGTGCGCGCAACTATCCGCGCTGCTAAACGATCAATTGATCGTTTCCATCGCCGCAGGCATCCGTGCCGGTGATATTTCGCGCTGGCTGAACACGCCGAATATCGTGCGCTGCATGCCCAATACTCCGGCTCTGATCCAGAGCGGCGTCACCGGACTGTATGCGTTACCGGAAGTCGGCTCGGTGCAGAGGGAGATCGCCAAGAACATTCTCAATGCAGTCGGCAGCAGCGTATGGCTGCAGGAGGAAACCATGCTGGATGGCGTAACGGCCGTATCCGGCAGCGGCCCCGCGTATGTGTTCTATTTTATCGAGGCCATGCAGCAGGCGGCGCGCGAGCTCGGTTTCAATGAAACCGATGCAAAACGCCTGGTGATCGACACATTTCTCGGTGCGGCAAAATTGGCGGATGCGAGTGCGGACGAAGTGAGCGTGTTGCGCGCCCGCGTGACTTCCAAAAACGGCACTACCGAACGTGCGTTGCTGAGCATGGAAAATGATGGCGTAAAACAACACATCGTTGCGGCGGTTCACGCTGCCGCGATCCGTTCCAAAGAAATGGGCAACGAACTAGGGAGTGCAAAATAAATGTTAAGCCAAGCCGTATTGTTCCTGCTGGATGTATTGGTACAACCCTTCGCAGCGCTGCTGCTGTTGCGCTTCCACGCCGGCTGGTTGCGCGCGCCGATGCGCAATTCCATCGGCGAATTCGTCATGGCACTCAGCGATTTCGCCGTGCTGCGGGCGCGCCGCTATGTGCCTCCTGTCATGGGCTTTGACACGGCCTCGTTGTTGCTGGCGTTAAGCGTGGAAGGGATCTACCTTGCGCTGCAGCTATGGGCGCAAGGCTATCCGTACACGGTGTTTCCTCTCGCAGGATTGCTGGCCTGGGCGCTGGTCAAGCTGCTGGTGTTGAGCATCTACCTGTTGATGATGATGCTCTTCGTGCAAGCCGTCTTGTCATGGGTCAATCCGCATTCGCCTGTCGCACCCGTCGCCGCCGCTTTTACGCAACGCTTTCTGCTACCCGTACGCCGCATCGTGCCGATGGTCGGCAACATCGACTTTTCCGTACTCGCGTTGCTCATCATTTGCCAACTCTTGCTGATCGTGCCAATCGGCTGGCTGGAACACCTCGTATCGCGCATGTTATGACCTCCTGGCACCAGCGCAGCGGCGACATCATCACGCTGGTGTTGCATGTCCAGCCCGGCGCAAAACAAACCAGCGTGGCGGGGTTGCATGGCGATGCCTTAAAAATTCGCCTCGCCGCCCCACCCATCGAAGGCCGCGCCAACGAAGCGCTGTTGCGCTTCATCGCCGACAGTTTCGATGTTCCGCTGCGCAGTGTCGAATTGAAACAGGGCGGGCAATCGCGCCACAAACGCGTGGCGGTCTGCGGAAGCAAGATTGATCCGGAAAGTCTGCTGCAAGGAATAGCCAACCGGCAGGAAACTTAATTTCCATATATGCGGTCTAATGCGCAAATGACTGCTTGTCCCCATCCAATTTGATGTCCGTTCCGCTCCGCATAGGAAGCTATTCCATCGTGCGCCAGCTGGGCGAAGGCGCGACTTCAAACGTCTATCTCGGAATGCGCGACGATTCGTTCTCTATGGTCGCGCTCAAACAGTTTCGCAATGTCTCCCAATCCGCCGTTCTCAGGAAAATGTTTCTCACCGAGGTTGAGCTGGGGAAAAAGATGCGGCACAAGAACATCGTGCATGTACACGATGCCGACTTGAACGAAAAGAGTGGCGCTTATCTGGTGATGGAGTTCGCCAATGGCGTGTCGCTGGATCAGCATGAACATGCCGACAACCTGCTACCGATCAAAACGGTACTCTCAGTCATCGAACAGATCGCCAATGCCTTGCGCTACGCGGCAGAACTGGGCATCGTGCATCGCGATGTAAAACCGGCGAATATTATCCTGATGCCGAACGGCACCGCCAAACTCACCGATTTCGGCTGCGCCGTGCCGAGCAAGGAATTGGGTTTCGTGGTGGCGGGCAGTCTGGCGTATATGTCGCCGGAACAACTTGAAGGCGAGGCACTCGATCAGCGTGCCGACATTTATGCGCTCGGCGCGGTGATGTACCGCCTGCTTACGGGCAAAAACACTTTCGCAGCGGAAGACAATTTCGACGCGCGTATCGCTATCCTGAATTTCCCTATCATCCCCATTGAGACTTATCGCAAAGAACTGCCCAAGGAATTAGTCGCGGTCATCAACCGCGCCATGCAGAAAGATGCGGCTGATCGATATGCCAATTGGGATGAGTTCATCCGCGAGTTTGGCGAAGCCGCACATGCCATCCGCATGTCCGATTACGACTTGGATATGTATCGCGGCTTCAGTATGCCCACACAATCGGTGTTATCGAGCTACGCGGCGGCCGACGCCGAATTTTCCCGTAGCGGCTTCTCGCGCAGCACGATGCCCGCATCGTTCGGGGCATAACAGCAAGATTTTTCCAGCTTCACTTCGCCCCCTAATCGAAGTCATAAGACATCGTCAGTCTGGAACTTCGCGTTTCCGGACATCAAATTCCGACTCTGGTATTGGTACGGATATTGCTGCATGGAGAGCTCCCTCATTCATTCACTACAAGGTGCCCCATGCTATTCGACGCTTACGAACAAAAAGGTCTACTGTTCAACATGAACTTCAAGGAAACCGAAGGCAACTTCGCCTCCTATCGTGGTGATCTGGTGCTGGAATTGGGTGAGGTCGGCGATGCTCACGGCCACCTCAAGCCCCCTGTTCACACCATCAAAAACACCATCGTACTGGCGGAAAACGGCAAGATCAAACTCTATGTCGGTAGCCTCGACGAACTCTCACTGTTACCCAAGGTGCTGGACTATTACCAAGCCGATTTCGCTGCGGACGTGCGCATCATCCTGTTCGTGGTCAACATCAACAAGCCACTGGTGATCGACTTTGGCGGTCTGAGCATCGCCGCCATCGGCATGCAGGAAGGTCTGATCTGGAACGAACTGATCGACATCGCGGCACTGGACAAGAGTGATTTCAAGGGGCAGACGCCCACACAAAAGATCGTCACCGTGCACACAGCCCTCTCCGACTTCAAGCCCAAGGGCGACAAGGTGTCGTTTGAAGAAGCACTCACACGCACGGTTGAACTCAAACGTGCGGGACGCGGCCCGGTTTAAGTCGGCTGTCTCACCGCCGCCGATTGTCTGATTCACGACAATCGGCGGCATTATTGAGGAGCATTTATGTCACGCATCGGCCTGTTTTTCTCCAGCAGCACAGGTAACACCCGGCGCATCGCCAAAGCTATCAAAAAACGCTTCGACGATGACACCATGGCCGACGCACTCAACGTCAACAAAGCGAGTGCTGAACTATTCGCCGGATACTCGCACCTTATCCTCGGCACTTCCACGCTCGGCGGCGGACAACTGCCTGGACTATCCACCGACTGCATGGGTGGAGGCTGGGAAGAATTCTTGCCGCAGCTTAAAGATGTGGATTTCAGTGGCAAGACCGTCGCGCTGTTCGGCCTAGGCAATCAGGACAAATACCCGGATGAGTTCGTTGATGCAATGGGTGAGATATACCGCTTCGTTGTGGCGCGCGGTGCGCAAGTGGTCGGCACATGGCCTGCCGATGACTACAACTTCATTTCTTCAAAAGCCTTGGTAAACGATGAGTTCGTTGGACTCGTGCTGGACCAAGAGAATCAGAAGGCGCTGACCGATGCAAGATTGGATGCCTGGCTGAAATTAATCCAGTCTGAATTTGGATTGTCACAATAGGGAGTTTTTTCGCTCACCACGCACTTATTTGAACAAGACGCCTTTCGCAACTTCATACATAAACTCTAAACATGAGAAAACCGACACTCCACCAACGCTTGAGAGCAAAAAATCGCAGCCGGGCGCTCCTGATAGGCGTCACTTGGTACACCGAGGAAACTTGGGCTCAAGTAAAAGCCTCTGCATCAGACCCGGAATGTTTCGAGGAGTCGTTTCAAAAATGGAAAGCAATGGCAATCTCGGCTTGCAGAGAGTTTCTGCGTTCCGGTGTTCACGCAGTTGAATGCCATATAATCCCCGAAGAATTTTTTGCGTGGTGCGTTCTAAATAATCAGGAAAACAATGCCACATCAAGAGCCGAGTTCGTATCGGTGAAATTAAGTGCAGCCCATGACATTAAAGCCTAAATCTGCGCTCAAACAAGACTGCCTGCCCCATTACTTCTTCAAGCAGCGCTGATACCTTCCCTCCACCTGCTTTGCATAATTCACCGTGGTCAACTTGCGGGTAAATTTCGGGCTGGTTAAGACGATTTCCGGGACGCAGGCACGCGGCGATGTTGGTGCCAGAGCAAATAGCTTTTTGTATAACGGGCTTTGCTCGAAGGCGGGAGATTTTTCCAGCAGCAGGTCGCGGTAAAGCTCCGCCTTGTCCATATTCAAACGCGGCGCAATAGCGAGCAGGGCTTGCATAGTCTGGCTGGGTGACTCTTCCAGTGCCACGCCGTCTTTGTAGCGCAGCAAATCGCCATCGGGATCCAAGACAATACCGGACAGGGAACTTAACGCTTTCTGGAATGCGGCGTTGCGGCTGGAATAGATTCCTGCATTAAAGTCGGCGAAGCGATAAGTCATGCTTGCATAGTTCGCCGGATAATCGAGCAGGTACGCCACCCCGAAAAACAGCCCGCCTTTGCGGGTAAACAACTCGTTGCGCAGCGAGCCTTTAAGGCCGTAGGGATAAGGTTTTGTGGCGACGTAGGTATTGACGAAGTTTGCGCTAACTTGCATCGGGCCGCCGGTATGTACCGGGTTGTAATCCGCGAGCAGGTCTTTCCCAAACGGAATTTCGGAGATCATGTCTTCGTATAAGGTATTCACTTCGTTTTCTGTTTTGAGTGTGTCTATGCGCTGGTTATAGGTGCGCCCATTGGGTGATTGCGCATCAAGACTGCTATCCATGAGCCACTGCGGAACGCTGTATTTCTCGCGGCGCGTATTCAATTCGTGCCTGACGATCTTACTCAGCCCCGGCACCATCGGCTCGGCTTGAAACGAAGACTCCTGTTCGATCTCGGCGACGACAGCGCAAAAGTTTTCTTTGTTTGGCGAAATTTTGAGTGCATCGAATGCGGCGAAAATATCCGCCGCCCAACCGTTGCGGTCAGCCAATTTCGGTGGCAGCAGGCTGTTTATCAAGGGTAGCCCGGTTAGCGGCTTGGGTTTTGGAACGGGTTTGGCTATGGGCTTACGCGGCGCTATGGGCTTTGGAATAGCCGGTGCCGTCTCCTTGGCTGGCTGACTGGAGCAGCCTGCCAACATGAGCACAAGGCTTACCGTGATGAGCCGTTGGAAGGTAAACAATGAAAGCATTAATTTCGTTGAGTTTAAAGCTTGGTCGCTTCCGCCACCCGATCCTCAACGCTTAACGGACTTCATTCTGTGTTGGATTTCGACGCGGAATTTAATGGCGTATTTGACTACGCGGCAGAGAATAAGTCTATGGTAACGAGGGAGGATGCGGAAAATTTGTTGCTAAACTGATTGATGCCGAGGTTAAACATGGTCGATAACAATGCCGGGCGCTTCGGCCAGTTTGCCAACAACAAACCAGCCTAATTCCTGCATCGTCAATTTAATCCGCTCAGCTCGTCGCTCAGGCAACCGATAGGCTCGGCCAATGTGCCTTCCGCATCCATCTCGAAACACACCAGATAGATTTCTTCCTCTGGCATTTCCTGCGCATGACCGACATTGACCACTACACCGCGCGTGCCCGCCGCCGCCAGCAATGCATCCGGCTCTACACCGGGAATGCTGCTCTCGCCCGTTTCTTCCAGCGACTCGTTGTAAAGGTCTTGCGCAGCGAACACCATGTCGCCCATTTGGAATCTACTCATCGCGTTACTCCCCAAGACTCGGAATTAATTTCGCTTCGCAGCGCAGGGATGACGCGTTGCCCCATGCCGTAACCATTTCGACAAACCAGCGTGCATCGCGCGGATGCGGACAGAACAAATCATACTCGGCAAAAAAGCTGCCATCGCTGTTGATGGTCAGCGTACCGCAACGATCATTGCGCGCATTGCGCCACACGCCTTCGTAACCGGGCAGTTGATTGCCGGGGTCAATGACGCGGCTAAATTGCAATGCGGCCTGCTCGATCTTCGGTGTAGCACCGGCGACTGCATAACGCTCGGCCTCTTGTTGCAACGCGCGCACCGCACGCCCGACCATTGCCTCCAGATCGACAGGTAATTGATCCGTCACCGCTACCATTTATCCGCTGGAGTTTTTAGCCGTTCAACCACTTTGCCGCCCAGCAGATGCTCGTCGAATATCTCGCTCACATCTTCCTTGGCGACATTGCTATACATAACGCCTTCAGGGTAGACCAGCACATTGGGCCCCATGCTGCACGGGCCGATGCAGCCGCTAGGCGTAACCATCACTTGCGCGAAACACTGGCGTTGTTGCCACTGTTTCATAAATTCATCCACCACCTCGGCGCAGCCTTTCTGCCCGCAGGAACCGCGCGGATGTCCGGCGGGGCGATTCTGCGAACATACGAATACATGTCTGGTTGGTCGCGCCATGATTACGCCCCCGCCGGCATCGCCTGATGCGTGTGACATTGCTTGGGACACACGCGACTGCACGAACCGCAACCGATGCAATCCAGCGCGTCGGCAAGCGTCATCACCATGCTGTTATCTTCGTCCTCGTCGTAGGCTTCATCGTCCTCGCTACGTTCGACCAGCTCGAATACTTTGCGCGGGCAGACTTTGTAGCAGCGGCCGCAGCCGATGCAGTTGGCAGCGTTCAGTTCGGTGACAAAGGTGGGTTCATAAGGCGTGCCGCCTCGGGTGATTCCGGTGATGTTAGCCATAGCTTTTCCTCAGTTATCCTTGAACTTCTTTTTGTGCTGCGATTAATTTTGCGTTTGCATCCGCCCATGCCTGACACGCGTCGTAAGTGGATTGCGCGATGCCGGGAATTTCTTTGTATCCGGCTGGCAACTTGTCCTCAACCAAGTCATGCAACTGCGCTGCCCATTCGCTGGAAATACGCTTGAGCCGCTTCACATCTTTGTCGAGCGCCTTCAATTCTTCTTCGGTCATCGTTAACTCCTTACAAGCCTGCCACTTCCGGGTACTTGCCAATCAGGCTAAGTGCCACAGACAACAGCTTGTCGCCCTCGTCTTTCATCTTAGACAGGCTTTCGTAACCGTAGCGATGCACGTCGCGCAGGGTACGATCCATCACTACCAGCTTGCCCACGGTGATGATCGCGCGGCCAAATCCTTCATGCGTGATATTGATGCTGGGCACCGCCATCAAGCCGCATTCCTTTTCGATCAGCGAAGAAATCGCGTTGTAAAACGCCTTGATGCGCGCCAGCATGATTTCGTCCGGATCGCCGATCACCGGGATCTCGCGGCGCTGTTCTTTGGTCACCACATACGGTGCCAAAATACGGTCGGACGGCCAGCCGTCGTAAGTGCCGTAGCTGTCGATGGCACGCATCTGCTTGACCATCTCTTTGATGAAATCGGTGGACAACAAATCTTGTTCTGCTGCTTGTGTCATAGTGTTTCTCCTTTAGAAAAGTTTTCGTTTTTGTGTTGCACAGTTATGCGCGGCACCCAACCGGACAGCCGCGCCAGCAAAAATCCCAATGCGAAGCCAACCCCGGCGCCGAGCACTGCACCGGCATCGCCAAAATCCAAAGATGCCGCGATGCCCGCCACAACCAGTGCAAGCACACTGGGCAGCAGATAGGCCAGCAGCCCGGCCTTGAGCAGATCGCCTTCACTCATGCTCAACTGCAACTCGTCGCCCGCGCGGATACTTGCGTCGCATTTCACTTCGATGGTCTTGCG
>JBAZYW010000086.1:7831-9020 GCA_041659125.1 Gallionellaceae bacterium | reverse complement strand
AGAATGCAGGGGCACGGCCAGCGTTGAATGGCTCGACTTCGCGGGCGAGCAATACATTCGCCCCGCTCTTCGCGGCCAGCCGCTCATCACGCCGCACCCAGCCCGCGCCACCGTTGTACTTCCACAGCGTCTTCCACATCTGATCGCAGGGCGATGCCGCAGCGGTATCGTCGAAGAGCTGCTTCACGTAGATGGATTGAGCGCGCAGCGCCCATTGCGGATTGAGCGGCTGATTTGTGCCGAGGTCTTTGGGATATGCGCCGGAAATCCACACCGCAGTGGCCGGAGTGAATTGAGTCATACCACTGGCAAACGCCGACTTCGCGTCTTTGTTCCAACGGCTCTCCTGGTGAATCTGTGCGGCCAGCACCGCGACAGGCGCTTCAAGCCCCCACACATGGCGCGAGTGGCGGATCAGATCGCGCTTGTAGTGCAGGGCTTCGCGGGGCACCCTTCGACACTGCTCAGGACAGGCATCGGCCAGTGCGATACCTACAGTGAGCAACACCATAAATGGCGCCAAGAGTGAAATGCCCAGCGCCCAGCGTGCGGCTTTGCGTGGGGTACGCATTACATCGCCATCCCGATGACGAAGGCGGTTAAACCCATGATAAAAATGCGCCGGAAACACGCTATCGCAAATACCAGCTCATAGCCTGATACGATGGCAAAATCCGCCGCGTCTTCGCGCTTGCCGCATGTGCGCCAGTCGGCAGCGACCAAATAACCATCTGGCCGTGCATAAGGCAAGGCGCGCAGATCAAGCCAGAAACCCAGCAAAGCACCCAGCGTGGCAAGCGATAGCTTGTGAATGTCATCGCCGATCAGCTCCGGCTTCAGATAAGCGATGAAGGCCAACAGGGCCAGCGTAAACAACACCAGCCCGGTGAAGCGCGGTAATTTGTGAACAAGCTGATGCAAACCCGCAATAAGCAGACGGACATCGGTTTGCATTAAGAGAAAAAATTTAGCAAGGTAGTGGCGCACGTTTACTCCATTTGATGGGTTGCAAAACGCAAGCAGTTTCCTCATCTGTTTCCTGTCCAAAATTGAGATCAGGGCAACGGCCAAGCGTGTTCATCGCTGGGTTGGTATAACGCACCCAGTGCAGACAAGTGCCGCATGCTTTTTGAGTTCTGCTCACGCCGCGCAAGTTACGCGCGCGCGGGAGAGCAGTTAAGGCGGAAGG
>JBAZYW010000086.1:0-7821 GCA_041659125.1 Gallionellaceae bacterium | reverse complement strand
GGAAGGGCTTCCGCTTGAAATGAAAAGCCCCGCAGAGGGCGGGGCTGGATGATGGTTAGATCAGAATTTTAAGACTAATATTTTTGCCATGAAATAATCTTTTTATCTATCATTTTGATGTAACCGTACTCGCTATCGTATGCAAATACGACACCCTCCCTCGTATGAGTTTTACTCTCCATGTGAAGTGGGCCAACACATAAATGTGCGCGAAGCAACGGCATGCCAATACGCGGATTCTTGTAATCCTTTCCGCATTTTCGTTTTAGTGCGGCCTCGACTTTTGCCTCTTCTGCGTGTTCTTCGGCAACATCACGATCTAGCTGTTCAAGATAGCGTTGCCGCCCTTCCTCTTTGCGCGCCTCCTCGGCATCATATTCGCGTTTGTGTTGCGCATTCCGCACATCCTCCTCACGCTTAAGTTGAGCGGCGCGTTCATCCTCTACTTTTCTGGCTTGTTTTGCACGGAGATCATCGCAGCGGCTTACTGGCATCACGCTACCATCACTCCAGCGGCAGTTTTCCAAATCCTCTCCGTAATCACCTGTCGCCGATGCATTACTTGCAATCAACACAGCTATCAGAATCATCATCAACTTCATGCTGCTCTCCTATATAAAACCGGAACCCGTTCCGCCTTAACGACCACTTCGCGTGCGCACAAGATGGCTACCTCAAATAGCAATGCGCAGCCTTGCTAAGCCTGTTTAGGTATATCGGATGGCACGTGAATATAATATACGTGAGTGCATTACAGAGCTTTCTCGGTGGTATTGTTATTCGCTTGCGTTTTGATTACTCCCTTATTTTCGTCAAACCAAAGGCTGTATTTTTTTCCATTGTTTTCCACGAAAGATTGCTCAAGCTCATTGTTTATAGCATCTTCAATCATCGCCCAACCAATGATTCCTTGCGCTGCTCGAATGCGTTGCACATTCACAAATTCACCTTGGTAGAACACCATACTTTTCATAAATTCGCATGGGTTTGTACACTCAACAACAATTATTGCGCCGGGGTATTGAGCGGCTTTCGTATAAACCTGATACTTCCCATCGCGACTCCCAGCAAATTTTGCCATCAGTAATGTTGGTGCCCCTTGGCCTCTGTTCGTATCATCAACAGATAGGCCTTGCTCGTAACCATACTCATCCCCATCCTTGAGAGAATAGTTATGTGTTTTTATTGGCAGTGGCGCGATTACCTGTGCCGCAGGAGCAACAGGTTGCGTTTGAGATTCTTTACCGCAACCAGCTAAAAAGAACGCTGCCAATACCATCGTAATACACCGCTTCATGCGTCTCTCCCTTTGTTAGTTAAGCCTTCTTCATTCCAGATGATTGCGCTGCCAAACAGGCAGTTCCCTCGATAATCTTTTTACCAGCCTCATCACTATGCTCGTAGTTATCCAGCAGCGCCCGCTGGCGCTGACTCAGCGCGGGGGGCGTGCTGCTACCGCGCTGCCCGGTGAGGATGTACAGCACGTCCGCGCCAATGTCTGAAATTGCAATTTTCGCAATCAGCATGGCGCTTGCGCGTTTTCTACCAGAGCAGACATCGCGCAATTCCTGCGAATCGCTTTCCCCCATTCTTCTAGCCGCCTCGGCCATTGATAGGTCAAGCCGATCAATTTCCTCTTTCAATCTAGTGTGTAAATTTTCCACAAACACCCCTTGACATTGTGTAATAACTACACAATAATCCGCCACACGTTCAAACAAACAAACGCGGAGCGCAACAAAATGAGCAAAACAACTATTAACAAGCCTAGTGCAAATGCACTCCTTAAAAAGCGCGAAGAGCTTGCCGCACACGGCATCAATTTGCGCGAATTCTGTGAAGCCAAAGAAATTAGTTACCAAGCCGCCCGCGAAATTCTTTGCGGAAAAGCCAGCGGTCGCCGTGGCAACACACACCGTGCCGCTGTCGCGCTTGGCTTAAAGCCTAACCCTGAAAAACTCGCCGCCTAGGAGCCACCATGCAAATACTTACCTATCAACGCCAAGTAACCCCTTTCGCTACGATTCTGTTTTCGGGGCGGACTTACCCCGCGCCCGGCTTTTCCGTTGGGCAGGTTGTTGTTGTATCGGCGGAACAGGGTAGTAATGCTCTGCGGCTGATACGCGGTTGCGAATTGAAATCAGGCACTTCGGCATTATCTGACCATCCTCGCAACGCGAATCGTACTGATCGTAAAGCTCGCACTGATACGCACTCGGACAACGTGACCAGCGAAACGCGGCTTCCCAGTCCCGGCTTCCATCTGCGCCCCGCATTTTTTCCAGCTCAGTCTCAGGTACGCACGCCATCCCGCAAAGCGGGCAGCGCACATAAGGCGCTTGCTCAAGCGGAGCTTGGAATAGTCGTTCAACCGTTACCCGACAGTCACATTTGATACAGCGATAGGTGATCGATTTCATGGCTCCCTCTTTTTTGCAACTCAATGGCTGCGCATTTTACGCACTTAAAGTGTTTTTTACCTGTTCCAAGATGGTATTTGTTCAGAACAATTGCACCGGGAGTGCTTTCTGATGCGCGGGCGTAATTGGAAACGCGTGCAACCCAATAGCCTGCGCGATGCGCTGCGCCTGTGCAAAGACCATGCGCTAGAGAAAAAGAACTACTCGGTAGAGCGCATTGCCGACTTGATGGGCGTGACCTCAGACTCACTCTACAAGTGGTTGGCCACCGCAAAGATGCCACTGAGCGCACTCCAAAACTACGAACACGTCTGCGGTATCAACCTAGCGTCTCGCTGGCTTGCGGCCAGTGAGGGCTGCATCGTTATCCAAGCGCCCACAGGCCGCAACGCAACTGCTACCGATATGCATGCCCTGCAAGAGGTGCTGCACACCGCTGCCGGGCAACTGCTCCAGTTCTACAACGGCAAAGCAGAGGCGTCTGCCGTACTCGCTGCGATCCAGCAGGGCATGGAGGGGCTGGCTTGGCACAAGGGCAACATCGAGAAACACCTGCAACCTGAGTTTGAATTTACCGAGGAGTGAACATGAGCGATGACATCAGCTACGCCGCACGTTGCCCCTACAGAGTTGAATTTATTGACTGGCTCGAAGCTCACGGCATTACCGTCATATGGAGGAATAAGCAATGAACCTGAAAGCCACGCTCACCCGCTGCCGCCACAGCAACGCATTGGTGGTGCTCGAATCCGGCATTGCCCCCGGTATGGAAATACGCCCTTCCGACCTGCGCCGGATGGCGCAGCAGCTGATCGCCATCGCCGACATGGCGGAGCGCCTGCCGATGGGTGGCAAGCACTGGAAACCGACACGCGTCGAGATCGGCGAGACCCTAAATGGAGAAGCACCCAATGGCAACTAAATCCAACCAGTCCGCAACCAAGGCCTTCGCTGTGCTGGACGTACTGTGGCGCAATTTTGCCAGCGGCTACACGCCCGGAGAGTTGGCCAAGGCCACCGGCCTGTCTGCCTCCAACATCACCGGCTACGTAAAAACGCTGGTTGAAGCGGGGTATGCCGAGCGCATCCCAGAGACCGGCCACATCCGAGTCTCGGTGCAGGCCGCCCGCAAGGCGTTGCAAGTGATGCAGAGCCTAGATACCGAAGAGCGCCGCGTCACCGAAATCCGTAACCGACTTTTAACCGTAGCATAAGGGGAGCAACAGCATGGGACGTAAAAAATCAGAAGTGGTAGCCGAATCGCACGAACTCACCGAGGCACAAACGCAGGGACTGGCCAAAGCCGCAGAATCAGCCAACCAGATGGCGCTGATGCAACATCAGTACAACGATGAGCGCGATCTTGCAAATCAGCTTCTGGGGCAAACCCAAATGGCATTTGCGGTTTCAAAACTGACGACGGTCGTCGGTTTGACCAAGCTGGCGCATATCAAAGAAACCAAGATGTATAAGGCTTTTGCGGGGAAAACAGTTGTTTTACCCAGTGGCGAAAACCGCCGACTTGTCGGCACTTGGGATGAGTATTGCGATTTGCTCGGAACTTCACGGCAAAAGGTTGATGAAGACCTGATAAACCTGCGCGCCTTTGGCGAGGATGCAATGGATAACCTCACCCGCATTGGTGCGGGTTACCGCGAACTGCGCCAGCTTCGCAAGCTTCCAGAAGATCAGCAAGCTGCCCTGATCGAGGTTGCCAAGCTGGGCGACAAAGAATCATTCGTCGATCTGGCCGAAGAGATCATCGCCAAGCACGCCAAAGAAAAAGAAACCCTCACCAAAGAACTCGCCGACGCAAACGACAACTACGAAGCGCAGGGCGCGGTTATCCAGAAAAAAGACGAGAAGCTCAACTCCCTCGAAAAGCAGCTGCACAAGCAACGCAACCGTGCTGGTGATTGGCATCCACGCGCCAGCGACATCGCTATCGAGACCACGCGCCATGCTGCCGCCACGCTTGAAGGGCTGGATAAGCTGAGTGAAATGCGCGATGCGATCCTGAATGAGGACTTCGGCGAGGCTGACCGCGAAGCCGCAATTGAAGCGATGGCGGTGGTGTACTACGACGCAGTTACCCAGATCGTGAACAGAATTGCCGAAGTGACAGATGCCTGTGACGAGGTGTTCATCGGATTCAAAGAAAAAGCCCGTCCGATGCTGGATGTGGAAGCCTTTCTGTCGAAGGCCGGAAAGTAAGGGGCCATCATGGCGATCAACGAACCGGCATCCCTTACCGTGCAAGACGCGCTGCGCGATCTGGCGCAGCGGCTGGATGCCGCCGCGCATGGAGAAAGCAAGGCGATGATCCTAGCGTTTGGCGGTCTGTACGACTGGAGCTACAGCCGCGTGTACCGCGCACTGGGTAAAGTGGGCTGGACAAGTGGCCGCAAGCCGCGCGCGGATCGCGGCACCAGCTCGCAAAGCATGGAAGTGCTGACCGACATCAGCGCCGCGTTGCGCATCGGCCAACGCAAAAACGGCAAGCCTACGATGCATGTGCCGAATGCTGTGTCGATGCTCTCGCAGAATGGCCGCGAAATCGTTGTATCAAACAGCCGCGTCAATGCGCTGCTAAAGACCAACCAGATGCACCTCGCCGCGCAGCGGCAGGATCGAGCATTTCAAGCCTGTCGATCGCTGCACCCAAACCATGTGCATCAGGTCGACCCGTCGCTATGCCTGATCTACTACATGCCGGATGGCAAGCAACGCATCATCCAAGAGGACGAGTTCTACAAGAACAAGCTGGAGAACGTCGCTAAGCTGAAGCTCAAGGTGTGGCGCTACGTGCTCACCGATCATTTCAGCAACACCACGCTGGTGCGCTACTACCAAGCAAAGGGCGAGACACAGGCCAACCTGTTCGACTTCCTGCTGTACTGCTGGAACAAGCAAGAAGGCCGCGTCATGCACGGCGTGCCAAAGATGCTGATCTGGGACAAGGGCAGCGCCAACACCGCAGGAGCGATTAAAAACGCATTGATCGCCCTGCAAGTGAAGGCAGAAGAACACAAGGCCAAAAACCCACGCGCCAAGGGCAGCGTGGAAAACGGCAACAACCGCGTGGAGTGCCTGTTCGAGAGCCGCCTGATGTATGAGCCGGTGGAGAACGTTGACCAGCTGAATGTTGCTGTCGAGGCTTGGTACAACGCCTACAACGCCGACGCCATCCCCAACTACGACGCGCGCCTGCACCGCAAATACATGGCCGATCCTACAGCGCGCTACGCCCTGTGGCAGATGATCCGCCGCGAACAACTGCGCATCCTACCCAACGTCGAAATGTGCCGCCTGTTGCTGTCTGTCGACCCTATCGAGCGCAAGGTGGATGGCGAGCTGGTCATCAGCTTCAAACACCCCGGCCCCAAGATGCAGCTGCACTACGACGTAGGCCATATCCCCGGCGTATTCATCGGCGCAATGGTCAAAGTTTCACCGCTGGTCTATGGCGAAAACCAAGTACTCGTTACCGTTACGGACTACAAGAATGAAGAAACTACCCATATCGTTTCACCTGTTGCTGCTGATGCTGGCGGCTTCCGCGAGGATGCCGCCAAGTTTGGCGATGAATACAAATCCCGCCCAGATACCGTCATCGAGACGGCGGGCAAGGCCGCCGATCAGGCCGCCTATGCCGGACTCAATCAGGAAGAAATTGACAAGGCCAAGAACAAAAACGCCGTCCCGTTTGGTGGGTTGGATGCTCACTCGCATCTGAAAGACGTTGCCGCACCCGCGTTTATGGATCGTCCGGGCGAACGCTTGAATGTACCAAGCCCTATTCATATCGAGATCAAGCCACTCACCCACACCCAAGCCGCCATGCGCCTGCGCAGTATGCGGGGCAGCTCGGTGACGGCTGAAGAGCGTGCATTGTTGGCCGAGTGGTATCCGGCTGGCGTGATGGAAGAGCAGTTGCAGGAAGCGTTAGATCATTTGAATGGAAAGTTTGCCGCGCCGGTATTGAAGTTGGTGGGGGCAAAGTAAAAAGATTTATGGCCGGGGTGCAACCCGGCCATAAGGGTGCCGCGCAAGCGGCTTTGTAACAACGACAAGGGAGATTGTAGCAATGAAAACTGAAAACGCAAACAGCACTGGGGTTCGCCATGAAAACCGCGACCGTTCTTAAACAGGAGGCAACCTACATGCCGCTCAAACTCAAAGGTGTGCTCGCGCGTCTTGGTATTCGCCAGAACGAATGGGCCAACGCCATCAAACAGGAAGGTCGCGGCGTAGAAGGTAAGCCGCTGTCGCTTTCTGCTGCCACGCAGATCATGAATTGGGGCGTGTGGCCGAAGCTGACCTCTGCGGAAAGCATCAAGCGCCAGACAGCAGAGCTACTGCGCCGCCATGACGTGGACGAGGTGGACATTGCCCAGGTGTGGGAAATCGAAGAAGACGACCACTCGCGCAATGCCCATCCGCTCAACGTCCACCTCGGCCAGCAGCACGCCCGCCTACAACCCGAAATCGAACCCTTGGAGATCGAAATGCTATCCCCCAACGCAAAGAAACACTTTGGACTATTCCGCGACCCATTTGTTGAAGACGTACAAGGCCCGGAGGATGTATTCCTCTGCGCCGAACAGCGCTACATCCGCGAAGCCATGTACAGCACGGCCAAGCACGGTGGCATGCTCGCCGTGATCGGCGAATCCGGCGCAGGTAAAACGGTATTGCGCCGCGACCTGATCGACCGCGTGCAGCGCGATACTCAGCTGATCGTGCTGATCCAGCCACGCCTGATCGACAAAGGCACGATGACCGCAGGCGGCATCTGCGAGGCCATCATCGGCGACCTGCGCGAGGGCGAGAAGATACCGCGCAGCCTAGAGGCCAAGGCGCGCAAGGTCGAGCAGCTGCTCAAGGATTCCAGCCGTGCCGGGAACGTGCATTCGCTGCTGATCGAAGAAGCGCACGACCTCTCTATCCAGACGTTGAAATTCCTCAAGCGCTTCTGGGAACTTGAAGACGGCTTTAAAAAGCTGCTCTCCATCATCCTCATCGGCCAACCCGAGCTGAAGAACAAACTCGACGAACGCGTCCACTACGAAGCCCGCGAAGTGATCCGCCGCTGCGAGATCGCCGAGCTGATGCCGCTGGATGGGCAGCTGGAAGAATACCTCGCGATGAAATTCAAACGTGTCGGCAAGAACAAGCTGGATGAACTGTTCGACAAGAGTTCATTCGATGCCATGCGCGCCCGCCTGACCCGCCAGAAGGGCGCAGGCAAAGCCGTCTCGATGGTGTACCCGCTGGTGGTGAACAACTTGGTGACCAACGCACTGAACCTCGCCGCCGAGATCGGCGCGGACAAGGTGAGCGCCGAAGTCATCAAGGAACTGTGAGGAGAATGGTCATGGCCTATTCAGACAAACGTGAA
>JBAZYW010000085.1:1461-9189 GCA_041659125.1 Gallionellaceae bacterium | reverse complement strand
GCATCGAAGTGCTGCTTTTCTCTGATCGCGTGGACGAATGGGTGGTGAGCAATCTGTTCGAGTTTGAGGGCAAGCAACTGGTGTCTGTTGCCAAAGGAGGGCTCGATCTGGGCAAGCTGGAAGACGAGACGGAGAAAAAAGAACAGGAAAACGTCGCCAACGAACTAAAAGATCTGACCAGCAAGATCACCACCAGCCTGGGTGATCGCGTCAAGGAAGTGCGCGTGACCCATCGCCTGACCGATTCGCCCGCCTGTCTGGTGGCCGACGAACACGACATGAGCGCAAATCTGGCACGCCTGTTGAAATCTGCCGGACAGAAAGCGCCAACATCAAAACCTATCCTTGAGATAAACCCCAAGCATCCGGTGGTGCTACGCCTGAAGACCGAGGAGAAGAAATTCGACGACTGGGCCTCGGTGCTGTTCGACCAGGCATTACTTGCCGAAGGCGGCCAACTTGACGATCCGGCCAGCTTCGTCAAGCGCGTGAATCAGCTAATGCTGGAGATGAGCGGCAACTAAGGCCTGAACACATCCGAAGGGTAACGGCCTGCAAAATAGAAACGGCGGCGCAGTGAACACTGCCCGCCGTTTTTCTTTACCTAAGCGATCTGTTTAAATCGATCTACCGTTTCACCTTCGTGCTCCACCTTCTCGAAGAACACCTCACGCGGACGCGCCCAAGTCGTGCCATCCTGAGAACGATAGATGACCAGCGTCAGCGCCGGATCAGACTCCAATTTTGCTTCGCACACCCACTCGTAAATCCCGCCTTTGTAGTGCCGATATTGCATCAGCTTTTTCTACCGGCAAGAGCGCGCTTACAACGCGTTGCGATCTCCTTGCACAAGCGCGCCGACTTTATCGGACAACTCGCTTGCGCGCTGCGCAACACCCGGCGCAGATCATCTTCCCCGGCGCTAATGCCTATATGTCTGAAAACGAATTGCTTGAACGCCTTATCACGCGCCATCAACTCTTCAAGCGCATCGATCTCAGGCCAACGCGTAGCCAACACGCCGACCACCAGATTGGTATAGCCATCGGCATAAAGTCCATCGTCTTGACAGGCAGGGAGATTACGTTTGAACACGGCATGGACATCAGCCCAGTCGCCGGATGAAGTGATCTGATGCAGAAATTCTTTATCGCTGACGGGGCACCCCTCCAGCGCATTTGCCGCTTGCACGGCAAAAAAGAGAAACGCGCTGAAAGCGAACGCCAAGAACGGCTTCATTCGGTAAATCAGCGCGTGGCTGGCAAATCAGCAGCGCGACTTAGCCATGGCAAACAGGCGCGCCTCAAGCGCATCCATATCCGCCTCTTGGTCGAGAGACTCTTGATCGGGAAGGTGGCTCACATGTTGCTGAGCGGAATCCTCAGGACTCTTCTCGTGATGCAACGAACCATGGTGATTCATTTGCGACTTATCTTTGTCCATTACGCGTCTCCTAAAAAATTTAAGCCTTTTACAACTGTCGAGGCTTAGTCCCTATGTATGAAACTTTAGTTCAACGGCGGCGAATTATGGCACGGCAGAAAACAAATAATCAACGAGACTTATCGCCCTCAATTCACGCCCCAAGAAAGCGTTAAATTGACTTAACTTGCTCTATTTTGACCCGATTAGACAATAAAACAATGCAACAAAATCATTCCGCCGTCATCATGCGCTCGACATAACGCGCGATCAGGTCGATTTCAAGATTCACTTGCGCGCCCGCGCATAATTGATTGAGCGTAGTGACCGCCAAAGTATGCGGAATGAGATTCACCTCGAATTCGGAACCGGCGACATGGTTCACCGTGAGACTCACTCCATTGATGGTGATGGAGCCTTTCACCGCGATAAATTTTGCCAACGCATGGGGTGCGCGCACGATCAGACGCCAGCTTTCGCCGATGTCGTTAAAGGCCACTACATCACCCACACCGTCCACATGGCCGCTGACCATGTGACCGCCCAACCGGTCGGAAAGGCGCAACGCCTTTTCCAGATTAACCAACGCGCCCTGTTTGCCCAGCCCGATGGTGCAATCCAAAGTTTCGCGCGACACATCCACGGTAAACACCTTGCCGTCTATCTTTACCACGGTGAGGCACACGCCATTCACTGCGATACTGTCGCCGAGCTGAACATCATCCATGCCGAGCTCTTCGGTGGTAACACTTAAGCGCAAACCGCCATCGCGGTCCTGCGCGCTGCTGATCGTGCCGACATCGGCGATAATTCCACTAAACATACTTATCCTTTTTTAACTTTCACCACGATACGCAAATCCTTGCCTACATGGCGCACGTCTTGCCACTCCAATTCCACGCGCTCATCAAGACTGCACAACTCACCCAATTGCGCCATGCCGCGCGCCATGTCACCCAATAACTGCGGGGCAAAATACAACACCAACTCATCCACCAGCCCCGCTTTCAGCAACGCGCCATTTAAAGTGCTCCCCGCCTCCACCAACACCTCGTTGCAACCGATGCTCGCCAAATAGCGCAGGGTAGCAAGCAAATCGACTCGTCCACTTTCGTCCGCCAGCACCACGACTGTTGCCCCGATTTGCTCCAAAGCGCTGGCCTTTTCCGCATTCACAGTTGCCGCGACGACCAGTACTTGCCCGCTTTGAAACAACTTTGCCTCTGGCGAAATGCGCAGATGACTATCCAGCACCACGCGCAACGGCTGCCGTGTAGTGGCGACATGACGCACGGAGAGTTGCGCATCGTCTTCCAGCACGGTGTCGATACCCGTCAGCACAGCGCAGGAACGTGCGCGCCATACATGCACATCGCGCCGTGCCGCTTCGCCGGTGATCCATTGGCTCACGCCGTTGGCAAGCGCGGTGCGCCCATCCAGACTCATGGCGATCTTGCTGCGCACCCACGGCAAGCCTTTGCTCATGCGCGTAACGAAGCCGATGTTGAGCGCACGCGCTTCGATTTCCATCAAACCGCATTCCACTTCAATTCCCGCCGCGCGCAGCCTGGCGATACCTTGCCCTGCCACAAGAGGATTGGGGTCTTGCATGGCAACAACGACACGCGCCACGCCCGCCGCGACAAGCGCATCGGCACAGGGCGGCGTGCGTCCGAAATGAGCGCAGGGCTCCAGCGTGACGTAAGCGGTCGCCCCGCGAGCCTTGCCTCCCGCCGCACGCAAGGCCAGCGGCTCGGCATGGAGGTCACCCGCCCGCTCGTGCCAACCTTCGCCGACGACCACGCCGTCTTTTACCAGCACGCAGCCCACACGCGGATTAGGTGTTGTCGTGAATAGGCCGCGCCCAGCGAGGTGCAGCGCCTGAGCCATCCATACGCTGTCGGTTGCATTCATGGTTAATCGGGCTTGCGGCGCTTGGCGGGGGGCTTGGTCACGGCATTGATGGCATCGGAGAAATCGCCCACGTCCTGAAAACTTTTGTAGACCGAGGCGAAGCGAATGTAAGCCACCTTATCCAGCTTGAGTAATTCTTTCATCACCATCTCGCCGATCTGGCGCGAACCGATCTCGCGCTCGCCCAGAGCGAACACTTTTTGCGTGACGTGATCAACGGCAGCATCCACCAACTCGGTGGAGACCGGGCGCTTGTGCAACGCGCGCGAAAAACTAGTGCGCAACTTCTCCGCGTCGAATTCGCTGCGCATGCCGTTCTGTTTGACCACCTGCGGCATACGCAACTCCACTGTTTCATGGGTCGTAAAGCGCTTGTCGCATGCCAGACAGCGACGACGGCGACGGACGTTATCACCCTCGTCGTTCTCGCGCGTGTCCACCACTTGGGTGTCGGGATGTTTACAGAAAGGACATTTCATAAGGGCGGTCGTTAGATGTTAGGCGCTAGTTATTAGTTGGTGTCGCCGCTACGCGGCGAATTATTAACTAACGACTAGCGATTAACGTCTAGTAACTAACTAGGCTCCATACACCGGAAACTGCGTCGTCAATTTCTTCACTTCGCCAACGACGCGCGCGATGACCGCCTCATCATTCGGCGCATCCAGTACGTCGGCAATCAAGTGTGCCAGTTTTTCGGCTTCGAGTTCTTTGAAGCCGCGCGTGGTCATCGCAGGTGAACCGATACGGATGCCCGAAGTGACGAACGGCTTCTCCGGATCATTCGGGATGGCATTCTTATTCACGGTGATGTGCGCCTTGCCCAATGCCGCCTCCGCATCCTTGCCCGTCAATTTCTTGGCGCGCAGATCAACGAGGAATACATGGCTGTCAGTACGCCCGGAAACGATACGCAAACCGCGCTCTTGCAGCACCTTGGTCATCACCCGCGCATTGTCGATCACTTGCTTCTGGTAGGCCTTGAACTCTTTGCTTGCCGCCTCTTTGAACGCCACCGCCTTGGCCGCGATCACATGCATCAACGGGCCGCCTTGCAACGCGGGGAAAATCGCCGAGTTCAGCGCTTTCTCATGCTCCGCCTTGGCCAGAATCAAGCCGCCGCGCGGGCCGCGCAAAGTCTTGTGCGTAGTCGTGGTGACGAAGTCTGCGATACCGACCGGATTCGGGTAATAACCCGCCGCGATCAGACCGGCATAGTGCGCCATGTCCACAAACAGATACGCGCCGACGCTGTCGGCAATCGCGCGGAAACGCTTCCAGTCGATCACCAGCGCGTAAGCCGATGCACCCGCCACAATCATCTTGGGCTTGTGCTCGTTAGCCAGCGCTTGCACTTGATCGTAATCGATTTCTTCTTTGTCATTCAAGCCGTACTGGATGGCGTTGTACAGCTTTCCGCTGATATTCACCGACGCACCGTGAGTGAGGTGGCCGCCGTGCGCCAAGCTCATACCAAGGATCGTATCGCCGGGCTTGAGCACGGAAACGTACACCGCCTGATTGGCCTGCGAACCGGAGTGCGGCTGCACGTTGGCATATTCCGCGCCGAACAGCGCTTTCGCGCGGTCGATGGCCAGCTGCTCCGCCACATCCACATACTCGCAACCGCCGTAGTAACGCTTGCCCGGATAACCTTCCGCATATTTGTTGGTAAGTTGACTGCCCTGAGCTTCCATCACCGCCGGGCTGGTGTAGTTTTCCGACGCGATCAGTTCGATATGCTCTTCCTGACGGGCGTTTTCTTTTTGGATCTCTGCCCACAATTCTGGATCAGCGACAGCGAGGGTATTTTTGCGAGAGAACATGACAGCCTTTCAAATTTAAAGATAGAAAACGGGAACTCGCGCATTTTATCATGCCGCCTCGAATACTCCATGCTGACCAAATCGAGGCTGTTTTTATATCACTGCCGGGATGCAAGCATTCATAAACGACACGTTCCGAAGAGCTTGCCAGCCCGTACTAGCGTAGTGCTTGGCCGCGAAAGCCCGGCCAATATCTGTCCATATTTACGCGGCTCCCCCTCTAACCGGCAAACCGCCTTGCCCCGAAGACACACAGCGCAACCGCCAGCGCAGAGGCAACCATCATCGCGCTGACGTGTTCGCCCAGCAGCAGTGCTGCCAGCCCCAGCCCGAAAAACGGTTGCAGCAATTGCAACTGACTGACGGATGCAATACCGCCCAGCGCAAGACCGCGATACCAGAAGAAAAATCCAATCAGCATGCTGAACAGCGAGACATAGCCCAAGCCCAGCCAAGCGGGCCAGGCGGCTTGTTGAAGATTGCCGGGCAGCATCCACAGGCACAGCGGCAACATCAACGGCAGCGCCAGCACCAGCGCCCAGCAGATGACCTGCCATCCGCCCATGCGGCGCGCCAGACGTGCGCCCTCGGCATAGCCCAGCCCGCACACAACAACCGCGACCAGCATCAGCAGATCGTCGAACAACGAAACGCCGATACCCTGCCCCATCGCAAAACCCGCCACGACCAAACTCCCAGACAACGAAAACAGCCAGAACAACCCGCGCGGATTTTTATCGCCGTGCAACACGCCGAACATCACCGTCGCCATCGGCAGCAACCCGACGAACACCGTGGCATGCGCCGCACTCACATGGCGCAACACCAGCGCGAGCAGCAGCGGAAAGCCCACCACCACACCGAACGCCACCACCAGCAACGCACGGCCATCGCTGCGCGCAGGCCGGGGCTGGCGCAAGACCAGCAGGATCAAGACGGCGAGCACCCCGGCAATCGCCGCCCGCGCCAGCGTAAAAAAGATTGGATCGAACGTAGCGACCGCCACCCGGGTCGCGGGCAGCGTACCGCTGAAGATCAGCACGCCCAACAGCCCGCTGCTCCAGCCCTTGAATCCCTTAGCCACCATATCCCCTCCCCCTTGCAGGGGGAGGGCTAGGGAGGGGGTAGACACGCTGGAGTTCCATGACTCTACCCCCATCCTAACCTTCCCCCTGCAAGGGGGAAGGGACGGGTTCGGCTCTAATGAACCACCTAGGTTGATTCCTTTGTCCATATTCACACCCGCCTCTCCATCTAAAGAATGCCCGCATCTTCCCCTGAAAATTATCGGTTCAACAGTGACAGATGGGTACAATTCAAAGATACTGTCCGCAAAACTTATGGGTACAAATGATGAAAAACACCAACCCGCAAGACGGCACCCGCGTCGAAACCGTGATGCAAACTATCCGCGAGCAACTGGCCGCGCGCGTACTGGTGCCGGGCGAACGCCTGCCCTCCATCCGGCAGATGGCCGAACGTTTAAGCGTCGCAAAAAACACCATCGTCGAAGCCTATGACCGTCTGGCTGCCGACGGCGTGATCACCGCGAAACGCGGCTCCGGCTTTTATGTGTGCGGACACCTGCCGCCGCTGTCGCTGGCCGATGTGGGCGCGACAAAAGATCGCAGCATCGACCCGCTGTGGATCATCCGCCAGTCGCTTGAATCCAACTCAGACATGCTCAAACCCGGCTGCGGCTGGCTTCCGCCCTCATGGTTGCCGGAAGAAGAAATCCGCCGCGCCCTGCGCCGTCTGGCCAGAGACCCGCAAGCCGGGCTGCTGGAATACGGGCATCCCTACGGGCACTTCGCCTTGCGCGAACAACTCGGTCGCCGCCTCGGCGAGCGCGGCGTGGCGACTTCCGCGCGCCAGATCATCCTGACCGATTCCGGCACCCAAGCCATCGACCTGATCTGCCGTTTTTTGCTGGAGCCGGGCGACACGGTGCTGATTGACGATCCGGGCTACTTCAACTTTCAGGCGCTGCTGCGCGCGCATCGCGTACACTTGATCGCCGTGCCTTATACCGAGCAGGGGCCGGACGTGCAGGCGATGGCCGAGCTGCTGGCGCAGCACAAACCGCGTCTGTACATCACGAATTCGGTTTTTCACAACCCGACCGGCGCAGTGTTGTCGCCCATCGTCGCGCACCGCGTGCTCAAACTGGCCGAAGATCACAATCTGCTGATCATCGAAGACGACATCTACGCCGAATTCGCGCAGAACACCTCGCCCCTGCTGGCCTCGTTCGACGGGCTAAACCGGGTTATCCACATCGGCAGTTTTTCCAAAGTATTAACCGCATCGGCACGCTGCGGCTACATCGCGGTGCGGCAAGACTGGGCGGAAAAAATCGTCGACCTGAAACTGGCCACCACGCTCAGTAGCAACGGCCTCGGCGCGGAGCTGGTGTACTCCCTGTTGCGCCAAGGCGCCTATCGCCACCACGTCGAAGCGCTGCGCAGCCGCCTGGCCGACACCATGGGACGCACGCTGCACAAACTGGAAAAACTCGGCATCACCCCCTGGATGAAACCGCAGGGCGGCATGTTCCTGTGGATGC
>JBAZYW010000085.1:0-1451 GCA_041659125.1 Gallionellaceae bacterium | reverse complement strand
GGTTACCGCACGGACTGGATTCCGCCAAAGTGTCGCAACACGCCCTGCACGAAGGCATCGTGCTCGCCCCCGGCAACGTGTTCAGCCTGAGCCAAACAGCAGCACCGTTTCTGCGCTTCAACGTGGCGCAGTGTCAGTCACCGAAGATTTTTGATGTGCTGGAAAAGGCGATGGGGCGGAGTGAAAAAGCAATGTGATGCTAATTCGTTATCGATTCAGAAGGGCGGCTAATCGGCCATAGCGATCATTGAGGACTTGAGGTCGTTGTGCCAGAGCGGTCTATTGACCTTACCGTAAAACAGTAATTTGAGAGGCTGTTCCACTCCCGAACCCGACATATGGAGGAAACTTTTGACAGGTGGCCTTGAGAATTTGTGCCAACTGAACCATGAGCCCAAACGCATTATTTGCGCGGACCATGAAGTTTTGTCTTACCCCACCGCTTTTCCAGAGCACCTGTTGCAGCTGCTTTCAATAATTTCTGGAAACTTGGGCATTCGACATGGCTGGGGGCCGGACAAGCTGCCGCATGGCGGAGTCCGCTACTCATCGCCTTCAGGCGTTTAATCAGCCCATCAATTTCGTCGGCCTTCGCAGCAAGCAATTGCCTGTCAATATTTGGCGGTCCGTAAGGCGATAGCATCGAGCGAATTTCGTCGAGAGATAGCCCCGCAGCTTGCCCAAGGGCTATCAAGGCTAGTTGGTCCAGTACGTTTGCGCCGTAGCGGCGCCGCTCCCCTTTTTCGCGAACCGAGGTGATGAGTCCTTTTTGTTCGTAATAGCGCAGGGCCGACGAAGGTATCCCAGTCTGTTTGCTGACTTCAGAAATATCCATCCAAATACCCCTTGACTTGAAGTTGACTTCAACTTTTATAGTGCACTCCAGAGTCCAATTCGTCAACTTTAAAAGGAGTACGTCATGACATTAATTGAAGAAATCGTGAGGGTCATTCTAATAGGGTGCGGAGCTACATTCGTCATGGATATCTGGCTGATATTCCTAAAGTGGATCGGGGTGCAGACCCTGAATTTCGCCTTCATCGGGCGGTGGGTCGGGCATTTGTTCCATGGCCGGATTGCGCATGCATCAATCGGCAAGGCTTCGCCAATAGCGAATGAAACCTCATTGGGCTGGATCACCCATTACGCAGTGGGCATTGCCTTCGCCTTCCTGCTGACCAGCATTACCGGTGTCTCTTGGGCTGGAGCACCTTCGCTCGACATAGCTCTTCTGGTGGGCATTTGCACGGTGGCATTTCCGCTCTTAGTGATGCAACCAGCGATGGGCCTTGGTGTTGCAGCCTCAAAGACACCTACCCCACTCAAGAACTGCATCAAAAGCCTGATCAACCACAGCGTTTTTGGCCTTGGCCTTTTCCTGTCCGCCAGTGTCATCGATAGGATTTCTCGATGAACGCCCAGTCCCTAACCAAGAAATCCAAATTTTGTCC
>JBAZYW010000084.1:0-9279 GCA_041659125.1 Gallionellaceae bacterium | reverse complement strand
CCGCCAGTCCGAGGCGAGTAGCGTCCTCTTCGATGGATATTTCCCGCAGCGCCATGGCTCGTGCGCGAAACACTGCGCGTGCTTCGGGCGCGGCTTCCATGCAGAAATGACTGGATGAAACCGGACGTTGCGGCGCTCCGGCAAATATCGCAGCCTCTGGAAATTGTGTCAGGTGGAAAATATCAAGCAGGGTTATCAGGTCGTCACCTACGCGCACCTCGCCTGCCACTAGGTGGGACGAACTATTGGCTACGCTATCAAATTGGGGAGGAGGTTGGATGGCAGTGCCGGGAAGCTCGACGACCCCGATCACTTCACTGACGATTAGTCCCATTGGCAGATGCGCTGTTTCCAGCACCACAACCTGATCGCCGGGAGTGTAGCTGCGTGCCGGATGGCCAAAGCGCACATGAAGGTCGGTGACGGGCACGATCTGCCCGCGCAGACTGAAAATGCCGACAACCCAAAGCGGCGCCTCCTCGAGCGGCGTCAACTCAGGTAGCCAGACGGATTCGCGCACTTTCGTCGCATCCAGACCAAAGCGCGCACCGTCAAGGTCGAAAATCAACAGGGACAGGAAATCCATGTCGCGATCCTTTCTTGGAATTATTCTGTGATGTAGTTAATGCGGAAGTTCCTTGCGCGAGCCAGAGTGCCATTTCTGATGCAGTTGTTTCATACGGTTCGATCAGCTCATCCACGGGTAGCGCACGGACAATATCCAGCGCCGTGCGCCGCAGTGACTGCGCCCGCGACAGTTTGTCGGCACGTTCGCAAAGCGCTGCTTTTTCTAAATACGCAGCCACGCAATGGGTATCCAGATAGAGCGTTTTATTCAGCAGCACCTCGGCCTGTTCGAAATCCCCCCTGAGCTGTGCAAGCTGTGCCAGCAGAAAATGGGGGGACGCCGCAAGCGGGGTCACGGCCAACATTTGGCGGCAGATCTGTTCTGCTTGCTCGTATTCGCCCCGGTCGGCGTATTCCCGTGCTGTGTTCAACATGTCTTCCGCGCCAAGTGCCGGCGGTGGTGGCGACTGAGGATGAGGAGGTAGTGTGCGCACTGCCGCAACAGGCTGGGGTACGGAGCGTACAGGCGGAGGCGTTTCCGTAAATACAGCGGGAGCAGTCCGTTGATAAACCACGCCGTCGGCAAATAGTCGGCTGCGCAAATTCTGTCCATGCAGGCCGATGATTTCGGTATGCCCGGTCATGAGATACCCATCTTGGCTTAGAGCGGCAGCTTGTTTTTCTGCGATAGTTGCCACGGTGTCCGCATCGAAATAGATAAACACGTTGCGACACAGAATCAGATCCATGTCGCACAACTCTCCGGCGGGGAAGCTATCTTTGATCAAATCAACAGTGCGAAAAGTCACCATGCTGCGGATGCGTTCGTCGAGTACCCATTCGTCACCCATACGCCGGAAATAGCGTTGCTGCATCGCGGGCGGCGACATGCGGAACGACCATGCTCCATAGCGTCCGCGCCGCGCTTTTGCCAGCGCAGTCTGGTCGATGTCGCTGCCGAGAATATGGATGTCCCAGCCGCTGCGTTCCGGCAACAGCATGTCCACCAGTATGGCGAGGGAATAAGCTTCTTCGCCGCTGGCGCAGCCGGCGCTCCACAGGCGTAAATGTTTTTCGCCGCTACGGCGTTTGACTAACTCCGGCAGTATATGCAGGCGCAGCAAATCGAACTGGCCGAGGTCGCGGAAGAAATATGTTTCGCCGTTAATGCGCGGCATCATGTTAGTCATGGGTGACGTCGCTTTTCTGATATTTCCGGGCAACGGCCACGAAATCGTCAAACCCTGCGAGAAAAGCATCAACGACATCAGGATCGAAGTGGTGTCCGCGTTCCCCCGCAATAAAGTCCCGCACCTGCTCGACAGGTATGGGGGTCTTGTAGACGCGGCGCGAGATCATGGCGTCGAACACGTCGGCCAAGGCCATCAGTCTGGCTGAGATTGGGATGGCATCCGCTTTCAGCCCTTCTGGATAGCCGCTGCCATCCCATTTTTCATGGTGAAAATGGATGATCTGCATGGCCATGAAGAGAAAATCGATGTGATGATCGGCATTGCTCACCGACCGCTCGATAGCAGAAGCCCCCATCAAGCTATGGGTTCTCATGATGCCCCATTCTTCGGGCGTCAATTTATCGGGCTTGAGCAGGATGTGATCGGGAATGCCGACCTTGCCGATGTCATGAAGGGGGGCGGACTTGATCAGTAACTCAATGACATTGTCTGTGAGGAAGTCTTTAAATTTGGGATGTGTCTGTAAGCGCACGGCCAAGATGCGCACGTACTCCTGAGTGCGGCGAATGTGGTTGCCAGTCTCGGGGTCGCGTATTTCCGCGAGTTCGGCGAGGGCTTTGATCGTGATGTCTTGGATGATGAGGATGTCCCGCATGCGCCGATTCACTTCTGCTTCCAGATAGGCGTTCTGATTAGCGAGCCAGTCCCGCGCACGTTTGAGTTCAAGCTGGGTATGCACACGCGCCAGCACGATGGGAGGGCGGTAGGGCTTGGCGATGTAATCCACTGCGCCCAATTCAAGACCGCGCTCTTCGTCTTCAGTGGAGTCCAGTCCGGTGACAAAAATGACAGCAATGTCCTGAGTCGCGGGGTTGTCGCGCAAACGGGCTAATACGTCATAGCCATCCATGTATGGCATCAACACATCGAGCAGGATCAGATCCGGTTTCGTGGCGCTGGCGGCGATTTGCAAGGCGCGCTCCCCGGAAGGCGCGGCCAATACCTTGTAATGCGGCTGGAGCAAACTGCCGAGAATGCCCAAGCTCTCTGTGTCGTCGTCCACAATGAGGACGGTGGCTTGAAGATCGCTGTGGACTTTGGCCTCATTTATAGGGAGAGCGCACAAATCCGTACTCCTGAAAAACAAACCGCAAATTAGCTAATACTCAATTCAATCTAAGTCATCTCATTCGGTAAGTGAAATTGCTTGCTTCATCCAGCCTATCCTGACGACAGCAGTATTCTTTATTGGACAGGCCAGCGCAGCGAAATATATCGTCCAATCATAATGGGCTTGTAAGGCGATTGGCAGGCTAAACAATGCATGCAATATCGCTTAACTCTTAAGTGACAGCGCGAGAATACGGTCAATTCCAAGTGAAGTGTATATGCCAAACGGCCTAGATACTTGTGGTCTAGGGAAATGCTAATTGGGTCTTCAGGAAAATCTGTGGCAGCTATGGATTTCCCTAGCCAGATATGACTGATTGACAGCCTTTTGATGTAACAATATAGCGAAGCTAATGCTCTTAGACCGAATCGAGGTGCTTGACGAACAACAACAGGCATCTGGTTTGCTGGCAGGCATGCGTCTGCAGTGAGTAGAATTGGTCCAAAGTTTCAGGTTGCATAAAATTTGAATATGTTTATGATTCGCGACCGCACTTCTTGGCAATTTTCTCGATCATTTCTCGATAAAATATAATGAATATGCAAATCAAGTGGTTGCAGCAAGGCTGCGATTGTGATATTAAAGCGCGCCTCAATTTATTCGCTCGAACTCGGAGACTCTAAATAAATGCCAGATCAAACAACTAAGCCTGTCGCTCCTTATAAAGTAAAAAAGGGAGAGGCATACATGAACCCCAAACAAATGGAGCATTTTCGCAATGTTCTGAACGAGATCAAGCTGGGGCTAGGCCAAGATATCGATCGCGCAGTGCATACCATGCAAGACGAAGCCACCGTGTTCGCCGATCCCAACGACCGAGCCAGCCAAGAATCCGATATGAGCTTGGAATTGCGCAATCGAGACCGCGAGCGCAAGCTCATCAAGAACATCGATAAGATGATTGCAAGGATAGATGCCGGCGAATACGGCTATTGCGATAAATGCGGCATTGAGATCGGCCTGAGCAGACTTGAAGCGCGCCCTACCGCCACATTGTGCATCGATTGCAAAACGCTGGATGAAATTCGCGAAAAACAAGTAGCCAAATAATTTCCTGCCGCAAACAAAACAACAGCCCCCTTCGATTTATCAGGGGGCTTTGTTTTTTTCTGCTCGTACGGAATATAATTTAACGGCTAAATATTGGAGCTATAATCCATTCACCATGAAAAAAACTCCGCGCACCAAATCTGATCCTCGCCCCGACTTGCTGCTGCAAGGCCGCTTGCATGACCCTTTCGCGTTCCTTGGGCTACATCAGGAACAGGAACGTTTTGTGTTGCGCGTCTTCAATCCTTATGCCACCGAGATCAGCTTGGTTGGGACTCAAGGCGAGGAGAAATTGCAGCGTGTGCATCCGGATGGCTTATTCGAGTGGCAAGGAGCTAGCGCACCGATGCAGCCGTATCAGTTGCGCGTTATGGCGGATGGCAAAGAAAGCCTGGCTCATGACCCCTACGCATTCCCGCCACAAATCACCAGTTTCGACTTGCATCTATTCAATGAAGGCAAGCTGCATCAGGGCTATCGCCTGCTGGGTTCTCATGCCATGCAAATTAACGGGGTTGCCGGCATACGTTTCTCGGTCTGGGCGCCCAATGCCGAACGCGTTAGCGTAGTCGGCGTATTCAACCGCTGGGACGGACGCGTCAATCCCATGGCGGTGCATGGCTCCAGCGGCGTCTGGGAATTATTTATTCCCGGCATGGAGCAAGGCGAACTTTACAAATTCGAAATACGCAATCGTGCGGGTGCAATACTGGTCAAGACCGACCCGTATGCCAATGCATTCGAATTACGCCCGGGTACTGCAGCCCGCACCGGCGTAAATATTGCGCACGCATGGCAAGATGGCAAATGGATGCAACAACGCAGCCAGTGGGATTGGCTGCATGCCCCGTTGAACGTCTATGAAATCCATGCGGGTTCCTGGAAGCGCCATCCGAATGGCAGTTTCTATACTTATCGCGAGCTTGCCGAACAGCTGATCCCCTATCTTAAAGACATGGGCTATACCCATGTCGAATTAATGCCTGTCTCCGAACATCCTCTCGATGAATCCTGGGGCTATCAGGCTACAGGATATTTTGCAGCAAGCAGCCGTTTTGGTTCACCGGACGACCTGCGCTTTTTCATCGACACTTGTCATCAGGCCGACATCGGTGTGTTGCTCGACTGGGTTCCGGCGCACTTCCCCCAAGATTCTTTTGCACTGGCGCATTTTGACGGCACTGCCTTATATGAACATGAAGATCCCCGCCTTGGCTTCCATCAGGACTGGGGTACCCATATCTTTAACTACGGTCGCAACGAAGTAAAAAGCTTCCTGCTGTCCAGCGCGCATTACTGGCTGTCCGAATTTCACTTCGACGGCCTGCGCGTGGATGCCGTTGCTTCAATGCTCTATTTGGATTATTCGCGCAAAGCGGACGAATGGTTGCCGAACAAATATGGTGGCCGCGAAAATCTGGAGGCCATCGATTTTCTGCGCGAACTCAACATCATGGTGCATGACGCATTCCCCGGCGCATTGACGCTGGCTGAAGAATCGACCTCCTGGCCTGCCGTGTCGCGTCCAGTTTATCTCGGGGGGCTGGGCTTCTCGATGAAGTGGAACATGGGCTGGATGAACGACACGCTCAAGTTCATGCAGCAAGACCCGGTACACCGCCGCTACCATCTGAATCAGCTAACTTTCAGCCAGCTCTACGCCTATACCGAAAACTTCATGCTGCCTTTCTCCCACGATGAAGTGGTACATGGCAAGGGTTCCTTGTTAAGCAAAATGCCCGGGGACGCCTGGCAAAAATTCGCCAATCTGCGATTGTTGATCGCGTATCAGATGGCAAGTCCCGGCAAAAAACTAAACTTCATGGGCAATGAATTCGGACAAGGGCCGGAATGGCGTTCCGCCTGGGAAGTCGACTGGTGGCAACTCGGCATGGAACCGCATCAAGGCGTTCTCAATCTGGCCCGGGATCTGAACCACCTCTATCGCGACCTGCCTGCGCTGCACGAGCTTGATTTTGAACAAGCCGGTTTTTCATGGATTGATTGTCAGGACGCAGAGCACACCCTGTTGTCATTCATACGTCGCGGGCGCAAAGGCGAGGCGGTCATTGCCGCCTTCAATTTCACCCCGGTACCCCGTAATCGGCATCGCATCGGCTTGCCATTCGACTGCACTTACCGGGAAATTTTTAATAGTGATTCGGAGTATTACGGCGGAAGCAATCAAGGCAATGGCAATGGGATTCGCGCCGAGAAAACCCCGTGGATGGGGCAGCCCTATTCTGCCGAAATCAACATGCCACCCCTCGCCTGCATAATGCTGACGCCGGTGTAGCTATATCAACAAAGGGTAACCGTGTAATATTACTGCCACAAGCTTCTGCAACAATTCGTTTTTACTACATACATTGTTAGGAGACATCATGGTAACTGCCGCTAAAAAAACACCCGTCTCGACTAAAAGTGCAACCAGCTCCACAGCAAAAAAAGTCGTAGCTGCAAGCAAAGTTACGCCAAAAGCAACAGCAGTCGCAAAGACACCCGCAGCAAAAGTAGCGGTTAAAAAGGCAGCTACCCCGAAAGCCGCTGCGGTTGATGCGAAAGCGGGAAAAGCACCCGTAATTAAAAAAACCGTCGCAAAGAAAAAAGAAATTTCTGTCTCCCCTGAACAGCGTTACCACATGATTTCCACGGCAGCCTATTTTCTAGCCGAGCACCGTGGGTTTGCGGGCGGTTATGAAATGCAAGATTGGATTTCGGCCGAAGCGGCGATTGATACCCAACTTAAGTCCTAATCGTATTTAGGGTTTTAAGCGGGTGCGGCAATTATTTTTCCAGATATTTTCTGCTCAAATTAATTGGCGCGAATCAAACGGTAAGTAAACATAATTTCGAGTCATTCCATGTCGAACCTCATTCGCTCCGCTGCCTGGCAAGCTCTGTCCTCTCATCATGGCGACATCCGTAAACAGACCATGCGTGAGATGTTTGGAGCGGATGCCAATCGTTTTGATAAATTCTCGCTGCGACTCGACGGCTTGCTGTTTGATTACTCAAAAAACCTGATCACTGAAAAGACACTGGCGCTGCTGACTAATTTGGCACGTCAATCCAGACTGAATGATTGGATCACGCGCCAGTTCAGCGGCGAAAAAATCAACACCAGCGAAGCGCGTGCAGTTCTGCACACCGCGTTGCGCAGCCCGCGTGATCGCACCGTTCTGGTGGATGGCAAGAATATTATTCCCGACGTGCATCGCGTACTCGACCACATGCGTCGCTTTACCGAAGCAGTACGCTCCGGTGCAGTGCGGGGGCATACCGGAAAAAAGATTCGGCATATTGTAAACATCGGCATCGGCGGCTCCGCGCTGGGTCCGCTTATGGTGTGCGAGGCGCTCAAACCTTATGGCAGCGCTGATCTTAGCGCCCATTTCGTTTCCAATGTCGATGCATCCGACATCGCCGAAACACTTAAAAAGCTCGACCCGGAAACCACGCTGTTTATCATCAGCTCGAAGACCTTTACCACTCAGGAAACCCTGGCCAACGCACGCACCGCGCGCGCTTGGCTGGTTGAGCATCTGGGTTCGGAAGCGGCTGTCGCCAAACACTTCGCGGCTGTTTCAACCAATCTGGTCGAGACCTCCAAGTTCGGCATCAACCCGGAAAACGTATTCGAGTTCTGGGATTGGGTCGGTGGACGTTACTCTTTGTGGTCGGCCATCGGATTGCCTATCGCGCTTTACATCGGCATGGATAACTTCGAACGCCTGTTGGCCGGAGCTCATGCCATGGATGAACATTTCCGCACTGCGCCATTGGAAAAAAACATGCCGGTTATCTTGGGGATGCTCGGTATCTGGTATGGCAACTTCTTCGGCGCAGGCTCCTACGCCATCCTGCCTTACGACCAGTATATGCATAGCTTCCCGGCTTACCTGCAACAGCTTGAGATGGAGAGCAACGGCAAGCGCGTCGATCGCGCGGGCGACGTCGTGGATTACGACACGCACTTCACCGTATGGGGAGAGCCCGGCACGAACGGCCAGCATTCATTCTATCAACTGATACACCAAGGCACGCGCATGGTTCCGGCGGATTTTCTGGCGCCGCTTGCCAGCCATAATCCTATTGGCGAGCATCACGCCATGCTGCTATCGAATTGCTTTGCACAGACAGAAGCACTGATGCTGGGCAAGACGGAAGCGGAAGCTCGCGCGGAATTAGTGGCGCAGGGATTAACAGGCGAAGCACTTGAAGCCTTGTTGCCCTACAAAGTATTCCCCGGCAACCGTCCGACCAACACCCTGCTCTTTGAAAAACTCGATCCCTATACTTTGGGCATGCTGGTGGCGCTCTACGAACAAAAAGTTTTCGTGCAAAGCGTGGTTTGGAACATCAATGCCTTCGATCAATGGGGTGTGGAGTTCGGCAAGCAACTGGCCAACAAATTGTTGCCGGAATTGCGCAGCAAAGAGTCCGTCACCACGCACGACTCATCTACCAACAACCTCATCAATCTCTTCCGCAATCGGCGCCCTGCTTAAATACCGTTCTATTTCCCCTGCCCCGCCAGAAACAATCGCGTCTCCACGACGCTGTCCGGGTTCAGGGAAATAGCATCAATCCCCTGCTCCATCAGCCACAGCGCCAGATCGGGATGATCCGACGGGCCCTGCCCGCAAATACCCACGTATTTATTGGTTTTGCGGCAACCTTGAATCGCCATGCTTATTAACGCTTTCACCGCAGGGTTGCGTTCGTCGAAACCGCCCGCCACGATGCCTGAATCGCGGTCGATCCCCAGCGTGAGCTGAGTCAGATCGTTGGAGCCTATGGAAAAACCGTCGAAGTATTCGAGGAACTCGGCAACCATCAACGGGTTGGAAGGTATCTCGCACATCATGATGACGCGTAACCCGTTCAGGCCGCGCTTGAGTCCGTTCTTTTCCAGCTCGGCGATCACGCCGCTTGCTTCTTCCAAGGTGCGCACGAAGGGGATCATAACCTCCACGTTGGTCAAGCCCATCTCGTCGCGCACCTTGCGCATGGCGCGACATTCCAGCGCGAAACATGCGCGGAAACTATCTGCAATATAACGCGATGCGCCGCGAAACCCGATCATCGGATTTTCTTCCGACGGTTCGTATTGCTTGCCGCCTATCAGGCTGGAATATTCGTTCGACTTAAAATCGGACAGGCGCACGATTACCGGCTTGGGGGCGAATGCCGCACCCAAAGTGGCGATCCCTTCCGCCAATTTTTCCACATAGAAATCCACCGGCGAAGCGTAGCCCGCGCTCTTGGCCTCGACTTGAGCTTTTATCTCGTCGG
>JBAZYW010000083.1:0-9338 GCA_041659125.1 Gallionellaceae bacterium | reverse complement strand
AAGTTTGAGGTCATCACGATGACGGTATTTTTGAAGTCCACGGTGCGCCCCTGGCCGTCGGTCATACGGCCATCGTCCAACGCTTGCAGCAGCACGTTGAACACATCGGGGTGCGCCTTCTCCACTTCGTCCAGCAGGATGACGCTGTACGGTTTGCGCCGCACGGCTTCGGTCAAGCCACCGCCCTCTTCATAACCGACATAGCCCGGCGGCGCACCGATCAGCCGCGCGACGGAATGTTTCTCCATGTACTCGCTCATGTCGATGCGGATGAGATGGTCTTCGGAGTCGAACATGAAGCCGGCCAGCGCTTTGCACAACTCGGTCTTGCCCACGCCTGTAGGGCCCAGGAACAGGAACGAACCATACGGACGGTTCGGGTCGGACAGACCGGAGCGCGAACGGCGGATGGCATCGGACACGAGGCGCACGGCCTCGTCCTGCCCCACTACGCGATCATGCAGCTTGTCTTCCATTTTGAGCAGCTTGTCGCGCTCGCCCGTCATCATCTTGCTCACGGGGATGCCGGTGGCGCGGCTCACCACTTCGGCGATTTCTTCCGCGCCGACCTGGGTGCGCAGCAGTTTGTTTTTCGTTGCGCCGCCTTCAGCTTCGCGCTGCGCGGCCTCTTTCATTTTGGCTTCGAGTTGCGGCAGCTTGCCGTATTGTAGCTCGGCTACTTTCTCCAGTTTGCCTTCGCGTTGCAATCTGACGATCTCGGCGCGCATGTCCTCGATCTCTTCCTTCATCGTCGCCGCGCCTTGTGCCGCGCCCTTTTCCGCCTTCCAGATTTCTTCCAGATCGGCGTATTCGCGTTCCAGTTTCTTGATCTCGTCTTCGATCAGCCCTTTGCGTTTACGCGAGGCTTCGTCTTTTTCTTTTTTCACCGCTTCGCGCTCAATCTTCAACTGGATCAAGCGGCGTTCGAGTTTATCCATCACCTCGGGCTTGGAGTCGATTTCCATTTTCATGCGCGAGGCGGCCTCGTCGATCAGGTCGATAGCCTTGTCCGGCAAGAAACGGTCGGTGACATAACGGTGCGAAAGTTCCGCCGCTGCGACGATGGCGGGGTCGGTGATTTCCACGCCGTGATGCACTTCGTATTTTTCTTTCAAGCCGCGCAGGATGGCGATGGTCGACTCCACGCTCGGCTCGTCCACCAGCACCTTCTGGAAACGGCGCTCCAGCGCGGCATCTTTTTCGATGTACTTGCGGTATTCGTCCAGCGTGGTCGCACCGATACAATGCAGCTCGCCGCGCGCCAAAGCGGGCTTGAGCATGTTGCCCGCGTCCATCGCGCCTTCGGCCTTGCCCGCACCGACCATGGTGTGCAGCTCGTCGATGAATACGATGTTCTGACCCTCGTCCTGCGCCAACTCCTTGAGCACATTTTTCAAACGCTCTTCAAATTCGCCGCGATACTTTGCGCCCGCCAGCAGTGCCGCCATGTCCAGCGACAATACTTTTTTGCCTTTGAGCGACTCCGGCACTTCGCCGTTGATGATGCGCTGCGCCAAGCCTTCGACGATGGCGGTCTTGCCCACACCGGGTTCGCCGATCAGCACGGGGTTGTTTTTGGTGCGGCGTTGCAACACTTGGATCGCGCGGCGAATTTCATCATCGCGGCCGATCACCGGGTCGAGCTTGCCGGAACGCGCGCGCTCGGTGAGGTCGAGGCAGTATTTTTTCAGCGACTCGCGCTGGCCTTCGGCTTCCTGCGAGCCGACCGACTCGCCGCCGCGCACGGCGCTGATAGCCTGCTCCAGCGGTGCTCGTGCCACGCCGTGCTGCTTGAGCAAACGTCCGGTCTCACCCTTGTCGTTGGTGAGTGCCAACAGAAACATCTCGCTGGCGATGAACTGGTCGCCGCGTTTCTGCGCTTCCTTGTCGGTGAGGTTGAATAGGTTGGACAAGTCGCGCCCGACCTGCACTTCGCCGCCGTGGCCTTCCACTTTGGGCAGGCGCGCCACGGCCTCGTTCAGCGCGGTTTTCAGCGCATTGACGTTGCCCCCAGCGCGCGCCAGCAATGAGCCTGCCCCGCTGTCGGCATCGTTAAGCAACGCCAACAGCAGGTGCTGCGGCTCGATGAACTGATTGTCGCTGCCAACGGCCAGACCCTGTGCATCGGACAGGGCTTGTTGCAATTTGGTGGTGAACTTATCGAAACGCATGGCAACTCCTTCAAAGAGATATTTGTCTTCCAGCTATATGAGGGTATCCCGTGCGTATTTCAAGTCATTCACATTCTGTCATTTTTTTGTATACAATCACGGCGTCATTTCTTTACTTGAACCGACATGCCCCTTTCTCCAGAACTCGCCGCAATCATCCGCGCCAACGTTGCAGCTGCGTTGGCCGAGGACATCGGCGAAGGCGACCTCACAGCACAACTCGTGCCCGAGAAAACTCCCGGCCGCGCCACCGTCATCACGCGCCAGAGTGCCGTGCTCTGCGGCAGCGCATGGTTCAATGCATGCCTCAAGGCGCTCGATCCCTCCTGCTCGATCACTTGGTTCGTGCGCGACGGAAACAAGGTAGCTCCCAATGAAAAGTTGTGCGAGATCCGGGGCAATGCGCGCGCCATGCTGACCGCAGAACGCACCGCGCTGAATTTCCTGCAGACACTCTCGGCCACGGCCACCTTGACACATGCTTACGTCGATGCGGTGCAAGGTACCCACGCAAAGATCATGGATACGCGCAAGACCCTTCCCAGCCTGCGTATGGCGCAGAAATATGCGGTCAGAATCGGCGGCGGGCACAACCAGCGCATCGGCCTGTTCGACGGTATTCTTATCAAGGAAAACCACATCATTGCGGCAGGCGGTATTCGCGCTGCGCTCAAACAGGCATTTCTGATCGCAGAGGAAGACGCAACGGTTCAGATCGAGGTAGAAAATATTGCAGAGTTAAGCGAAGCGCTGGATGCCGGAGCCAAACTTATTCTGCTGGATAATTTCAATCTCGATGAAATGTGCGACGCCGCGCATTTCACCGCACGCCGCGCCGAACTCGAAGCCTCCGGCGGCATCAATTTAAAAACGGTGCGCGTCATCGCCGAAACCGGCGTGGATCGCATCTCCATCGGCAGCCTGACCAAGGATGTCAACGCCATCGACCTTTCGATGCGCTTCACATAGCTTGCTCAGTATGGCGGTTGAAATTTTTGCCGCTGCCCCAACCTTGAGATTCAACCAACTCTCAAGGAACACGTATGACCGACTCTCTGCATATCGTTTGCCCGCATTGCACTGCGGTGAACCGCGTACCGTCCGACAAACTTAAAGAGCACCCCACCTGCGGCAAGTGCAAACAGGCGCTGTTCACAGCCCACCCTATTGAGCTGACCAGCGCCAACTTCATGCAGCACATCACGCGCAACGACATTCCCGTGCTGGTGGATTTCTGGGCACCCTGGTGCGGGCCGTGCAAAATGATGGCACCGGCTTTCGAGCAGGCTGCACAACAACTCGAACCGAATTTCCGTGTCGCCAAGCTGAATACCGAAGAGGCGCAGGAACTGGCGGCACGCTACGACATCCGCAGCATCCCGACGCTGGCCTTATTCAAAGGCGGGCGCGAGATCGCGCGGCAGGCAGGGGCAATGAGCGCGGCAGGCATCGTGCAGTGGGCTAGATCCAAAAGCTAAATATAGAAATGGAGCCGCGCAGTCGGGCGAAAACCGGACTGACCATCTCTTGCTAAAACAGGTCGATGTCGCTGCCCTTGTCTTTCATTTCGCTCACATACTCCTCCAGTGCTTGCTTCACCGGCATGCCGGCCATCACGGCATCGAACATCGCGCACTCGTCAACGGTGGTGTATTTGGAACGTATCTTCTGCTGTAGCACCACCCATTCCTGCGGACTGAATATGCGCTGCTGATCGCCCACCAGCTCGTTCAACGCGGCCAGGCTATGGCAAACGTGCCCCAAGCGCTGGGTCAATTTATCGTAGAACTGAAAAGCGATGATGGATTGATGCACCATGCCGGTGACATGATTCGCGGCCTCCAGCACATTTTTCTTGGTATCCCCGACCTCACCCTCATCGGGCAAGGACGCAAGACTGCCGGAGATCATGTGCAAATAACCCGCCATAGTCGTGAAGCTATCGGTCAGCACATCCACAGATGAATTGCTGTCTTTCATCGCCGACTCGATCTGTCCTGTCGCAAGTTCCAGCATCAGCATCGTCTCGCGCACTTGACTCCAATCCAAGTCCGGCATATGGGCGTGCGTTCCGCCCTTCTTGGCTTTTTCAGTCATATCAACTCCCACTTGAATACCTCAACATACAAGATACAAACATAAGGCCAAGCATGTATCTCATTTTGTCCCTGGCGAACCTAGCTCTGCCCGCAAGCGATTTCCCACATTGCTTCACCGTCCGTGTCAGACAAAACCGGCTGCCAGCTATAAGTCTCCGAATGCGTATGCATCGCTTTACCCGCGCCCATATTTTCAGGATACAACGAGACATAAAGCAAGCGGTATTGGTCATTTTGGCAATCGTACTCCTCGTACAATTTCTTTGACGAATACACGAAGTCGCCATTTATCTCAGGCACTTTGTAGTCGGTCAATCGCCACATCTTCACCTTGAAGCCATTCCTGATCATGCTGGCAGGATGGGCGTAGAGGGTCTGCTGGTTTGATTTAAAGACCTCGACCCATTCGGTGAGCGCACTCGGGCTCTCGATCACCCTAGTGCTCGCAGGGGCGCGTTCCCCCGCTTTTCCCCCATTGCTCACAGGCGCGACATTGAACATCGCAATAACAATGAATATGGATAACGCTACCAGCTCAACAAGCATTATTCTCCCCCCGTTTTTCCTGCTTCACGTAGCGGGGAAAGCGCATTTTGTGCGCGCAATTCAACCGCCCCCTTACTGTCACCAGCAAGGTTGTCAGGAGTCTACCGGAATTAAATAATCGACTGATGCCATCGGAGATGGACGCGCTTGCGCTCATGCGATTGCAGAGGCGGGGAATTACGACAGCTTTAGCTGCGCCTTTGATTTTCTGCCGGGCGCTGCCGGAGGCGTAAATCCGGCTAGGCGGCATTTGAGCCCCTCGATTTTCTTACCCTTCTCGAATCGGGTCGAATGACACGACATCACCTCGCCTTTGGCGGTGAGTTCCGACAAGTGCAGGCGCACTTTCGCTACTGAGATGCCAGCAGCTTCGGCGATCTCGGTATCGAGTCGTTCGCCGTGCGTTTTGAGGTACTGTAGGATTGTATTCATAAGTAAAAAAGGCCGACTTTACGCCGGCCTTGTGCCAATCATATTATTTTTTAACGCCGTTCACAGCCGCTTTGAGGGTTGCGCCAGCCTTGAATGCAGGAACCTTGGAAGCTTTGATCTTCAGCTCAGCGCCAGTTGCCGGATTGCGGCCAGTACGTGCAGCGCGCTTGCGCACTTCGAAAGATCCGAAACCAACCAATGCAACGTTGTCGCCCTTCTTGAGGGTAGCGGTAACGATGTCGATCAGTGCGGCGATGTTGCGATCTGCGTCAGCCTTTGTGCTGCCTGTCTTGGTTGCCAATGCGTCAATCAGTTCTTTGCGGTTCATATTTGTAAGCTCCCTAGTAGTTGTGGTTGAAGTACCGGAGCGGATTGTTGTAGATATTGGGCTTGATGGCAAGGGGGTTGAGCGAATTTATATTCAAAAAATGCCGGGGGCGGTTACCCGGACGGCTATTGGACGCCCCTTTGCCATTGCTTTGTTCCACGGCCGCCATCGGCACAAGGAAGAAGTTTAGCGCTCCAGCATGCGCGACTGAAGATATGTCCGGTCTGTTTCCCGCGTAAATTGGAGAAAAACGACTCCTGAACGGAAAGCATCTTCATCGCCGTCATAGATTGACGAGGTGATCTTTCCGGACACCTCCAGGACGTGATGGGGACTTGTCACATCGAGTGGCGGTACATGAATGTGCAGTTTGACGAATTTGGCATTTTGTAAATTATGGTCAAGGAGCAGGCTCACCCCTTTCGTGGATATATCCTTAACCAAACCGTGATACACATGCCCTTCCACCAGCGCATCGGCATGCCATCTGAAGTGCGGATGAGGCTCGCTGTGAGGCTCCTCGTACTTGGCAGATTTTGCCGAGGCATCCGGCGCCCCCCCGGGAGTGACATCGCCCGGCACGACAAGCGTAACTGGCACGATATCCTCAACAGCCTTTGGCGAAGCAACTGGTGCAACCTCTGGGGCAGCATTACCCGGTTCGGCAACCGTAACCGACGGATTATCCTCAACAGCATTAGGCGGCAGTTCGGAAGCCTCAATGGTCGCTGGGGGAATCGTATTTTCGTCAGCCATAATTTCCTCGCATACCGAAAATAATCATGAAACACATTTCCACGGGAAGAACCAATCACTACAGCATCATCGGCTCTAATTGCCGCAAATACCTTTCCATCTGGCTTCGTTTACTGAACCGGGAATGACGGTCTCCCATTTCCCGACTTTGGAATCGCTGTAGAGCACAGCCCCTTCGCCCATATTTTCAGCGTGCAGCGAAAAGGCCAGCATGCGCGCCTGATTATTTTGGCAATCGAATTCGTATTGAAACTTCGTCGACCTATAGACAAAACCATCAGATGTCGGAGCCTGCTTATAGTCATACATCGACCACATTCTCGCCTTGTTGTTAAATTTACGGATAGTGGAAAAATCGGCGTAAACAGTAAAATCGCCAGTGTCATCAATCTCAGTCCAAGCCGCCATCGCACCCTGACTCGCCATCATCAGCAGCAACAGCAAAATCGTTTTACTCATCGCAAACCCGCCTTTCTCAATATTTCCATTTTATGCCTCAATTCAACCACGGATTGAGGACATCAGGGGCTTCTTCCTCGCCACCAAGTCGATGAGCGCCGACATACCGCTATGCCCCGCCCCTTCGCTGATGTGGCTGTCATGTTCGACGAGATGCAGAATGTCCATGTCGGCGAACATTTCGCGCAGCAGTGCTTCGGTGTACAAATTCTCGGCCTGCGACGGCCCCCCGGTACGGTACTCCAACTGGCGCGGCGTATAACCTTGCAACAGCAACAGACCGCCGGGCTTGAGCGAGCGCTTGATGCTCGCGAACATTGCCTCGCGCTGAGCGGGCGGCACGAACTGGATGAACACCCCCGCCACTACATCGTAGCGCGCCTCGCCCCACTCCCATTGCAGCAGATCGGCCAATTTGAAACTAACATTCACTCCGCGTTCGCCCGCCAATCTCTGCGCCTTGGCAAGCGCCACCGGCGATGCATCCACCGACAGCACATCAAGCCCCTGTTGCGCCAACCATACTCCGTTGCGCCCCTCACCGTCCGCCACGGCGAGACAGCTCGCCCCCGCTTTCAGCAAGTGCTGTTGCGACACCAGAAAGGCGTTCGGCTCGGTACCGAAGTGATATTCCTCTCCGGCGTAGCGTTGATCCCATATGTTCACCAGGTCGTTCCCAATAGTTTCATTTTCGACTCAACCCCTCGCTTACCAGAGCCGCACGCCGCGCATACATGGCTGATTCATCCTCGTGCCCGAGCAGCTTCGACACGCGCGCCATTCCGTTCAGATCCTCGCCGATACGGGTACCCAAAGCCAACGATTTATCCATCTCCAGCACGGCCTGATAATGCAGCAGCGCACTCGCCAAGCGCGCCAGCTTCTCCTCGGCAGCAGCAACGACACGCAGCGCGTTGGCCTGCTCCTCTTTGCCAGCAAGCGCCTCTTTGCTCAGCGCTTGCGCCAAGGCCAACGCGCCTTCCGCATCGCCTTTCAGCAACAGTAAACGCGCGCGCAATGCGTCTATACCGAAACGCGTCGTGCATTTCTTTTCGCAAATTTTTTCGGCCAGTTGCAAAGTTGATTCCGCCTCATCCAATCGCGCCAGATTGGTCAGGATCACGGCCTTGCGAAAGGCCGCTGTCAGATGAAACTCCGGCGCATAAATGCGCACCTTCTCCAGCAATATCTTATCCAGCCAAATCAGCGCAGCCTCATCCTCATGCAATTGATGGATCACCGTGGCCAGATTGATCAGCGTCGTGGCGACTCCCGCCGTATCGTCCAACGCTTGTCTCAGTGCCAGAGTCTTGGCAAAGCCGTGTTGCGCACGCAACAACTCCCCGCCTTTTAACGCACGTCGTGCATCTTTTTCCGCCGCATTGGCCTGTTCCAAGGCTTGCGGCAGGCGCGGTGGCGGCGCGCTGCCGCAAGCCACTAAAAATAACGACAGCAATAGATAACATCTAATCATGGCTATCCATCCTGACCGGCCCGGTTTCCGGTGGCGGCACGACATTCTTCAGCGGCCAGCTCGTACTCAGAGAATCCACCACTTCCTGCGTAGTGCCCACCATCTCGCGGGTTTTACCCAAAGTCTCACGCGCCTCTCCCAGCATGCCCGGCAATTGCGGTGCGGAATGCTGCACCGCATCTTTGATCGCCTCGCTCGTCAGGCGCAAACTTTCCATGCTGCTGTCGACCTTTTTCAGCAACACGGGCATATCTTGATCTATTTTTGCCGCAGACTGGCGCAGGGAGCGCAGCAATGGCCCCACTTCATTGTTGAGGTTGGTATCGACACTACCCAGCACGCGATCCAGACGTTCACGCGTACCGCGCATCTCGCCGGAGAATTCGCGCAGATTCTTTAACGTCTGGCGCACGTCGCCATCAGGGTCGTGCAGCGTGTGCTGCAAATCGTCGAGGATAGGCATGATGCGATTTTTTACTTCGAGTACCGCCTGCTCCAGTCCACTGGCGCGCTCGAAACGCACTTTGTCTCCCGCCACCAATACGGGCTTGCCTTCCGTCCCCCGGCTGACGTCGAGCACCCCGTCGCCGATCACCCCTTCTTTTTTTAAACTCATCACCGCATCCTGCCGGATCAGGCTCAGATACTTCGTTTCGATAGCAACCTCGACCTGTACGTGCCCCTGTTCATCCAGCGTCAAAGTATTCAGCTTGCCGATCTTGAATCCGCTGAATTTGACCGGCATGCCTTCGCTTAAATCCTGTCCGCTATCGGCTACAAAATAGATCGGAGACTTGGGGGTAAATGCGCCTTTCTTAATGCCGGTCCACAGAAAAACCAACCCCAGCCCCAAAACCGCGAGCAATATAAACAGCGCGGCTTTACCGAACAGATTTTTGAAGCGCTCATCCTTGTCAGCCAGCAATGTCACAGACACCTCACTCGATCTTTTTCCAAGGCAAAACCGTCGCCTTATCTGCCACCACCAGTACCGTGCGGCCTTGTGCGGCAAAGGCTTCCAGCGCCGCAACCCAGTTGCTCGCCAGACGCGCTTTAACCTCCTCGAACAGCAC
>JBAZYW010000082.1:0-9353 GCA_041659125.1 Gallionellaceae bacterium | reverse complement strand
TATTCGTTCCCGATGTGCAAAAAAATAGGCGCGCGTAACTCCCAGCACTTGCTGCAGAAGACATTGAATCTCGATGCGCGCAGAGCCGGGCTCAAGCCCCAATTCGGCTTCCAACACCGCTTGATCTTGCGACAAAATAGTTTGGAGGATGCGTTGTATGAACATCAAATTTTTATAGGCATCCTTTGTTGCGCGGAATGCGGTGAGGGCGGTTATGCAGGATTGGCAGCGATCAATTTATTGCTGGAAAGATTTATTCTACAGCTGGATTGTTGCCCGGCAGCCAAACAGATTTGGCATTCTTTTGCCAAGCTAAATTTGCCACGCCCCGCTTCTTTGGCTTGATACATTGCTTGATCCGCTGCAATTAATAGTTTTTCTGCCACACATTCGCCGTTACCGACGGCAATGCCGATGGAGGTTCCCAATTTACACGACCGCTCGCGAATGACGAAAGGCTGTTGAAAAGCCGCCAGACATTTGCCTGCCACCAACTCGGCAGCCTCTTCGGCATTATCATTCAGGTCGGACAGCAGAATGACAAACTCGTCGCCTCCCACACGCGCCAACGTATCTTCCTGCCGTACCGCCTCACGTAACCGGTCGGCAACTTTGCGCAAAGCGGTATCGCCCGCTTCGTGACCAAATTCGTCATTGATCGGTTTAAATCCATCCAGATCAAGAAACAATACGGCAACTTTTCCATGGCTGCGTTGGGCGCGCACTAATGCTTGCTCCATACGATCCGCCAATAGTTGACGATTGGGCAACCCGGTGAGCGTGTCGTGATGCGCCATGTGCTGTAGCTCGGCGCGGCTTTCGAGTAGCTTCGATAAAACGCGATTGAACGCCGTGGTTAGGTGCCCTACTTCATCATTACGTACTACATGCAGCGGTTCAAAGGGTATTTCACCCCGCGTCATGCGGTCGGCATATCGCGCGGCATTCATCAGCGGGCGCATAAGATAGCGCATCCCAAATATCATGGCGACCAGAAACAGGGGCAGAATAATCAGCGTATTGTCGATTACAAAATCGCGCAAGCGGGTGACGGGTGAAAACACTTCACTGGTCGGCAGGCGTGCCACGACAAACCAGCCGCTACTGGGGACGGAAGCAATCGCGGCCAATTCTTCGATGCCCTGTGCATTGACCGTAATGCTCGCGCCGCGAAATCCCTGCATAGCCTGATCATGCAACTTGTTCACACCTTCATTAGGTGTCGGTGTGAATGTCATGTTGGCGTCCGAGGCACCCACGAATAATTTATCGCGCGGAGAAATCAGCAATAGGCCGCCAGTGGTGCCTATACGGCTCGTGTGCAAGGCATCCATGAAATTGGGGGAATGGAGGGCGGAGATTCCGACCAGAATGGCACGCACTTTTCCGCCATGGTCGCGCAGCGGTATGGACATGGGCAATACCGGCACGCCGGAGATTCGGCCAATGATGGGACGACCGATCGCGAACTCGCCTTTCATGGCTTGCTGAAAATAATCGCGATCCGCAAGGGACGTACCGACCCGGTTGGGTATTGCAGGATAGTCCGCCAATGCAATGCCGGAAGTATCGATGACGAAGAGTCCGAATGAAAACAGCGGATTGATGTTGTGGCGCTCACCTAGCCATTGCTGTAATTGTTTCGGGTTATTCAGTGCGCTCAGCGGAAATTTTGCTGCGACACGTTCCAACAATTCACGGCGCGCCATGATGTCGTGGTCGATATCTTGTGCAACATATTTCGCCATCGTCAGCAATTGTGCTGAAGTCTGTTCAGTCAGGTCTGCGCGCAGAAAATCGGCCAGTATGAAAATACGCCCCAGCGCACCGGCGATAAGAAGCACCATGCCCAGCAAAATCAGGCGCGAGGTGATGCTGTTCAGATTAGGGCGAAAACTCATACGTGAGAAGGGGCCGACGTAATAAACGGACTGGCGCACATTAAATGTTTCGCAATACAGGGTCAATACGCCAAACGGTATATATATTTATTTGAATCCGCATGCGGCGCTCGTTTGCCAATGCTAAAAGCCCGTCGGCAAATATCCGGCGTAGCGTAAAATCCGCACATTGAAGTTGAATCTTAATCCATGAAAATTCCAAAAAGAATCGAACCCCTCGTCGAAGACGGCTTGGTAGACGAAGTTATACGCCAGCTTAAGAGCGGTAAAGAGGCGACTGTCTATGTCGTCCAGTGCGGCAATGAGATTCGTTGCGCCAAGATTTACAAGGAAGCCAACCAGCGCGGCTTCCATCAGGCGGTGAATTACACCGAAGGTCGCAAGGTTAAAAATAGCCGTCAGGCGCGCGCGATGGAAAAAGGCTCGCGCTACGGGCGCAAGGAACAAGAAGCGGCCTGGCAACATGCCGAGGTCGATGCACTGTACAAACTCGCCGCAGCGGGCGTGCGTGTGCCGCATCCCTTTGGTTTTTACGAGGGCGTGCTGCTCATGGAGCTGGTAGCCGACGAAAATGGCCAGCCCGCCCCTAGGCTCAACGACCTTGAACTCACACCGGAACAGGCGCGCGAATTTCATGCGTTTCTGATTCGCCAAGTCGTGCTTATGCTGTGCGCGGGCATCGTGCATGGCGACTTGTCCGAGTTCAACGTGCTAGTCGATGGTCGCGGCCCGGTCATCATCGACTTGCCGCAAGCGGTGGATGCCGCCGCCAACAACAATGCCAGCCGCATGCTGGAACGCGATGTCGAAAATCTGGCTGTGTATTTCGGCCAATTCGCGCCCGAATTGCTCACCACCCAATACGGCAAAGAAATCTGGGCGATCTACCAGCGCGGCGAATTGCTGCCCGACACGTCGCTGACCGGGCGTTTCCATCAGATCGAAAAGAAAGCCGATGTGCGTTCCGTCATGCGTGAAATCGAAGCGGTGCGCGACGACCACGCCGCCAAGTTGCGCTACCAGCAGCTCAAACGCGAAGAAGGCAGATAACAAATTCATCCGCTATTTTGGATAGTGAAATATAACCCGCTCCTACAACAACCGTACACATCACTATGAGCGATTACCCCATCATCACTTGGAACGAAGACGGCGCAGAAAAATCCGCGCGCTGGCGTTCAGAAAGCGGCACGCTGCCGCCCAAGCGTGTGCTGATTGCGGACGACCGTATGACGGCGGATGTCGCTTACCGTCTAGCCTGCGAGGGCACGGCACTGCTGTGGCGCGGCGACTTTCAAAACGCGCGCCAACTGCTGCAAGCGATGGCGCGACGCGCGGATGCAAAGCCGCGCAGATCAAAAACAAAAATCGCCGCCACACCGGCCGAAGCCTTTCACCTGCATCGCCAGGCACAGTCGCAGCGCGCCCGCACCTTGGGCATGTTGCTGCTGCCGTTCGAGGCAGATCACAGCGTTCCTTTGCGCCGCGCTCCAGATGTGCGCGCGGCATGTGAGCAAGCCTATGGTGCGGCGAGCGAACCTTACGTCGCCTCGCTGCGCGGGCTTCAAGGTTTGATCGGCGCCTACGAGTGGCGCAAAAACGGCGTGGAAATTCCGGCGCTGGAGGCGCACATTTATCCGCATTACGGCGTATTCGCACCCATACGCAGCGAGTATGTCGGGCTGGTCAATGACGCCCCTTTGCCCCTGCTCGCCGCAACAAAATCAGTGGCATTCGATATCGGCACAGGCACCGGCGTGCTGGCCGCCGTGCTGGCAAAACGCGGTATTCAACGCATCGTCGCCACCGATCAGGATCAGCGCGCGCTCAACTGCGCGCGCGAAAATCTGGCACGCCTGAATCTTGCGGCTCACGTTGAAGTTATACAGGCAGATCTTTTCCCCGAAGGACGCGCGGCGTTGATTGTGTGCAACCCGCCCTGGGTTCCCGCGCGTCCCAGCTCACCGCTGGAATACGCCGTGTTCGACCCCGAGAGCCGTATGTTGCGCGGATTTCTAAAAGGGCTGGCCGCGCACTTGGAGCCGGGCGGTGAAGGCTGGTTGATTCTCTCCGATCTGGCCGAACACTTGGGGCTACGCACCCGCGATGAATTGCTTCTGGAGATCGAGGCGGCCGGTTTGCAGGTTCTGTGGAAAACCGATGTGAAGCCGCATCATCCCCGCATGTCCGATGTCAGCGATCCGCTGCATGCGGCACGCGCGGCAGAGCTCACCTCGCTGTGGCGGCTCGCGGTTAAATAGCAAGAGGAGATTTATTCAGCGCCCCCTTATAAATCCGAGGGTTACCATCAGGTATTCTATGCGGACTTCTGTAAATCATTTCTGATAGTATCGGCAAATCGCACTCGGAGCCTTCCATCATGGCTGAACACGATCATCTCTCAGTTGAATCCGGCTCCACTTTCACGCCCTTCTGGCGCAGACTTCCCAGTTTCTTCCGCTATCCGATGCAGCTCGGTTCGATGTTGCGCATCGGCGGATACTCCGTGTTCGGCGGCATTTCGATGTTCATCCCGGACACGTTTGGCGGACTGCTTCGTTTCATACTCTGGATCGTGTTCCTCAAGTACGCCTTTGTGGTGATGGAGCGCACCGCCAACGGCCAATTCGATGAGCCAAGCGATGCGAATGGCAAGGAAGAGGGAGATACCGCTCAGGTCGCGCGACAGTTTGGCCTATTCTTGATCATGGGTTTACTCATGGGGCTGTTCGCTTACCTGTTCGGCGAGATCGGATACGATCTGGGTTCGCTGTTCGTGAACATACTGATTCCGGCGGGCATCATGATCATCGCGGTGACGCGCAGTCTGGGTCAGGCGCTCAATCCAGCAAAAATATTTTTCTACATTAAAACCATCGGCTCGCCCTATTTGGCGCTGTGTTTCTTTCTGATCAGTTTGACCACCAGCGGAAATTGGCTGCAGGGCTTTCTGTATGAGCATATGGACTCATGGTTGGCGCTGCCGTTGTTGAGCTTCGTGGAATTTTATTTTGCGCTCATCACATACCACATGATGGGATATGCGATCTATCAGTATCACAAAGAGCTGGGCGTATTTGCGGCGGTGAGTTTTGAAGACGCGGAAGCCACACTTGCGCCGGGCAAAGCCGCCGACCCGGTGCTGTCAAAATTGAGTTCATTGATCGCGAACGGCCAGCAGGATGAAGCCATCGAATTGCTACGCGGAGAGCTGCGCACACGCTGGGAGAATAACGAGCTGCACGAGCGCTATCAGAAACTGCTGGTGGCGGCGGGCAAACAGACCGAGGCGTTGAATCATGCGCGCGAATTCATCGCCAAACTGGTGAATGAGAAGCGCCTGTTCCAGGCTTTGGACTTATGCGAACAATGCCTCAAGGCCGATCCTGAGTTTCAACTGCAAGACTCCTATCAAGTGCTTGCCCTCGCCTCTGCCGCACGCATGTCCAAACGGCTGAAACTTGCGCTCGATTTGATGCGCCGTTTTGACCGGCGCTATCCCGATCATCCGCATATCCCGTCGGTGTATCTGCTCTCGGCACAGATACTCAGCGAGCATTACCGGATGGATAAGGAGGCAATGCAGATATTGCACACGATACAGGTCAAATTTCCCGATCACGCGCTGGCTACTGAGGCACGTCAATACTTGGAAGTGCTGAACAAGATGGCCGCAGCCTAACCCACGCGCAACATGCCTGCGGCAGCCTCCGCTTCTTTGGACTGCGGGAATTGGCTAATCAAAGATTGCAAAATCGCCTCGAATTTGTCTTTGCGCTGCTCACGATAATAGCCGCGCGCCAGCGCCAACAGCACGGCAGGAAGTTCGCCGTGTTGCGGCGCGAGGCGTTGCAACAGGTTCACCAATTTTTCCGCATCGTCACTGTGGCTGATCCCCGCAAAACGTTGCGCCAATTTTGCGACGAGATCATGTCCCAATCGGGGCGCGGGTTTGGCGCAGTCCAGATACTCGTTAAAAATAGCGTGGGCTTGATGCGATGTGGCGGAGTCCATCTCGGGTAATGCCAGCAAGCGAAGCGCGGCGCGATGGTAGTCCTCGCTCGACGGATCTGCTTTCGCCGCACGATAGATGAGCCGCGCCAGATTCAGATCGTGCGGATGTTTCTCCTGTAGCGTCTTAAACACGCCGAGCGCCTTTTGAAATTCCATCGCACCGAGGAGATCCATTCCGCGCTGAAACGCCTTGCCGTCCATCTCCTTGCTTTCGGCCTCTTCGTGATGGCTTTCAATCATGGCCGGACGTTGCCAGCGATACAGCGCGCCCATGATCGCGCCGCAGAGCAAACCGCCGAAGTGTGCCATGTAGGCGATGTGTGCGCCTTGCTCGGTCAAGAATTGATACAACTCGTTGCCCAGCCACAACGGCAACAACATGATGGCAGGCGCGCGCACGTAGTCGAAATAAAATCCCAGCGAATAGAAGAAGTCGATCTTGCGCAAACCGAAGATGACCGTATACAAACCCATCACCCCGGCGATCGCGCCGGAAGCGCCTAGGCAGCTGCTGCCGGGCGCAGTCAGACTAAACATATAGACCGCCGCATAAATGGAAACGCTATACGCCAGCGCGAAGAGCGCTTTGCCGATCACCGATTCGACAAGGAAGCCGACCAGAAATAGCACCACCATATTGCCTAACAAATGGCCGAAACCGCCATGCATAAAACCGGAAGTGGTGGCGGTGAGCAACGTGGGGTTGTCCACCTGGTACACATAGCGGTTGGTGAATGAGCGCTTGGATTCGTACTCTTCCCGTTGCGCGGTCCAAGCGGAAAACTCCCCATCCTGCGACGTGATAATGTGTCCGGCATGTAACTCGCGCATGAACTTCGCATCGTGTTCCATCACCAACAACGTAAAGTTATCGCGCTTAGCGAGCATCTCGTTGAACTGCTGCGATTCGCCCGGGGTGGCCTCTGTTTCAAGATACTTCGAGTAGCGATTCAGCTCCCAATTCGGCAGCCCTGACGAAAAATAAAAGCGCATCGCCTGCGCATCATTTTTGTCATCACTCGCCTGAAAGAAAAAGAACACAAAACAATTGATCAGAATGAGCAGCAGCGTAACGACCGGAGGTCGTTTCCAATCCACCCGGTTGCCGACAGGAATAATAAACATGCTGTTTTGCCCCCTAAATTAGGCTTGTGACCCGTTCAGATAATTGTCTTTCACCCGCATGTAATGCTCGGCGGAATAGCGCAGGTAGGCGACCTCCTCTTCGGTTAGCGCACGCACCGCCTTGGCCGGACGTCCCATGTAGAGCATGCCGCTCTCCAATGTTTTACCCGGTGAGATCAGACTGCCCGCGCCTATCATCACGCGGTCGGGGATCACCACATCGTCCATGATGATCGAACCCATGCCGATCAAACATTCGTTGCCGATAGTGCAACCGTGCAAAATCACCGCATGCCCCACCGTCACATAATCGCCGATGATAAGCGGCGAACCGTCCGGCTTGTCCGGCGTCTTGTGCGACACATGCCCCATCGTCAAATCTTGCACGTTCGAACCGCGCCCGATCACAATGTGGTTCACGTCGCCGCGCAACACCGTGTTACACCAAATGGAGCTGTCGTCCCCGATCTTTACATCGCCAATGACTTGGCAGGAAGGGTGAAGATAGATACGGTCGCCGAGGACGGGAGAAGTGTTGAGGTAGTTAGATATTGGCATGGTGATTTTTGTGAGTATTCGAAAATTAATAGAGCCTACCCCATTTAATAATTACTGAGCCCGTGCCCTCTCCATACGTTTTCTGAGAGCTTCCTCAGCCTTGTTATAAGGTGCTGCATAATCTCGGAAATAGCTTTCCGCAAAGGCGACTAACTCCCGATTGCGTCCGACTTTCGCGAGCACCATTGAATATCCGTCCACTAGCATCGACGAGGGGTGATATGCAAAGGCGGTAGATTTGAGTCCGTTTCTGGCTCCCAAGTCATAGCTAGAGTTCCTAACCATCTCAGCATGATACGTATATGCAGCCTCGAATTCAGGAATGGCCTTGTCATATTCTTTGGCCTTTTGGAAATTAGTTGCGCGCTTAAGTGTCTCACCAAAGTTTTTTTGAGCTTCACAATACGCACGAAATTTTGTGGAATCGTATGGTGCGTGCGGATTCATTCGATTGATGATCGTTCCGCCATGCATTTTCATGACGGCATCCTCTATCTCCAAGGCATCTTCTTCTGAAATTCCATCGCGGACTATTTCAACGAAGAATTTTCCCTCTGACTTTTCATTCAGATACTCAAGCCACTCCGGAGAACGTTCTTGAGAACGTGCGCGGTCACCCGTACCCTTTCCAACATAAAAAACCGTTCCACTTATATCTTTGTGCGTATATATGTAAAACTTTCCGGGCTTGCATTGTTGATCAACCAACGCCCCCATGCCCATCTCTAAAGAAATATGGCTTGATGAATTTTCTTTGATTGTGATACTACTCATCTACGCACTCGATTAGACATACAAATACACTATCACCCCACCAACTTCCACATCATCTTCTCCCCCGCTCTTAGCGGCACCAGACTATGCTCCCCAAATCCCACCGTCGCAGGCATTTGCCACTCTTCCTTGCGCAAGGTGATGGTCTCGGTATTGCGCGGCAGCTTGTAAAAATCCGCACCATAAAAACTCGCAAATCCTTCTAACCGATCCAACGCACCCGCCACTTCAAACGCTTCGGCATATAGCTCGATGGCATTATGCGCGGTGTAGCAACCGGCGCAGCCACAGGCATTTTCTTTGGTGTGCTGCGCGTGCGGGGCGCTGTCGGTGCCGAGGAAAAATTGGCGGCTACCGCTGGTGGCGGCTTTGACCAGCGCCTCGCGGTGCATCTCGCGCTTGAGCACCGGCAGGCAGTAGTAGTGCGGGCGTATGCCGCCGACCAGCATGGCGTTGCGGTTGTAGAGCAGGTGATGCGCGGTGATGGTGGCGGCGATGTTGTCTGCGGCATCGACAATAAAGTGCACGGCTTCGCGGGTGGTGATGTGTTCGAACACGACGCGCAATTGCGGCAGGTCTTTCAACAGGGGTTGCAGTACGCGCTCGATGAACACGGCTTCGCGGTCGAAAATGTCGATGGCGCTGTCGGTTACTTCGCCATGCACCAGCAGCGGCATGCCGCAGCGCTGCATCTCTTCCAGCGCTGCATAGGTTTTGCGCAGGTCGGTGACGCCCGCGTCGGAGTTGGTGGTAGCACCCGCCGGATACAGCTTCACCGCATGCACGATGCCGCTCTGCTTGGCTTTGCGTATCTCTTCGGCGCTGGTGTTGTCGGTGAGATACAGCGTCATCAGCGGCTCGAACTTCATGCCTGCCGGTAGCGCGGCCATGATGCGGGCGCGGTATTCCTGCGCCTGTGCCGTGGTGGTGACGGGAGGCCTGAGGTTGGGCATGACGATGGCGCGGGCGAATTGGCGCGCG
>JBAZYW010000081.1:0-9419 GCA_041659125.1 Gallionellaceae bacterium | reverse complement strand
TCGAATCGCTGGAAGGCAAGCGCGGCGTGCCGCGCAACCGGCCGCCGTTCCCGGTTACGCACGGTTACCTGCAGCAACCGACTGCGCTCGACAATGTGGAGACCTTCTGTCAGGCCGCGCTTGCCGTGCAGATGGGGGCGGAAAATTACAAAGCCATCGGCACGGCAAAATCCACCGGCAGTAAACTCATCTCGGTATCGGGCGACTGTCCGCGTCCCGGTATCTATGAGTACCCGTTTGGCGTGAGCGTGCGCGAGATACTCGATGACTGCGGCGCGGTGAATACCCGCGCGGTGCAGATCAGCGGGCCATCCGGCGTGTGCGTGGGCGAGAGCGAATTCAACCGCAAACTGGGCTTCGAGGATCTGCCCACCGCAGGCGCGTTCATGGTGTTCAACGATAGCCGCGATATGTTTGAGGTGGCACGCAATTACGTGCATTTCTTCGCGCACGAGAGCTGCGGGTTTTGCACGCCTTGCCGCGTCGGTACCGCCATGCTCCAGCAGACCATGGACAAGATCGCTGAGGGGCATGGCACGCGCCACGACCTCGCCGAGATCGAGAATCTGGATCATGTATTGCAAACCACTTCGCATTGCGGTCTCGGGCGCACCGCCTGCAACCCGGTGCTGCACACGCTGAAACATTTCCGCCCGGCTTACGAAAACCGGCTGAAGTCACTCGATTTCGTACCGGCTTTCGATCTTGACGGCGCACTTGCCCGGGCGCGGCAGATGACCGGACGCGACGATGCGGGAGCACATTTAAATACGGAGGATGCATGAGCGATACATTCCATCTCGACGGTGCCGAGGTTCAGTTCGAGCCCGGGCAGACCGTGCTGCAAGCCGCACTCGCGGCGGGTAAATATATCCCGCACCTGTGCTATCACCCCGAGTTCAAGCCGCACGGCAGTTGCAAATTATGCACGGTGAAGATAGGCAGCCGTACCGCCGCTTCCTGCACCATGCCTGCCGAAACCGGGCTGAAAATCGAGAGCAACATCGAGGAGCTCAATGCACTGCGCCGCACGCTGGTGCAGATGCTGTTCGCCGAAGGCAATCACTTCTGTCCTTCGTGCGAGAAAAGCGGCAACTGCATGTTGCAGGCGCTGGGCTACGATCTCGAAGTGCATACAGCCGGTTTTCGCCACCAGTACCCGGATCGGCCGCTGGACGCTTCGCATCCCGACATCCTGCTCGATTTTAATCGCTGCATCCTGTGCGAGTTGTGCGTGCGCGCCTCGGGCGAAGTGGACGGAAAAAACGTCTTCGCGCTGTCCGGTCGCGGGGCTACCAAGCACCTCATCGTCAACGCCGCATCCGGCCAGTTGAAAGATACCAACATCGCACTGGAAGACAAGGCGATGCAAGTCTGTCCGGTCGGCGTCATTCTCAAAAAGCGCGTCGGCTTCAGTATACCCATAGGCGAACGGCGCTATGACCAGCGTCCGATCAGCGCACAGGCTCTGGACGATGCGCCGAGGAAGCCTGCAGGAGTGAAGCCATGAGTGAGAAGAAAAAACTCCGCGTCGCTACGACATCTCTAGCCGGCTGTTTCGGTTGCCACATGTCTTTTCTCGACATCGACGAACGTTTGCTCACGCTGCTGGAGCTGGTCGAGTTCGACCGTTCGCCCCTTACCGACATCAAGCATTGCGGCCCCTGTGATATCGGGCTGATCGAAGGAGGTGTCTGCAATGCGGAGAACGTGCATGTGCTGCGCGAGTTCCGCAAGAACTGCAAAATACTGATTGCCATCGGTTCCTGTGCTATCACCGGTGGCCTGCCCGCGCAACGCAACCATCTCGACTTGGGCTCCTGTCTGACCGAGGTGTATCTGACCGAACCGGGATTGGCGCACGGCCATATCCCCAACGATCCCGAGCTGCCGCTGCCGCTGGACAAAGTGCATCCGCTGCACGAAGTGGTGAAGATTGATTATTTCATTCCCGGCTGCCCGCCTTCCGGCGACGCAATCTGGAAATTCCTCACCGACCTTATCGCGGGCAAGACGCCCGAGCTTGGACATGGACTTATCAAATATGATTGATGCCATCAATACCAAAGGCCTAGAGACGGCAGCCCACCCGGAAAACCTGCGCCGCGTGGCCATCGAGCCCGTGTCGCGCGTGGAGGGGCACGGCAAAGTGACGCTGCTGCTGGACGAGAACAACCGCGTGCAGCAGGTGCGGCTGCATATCGTGGAGTTTCGCGGCTTCGAGAAATTCATCCAGGGACGCCCCTTCTGGGAAGCGCCGGTGATGGTGCAGCGCTTGTGCGGCATCTGCCCGGTGAGCCACCATATCGCGGCCAGCAAGGCGATGGACATGATCGTGGGTGCGACGCTCACGCCGACGGCGGAGAAAGTGCGGCGGCTGATGCACTACGGCCAGATGCTGCAATCCCATGCGCTGCATTTCTTCCACCTGTCTTCGCCCGACCTGTTGTTCGGATTCGATTCGGATGTGGCGAAGCGCAATATCGTCGGCATCGCGGCCGCCTATCCGGAAGTGGCGAAGCAGGGCGTGCTGCTGCGCAAATACGGGCAGGAGGTGATCCGCGTCACGGCGGGAAAACGTGTGCATGGCACGGGTTCCATCCCTGGCGGGGTGAACAAGAATGTTAGTCTGGAAGAGCGCGATTATCTGCTTAAGGATATTGATCAGATGGTGGAGTGGAGCAAGGGGGCCGTCGGCATTGCACGCCAGTTGTTCGAGCAGAACCTCGACCTCTACAACGGTTTCGGCACCTTCAAGTCACACACGCTGAATCTGGTGCGTGCCGACGGTGCGATGGATTTGTACCACGGCGGCCTGCGCGCGCGCGACATGGACGGCAAGGTGCTGTTCGATCATTACGACTACCGTCATTATTGGGATGAGATATTCGAGGATGTTAAGAATTGGTCGTACATGAAATTTCCCTTTCTGCGCAGTCTGGGGCCGGAAACAGGCTGGTACCGCGTCGGGCCGCTGTCGCGCGTGACGCAATGCGACTTCATTCCTACGCCATTGGCTAATCAGGCGCGCGATGACTTTATGGCGTTCAATGGCGGCTCTGCCACGGGGGCGACGCTGGGATTCCACTGGGCGCGCATGATCGAGATGCTGCACGCCGCCGAATTGATCCGTGAGTTGCTGCACGATCCCGACTTGCAAGGTAATGAACTGGTGAACATCGGCCAGCGTCAGGAACGCGGCGTCGGTGTGATAGAGGCGCCGCGCGGTACCTTGATCCATCATTACAAGGTGGATGAGCATGACCAGATTACCCGATGCAACCTGATCGTCTCCACTACCCACAACAATCAGGCGATGAACGAGGCGATTCGCGTGGTCGCGCTGCAATATTTCGACGGACGCGAGATCACCGAGGGTTTGCTGAATCACATCGAGGTGGCGATCCGCGCCTTCGATCCCTGCCTGTCCTGCGCGACGCATGCGCTGGGCAAGATGCCGCTGGAAGTTGAAGTGTTGGATGCGGCGGGGGAACGCTTGTCGAGTCTGTCGCGTTCAAGTGATGGCGCGGTTTGCACTTTAGTCTGATGGTTGCGCCAGTACTGATTTTTGCCATCGGTAACGAATCGCGCGGAGATGATGCGCTGGGGCCGTTGCTGTTGCGTGAATTGGATGCATGGTTAAAGGCGAATGGCCTTTCCGATCAATTCGAGTTGCTGGAAGATTTTCAGTTGCAGGTCGAGCATGCCATGGATATGCAGGGGCGGCAGTTGGTGCTTTTCATCGATGCCGGAATGGATACGCGAGCCCCTTTCGATTTTTATCGCGCGCAAACGAGCGATACTCCGGTGCTGTACAGTCATGCGCTGGCACCGGAAGCTTTACTGAAAGTGTATGCGCAGTTTTATCAGGAATCTCCGCCGGATGTGTTCATCCTGTGTGTGTGCGGCGAACGTTTTGAATTGGGCGATGATGTTTCTCTTCAAGCAGTAAAGCGCTTGGCATTGGCGTTTGAGTTTGGCAAAAAGCTATTGCATACGCCGGAAGTCGCGGCATGGGACGGTCAGTGTATGCAGAAATCGATGGGAGAACTGATGAGTCGCGAGGATAATTCTCGCGTACCGGCTTGATGCCAACGTCTAGCAATAACTTCGATTCTTGTTTGTAAATTAGATTGAACTACCTTATCGGTAACCTGCGTTTTTAACCATTTCCGTATTCAAAATCATGTCAAAACACTACCTTACCCCACTCTTTGCGCCTAAATCCGTGGCCGTTTTTGGTGCCAGTGACCGTGTCGATGCGGTCGGCCAGATCGTATTCCAGAACATGTTGGAAAGTGGATTTCAGGGCGCGCTCTATCCCATTAATTCCAAGAATGCAGAAGTGCAGGGGCGCAAAGCTTATGCGTCTATTTCTGCGGTCGAGGAGAAAGTCGAGTTGGTTGTGATCGCAACGCCGCCGCAAACGGTTCCCGACATCATCGAGGAATGCGGCAAGCGCGGGGTTAAAGCGGCGGTCATCATCACGGCGGGTTTTGGCGAAATCGGGCCGGAGGGCAAAGAGCTGGAACGCAAGGTGCTGGAAAACGCAAAGCGTTATGGCATCCGTTTGGTTGGTCCGAATTGTCTCGGCGTGATGCGTCCCGGTATCGGCCTCAATGCCACGTTTAATAAGGGCGGGGCAAATACGGGAAGCTTGGCTTTGGTGTCCCAGTCCGGCGCGTTGTGTACCGCCATTTTGGACTGGGCGCAGATGAACGACGTGGGCTTTTCCAGCGTGGTGTCGATGGGCTCATCCGCCGATGTGGACTTCGGCGAGATACTCGATTTTCTGGTGTCCGATCCGCAGACGCAAAATATTTTGCTGTACATCGAAGGCATACGCGAGTCGCGGCGCTTCATGAGTTCGTTGCGCGCGGCTGCGCGCGTGAAACCTGTGATTCTGGTGAAGGTTGGGCGTCACGAGGCGGGGTCCAAAGCCGCCATGTCGCACACCGCTTCGCTGGTGGGTTCAGACGATGCTTTTGATGCCGCCGTGCGCCGTGCAGGCGTGGTGCGCGTGAAGACGGTGACGGAGTTGTTTTCGGCTGCCAAGGCATTGTCTTGCGGTTTTCACCCATCGGGTAACCGGTTGGCCATTGTCACCAATGGCGGTGGGCCGGGGGTGATGGCAACCGACCGGGCGTCCGATCTGGGGCTGGTCATGGCGACGCTGTCCGAGGCAACGATGGCGCGATTGAGTGAGGTGTTGCCGCCCAATTGGTCGCACGGTAATCCGGTGGATGTCATCGGCGATGCGCAGGTAGATCGTTATCAACACGCGGTTGAGGCCTGTCTGGAAGACCCGAACGTGGACGGTGTGCTGACGATCCTTACGCCGCAAGCGATGACCAAGCCGCTGGAGGCGGCGAAAGCGGTGATCGAAATTTCCAACCAGCACAAAAAGCCGCTGTTGACGTGCTGGATGGGCGAGGCTCAGGTGGCAGAATCGCGCAAAGAGTTCGCGCGTGCAAAGATGCCGAATTTCCGCACCCCGGAGCCCGCAGTGGAGGTGTTTTCCTATCTGTCCGCGTACTACCAAAACCAGAAGTTGTTGATGCAGATGCCGGGGCCGTTGTCGCACCGTCTGGAGCCGGATGTGGAAGGCGCGCGCATGGTGATCGAAGGCGCACTGCTCGACAAGCGCAAGGTGTTAAGCGAAATGGAATCGAAGGCGTTGTTGTCGGCTTTTCATATTCCTGTCGCGCAGACCATGATTGCGCACTCACCGAACGAGGCACTGTTGATTGCGCAGCAGCTGGGCTTCCCCGTGGCGATGAAAGTCAATTCGCGCGACATTTCCCATAAAAGCGATGCGGGTGGCGTGATGCTCAGTTTGGGCAATGCCCAAGCGGTGCGGGCTGCGTATCACGAGATCACCGAAAACATCAAACGCAACCGTCCCAATGCCCATATGGAAGGCATCTCCATTCAGCCGATGATTGTTAAGCCGAATGGCCGCGAGCTAATGGTGGGGGTCATTAATGACCCGGTATTCGGTCCGGTGATCACCTTCGGCGCGGGCGGCACCATGGTCGAGGTGATGGGTGATCGTTCGGTTACGCTGCCGCCGCTGAATACTTTCCTTGTTAAGGATCTCATCAAGGGCACGCGTATTTCCACATTGCTGGCGGCGTTCCGTCACATGCCTCCAGCCGATATGGATGCGCTGGAAAGCGTGTTGTTGCGCGTGTCGGAAATGGTGTGCGAATTGCCGATGCTGATGGAGATGGATATCAATCCGCTAATCGTGGACGAACACGGCGCGTTGGCTGCCGATGCACGCGTAGTGGTGGAATTCAGGCAGCCGAGTGCGGATCGTTATGCGCACATGGCAATTTATCCCTATCCGACACATCTGGTCAGCAATTGGCAATTGGCCGATGGTATGGACATTACGATTCGCCCGATTCGTCCAGAAGATGCCGAGCTGGTGCAGGCGTTCGTGCGCAATTTATCCGAGGAATCGCGATATTTCCGTTTCATGAACAGCATGCAGGAACTGAGTCAGTCCATGCTGGTGCGCTTCACGCAGATCGACTACAGCCGCGAGATGGCGCTCATTGCGGTGACTGAAGAACGCGGCAAAGAGGTTGAGCTTGGCGTGGCTCGTTTTTCGACTAATCCGGACGGTGAAAGTTGCGAGTTCGCTTTGGTGGTCGCCGATCGTATGCGCGGCAAGGGACTGGGGCAGAAATTGATGACGGCGGTGATGGATGCGGCACGATCCAAGGGGCTGAAAGTGATTGAGGGAGAAGTGCTCAGAAATAATACTGACATGCTGCATCTCATGGATAGGCTCGGATTTAAAGTCGAAACGAGCGCGGAAGACGACAGCATCAAGTCGGTGCGCAAGGTGCTTTGATTACTGAAACGTGAAGATGAATCTGTGAAAGGTGAAACGTAGAAGTTTTACCTTTCTCGTTTCACAAAATATTTTATGCAAACCATCTACCTGACACACCCGCTCTGTCTCAAGCACGATATGGGCGCGGATCATCCGGAATGCCCGGCACGTATTCATGCGATAGAAGATCAGCTTATAGCCTCCGGTCTGCTGCAATTTCTCGACCAACAAGAAGCACCTCAAGCCACGCGCGAGCAGTTGTTGCGCGTGCACTCGGGAGCGTACGTCGAGTCGGTTTTTGTGAAATCTCCGCAAGCCGGTTTGGTGCAGCTGGATGGCGACACGGCGATGAATCCGTACAGTCTGAAGGCCGCGCTGCATGCGGCAGGAGCCGCAGTGAAAGCCGTGGATATGCTCATGGCGGGGCAGGCGGAGAACGCGTTCTGCAATATCCGTCCGCCGGGACATCATGCCGGACGGGAAAGTGCGGCGGGTTTCTGCATATTCAACAATGTCGCCATCGCGGCGGCACATGCGCTGGAGCAGTACGGTTTAGAGCGCGTGGCTATCGCCGATTTCGATGTACATCACGGCAATGGCACTGAAAATATTTTTCACGACGATCCTCGGGTGATGTTGTGCTCGACCTTCCGTTATCCCTATTACCCTTATTGTGGTGCCGATAGCGGCAATGAGCACATCATCAACGTACCGCTTGCGGCGGGAGCTTCAGGGGAGGATTTTCGTGCGGCGGTGACACAGCAATGGCTGCCCGCATTGGAACGCTTCCGGCCGCAGATGTTGTTTATTTCGGCCGGATTCGATGCGCATCGTGAAGATGATATGGGCGGGCTGATGCTGCGCGAGGCCGATTATGTATGGGTAACTGAAGAGCTTAAAGCGCTGGCGGCGCGGCATGCCGGACGCCGTATCGTTTCAGTATTGGAAGGAGGCTATGCGTTACATGCTCTCGGACGCAGTGCAGCAGCGCATATAAAAGTGTTAAGCGGCTTGTAATAAATAAAGATTATGCTTGTCGGGAGCGGTGAGCGACGCGGATTGGTATAATTCGCGGCTACCTAATATATTTATATCTTGAATCATTGGAGAATCATCATTCATACCAAGCCTTTTGTTGTTAAGAACCCGTTGACGATTAAAATCGAACAGCCGCCTCTGGGCATGGATGCCGAAAGTATCGTTCAGGATTTCAGGCATTATTTCAGCCATACGCTGGGTTTGGATACCAATCATCCTGTCGCGCACCATGTTTATGCTTCGCTTTCACATTCCATGCGGGATCGTCTGGTCGAGCGCTGGAAAAATACCCAGACGGCTTACCGTACGCAGAATTGCAAGCGTACGTTTTATCTTTCGTTAGAGTTCCTGATGGGGCGGACGCTGGGCAATGCCATGTTGAATCTGGATATTGAGGCTTCGACCACTGAAGCGCTCAGGAACCTCGGTCTGGTGCTGGAAGATGTCGCTGAGCAGGAACACGATGCGGGTTTGGGCAATGGCGGCCTGGGGCGTTTAGCCGCCTGCTTTCTGGACAGCTGCGCCACCTTGCAATTGCCGGTTATGGGCTACGGCTTGCGCTACGAATACGGCATGTTCCGTCAGAAAATAGACAACGGCTACCAGCTCGAAGAGCCGGACCACTGGTTGCGCAACGGTAATCCTTGGGAGATCGAGCGTCCGGAGTTCACTGCACGGGTAAAATTCGGCGGACAGACCGAATTGCATAAGGATGCGCACGGCAGATTGCGCGCTTACTGGAAATATACCAACGATGTGATGGCGGTGCCTTACGATGTGCCTATTCCCGGCTATCACAACGGTACGGTGAATACTTTGCGTTTGTGGAAAGCATCCGCCACGGAAGAGTTCGACCTGAGCGAGTTCAATGCGGGCAGCTATGCCGAAGCGGTCGCCGCGAAGAATGCGGCGGAACACATCACGATGGTTCTGTATCCCAACGATGCGAGCGAGAACGGCAAGGAGCTGCGTCTGCGTCAGCAGTATTTTCTGGCATCTGCCAGCCTGCAGGACGTGCTGCGCCAATGGGTGAGCAACCACGGCGATGACTTCAGCGAATTCGCCGAGAAAAATTTCTTTCAATTGAACGACACGCATCCAACCTGTGCCGTGCCTGAACTCATGCGTTTGCTGATGGATGAGCATGGCATGACGTGGGAAGAGGCATGGAAGATTACCAGCCACACCGTGGCTTACACCAACCATACGCTGTTGCCGGAGGCGTTGGAGCGTTGGTCCGTGAGTATGTTCGGGCGCTTGCTGCCCAGACTGCTGGAGATCGTTTACGAGATCAATGCGCGCTTCATGAAGGTTGTCGCGCTGCATTGGCCCGGCGATGTCGAGCGGCAACGGCGCATGTCCATTGTCGAGGAGGGGCATGACCAGCATATTCGCATGGCCTATCTGGCTATCGTGGCCAGTGTTTCGGTGAACGGGGTGGCAGAGCTGCATTCCGAGCTGTTGAAGAAATATCTGTTCCGCGATTTCTTTGAGTTGTGGCCGAAAAAATTCAACAACAAAACAAACGGGGTGA
>JBAZYW010000080.1:0-9504 GCA_041659125.1 Gallionellaceae bacterium | reverse complement strand
GCCCAGCAGCGCATAAGGCAGCTCGGCCCAGTGCGCGGTCATAAAGTCTTGAGTCTGCACGGCACGCAAGGCCACCACCCATTCATAAGTACGCCCGTCGCCCATCACACCCACGCTCTTCACCGGCAGGAACACCGTGAAAGCTTGCGAGGTGAGTTCATACCAAGTCTTGCCGGAAGCGTCGCGCGTATTGCGCAACTCTTCCATGAAGATGGCATCGGCGCGACGCAACAGATCGGCATATTCCTTTTTCACTTCACCCAGGATACGCACCCCCAAGCCGGGGCCGGGGAAAGGATGGCGATACACCATGTCGGCAGGTAAACCCAACGCCACACCGAGTTCGCGTACTTCGTCCTTGAACAATTCGCGCAACGGCTCCAGCAGTTTGAGATGCAACGAGTCGGGCAAGCCGCCCACGTTGTGATGTGATTTGATGGCGTGCGCCTTCTTGGTCTTGGCTCCGGCGGATTCGATCACATCAGGATAGATCGTGCCCTGTGCCAACCACTTGGCTTGTTTCAGCTTGGCGGATTCACGCTGGAACACTTCAACGAACTCGCGTCCGATGATTTTGCGTTTCTGCTCGGGGTCGGAAACGCCCTTCAGGTGCATCAAAAATTCAGCGCTGGCATCCACGTGAATCACTTTCACGCCCAAATTCTGCGCAAAAGTCTCCATCACCTGCTCGGCTTCGTTCAGACGCAGCAGCCCGTTGTCCACAAACACGCAGGTCAGTTGAGTTCCAATCGCGCGATGCAACAACGCCGCCGCGACGGAGGAATCCACTCCACCGGACAACCCCAGAATGACTTCCTCGTTGCCGACTTGAGCGCGGATTTTTTCCACCGCTTCGGTAATGTAATCCGGCATGTTCCAATCCTGCCCGCAACCGCAAATGTCGTGCACAAAACGCCCCAACAAGGCTTTGCCCTGATAGGTATGGGTGACTTCGGGATGGAACTGCACCGCGTAAAAACGGCGCGACTCATCCGCCATCGCAGCGATAGGGGTGGCTTCGTTGGAAGCTATCACCGAGAAGCCTTGTGGCAATTTGGTCACCTTGTCGCCGTGGCTCATCCATACGTCGAGCAAGCCGTGACCTTGCGCATTGGTTTTATCCTGAATGCCATCAAACAGTTTTGAGTGACCTTGCGCGCGGATCTCGGCATAACCGAACTCGCGCACCTTGCCGCTCTCGACCGCTCCGCCAAGCTGCGCGGCCATGGTCTGCATGCCGTAGCAAATGCCCAGCACCGGCACGCCCAGTTCAAACACCGCTTGTGGCGCTTTCGGCGTCTCATCCTCATAGACCGAATTCGGACCACCGGAAAGGATGATGCCGGATGGAGCGAAAGCTTTGATATCCGTATCCGCCATATCCCAAGGGTGCAGTTCGCAGTAGACGTTGGCTTCGCGCACACGGCGGGCGATCAGCTGGGTGTATTGAGAACCGAAATCGAGGATGAGAATTTTTTTATGCATTTTTTAGAGACCTAGAAAGAAAAAGAGAGAAGGAGGAAGAGCGGGATTTACAGCACCCCTTTCTCTTCATCCTTCCCCCTTCCCGTTGAATTAATCGATATGGTAGTTAGGCGCTTCTTTGGTGATCTGCACATCATGTACATGCGACTCGCGAATCCCCGCCGCCGTGATCTGCACGAATTCGGCACGCTCATGTACCGCGTCGATACTCTCGCAGCCGAGATAACCCATGCTCGCACGCAGACCGCCCATCAGTTGATGGATCACGGCCAGCACGCTGCCCTTGTAAGGCACGCGACCTTCGACGCCCTCGGGCACCAGCTTGTCCTGATTGCCTTCATTGTCCTGGAAGTAACGGTCGCTGGAGCCTTGCTGCATCGCGCCCAAGCTACCCATGCCGCGATACGATTTGTACGAACGGCCTTGGAACAATTCGATCTCGCCCGGAGCTTCCTCCGTGCCGGCGAACAGGCCGCCCAGCATCACCACATTGGCGCCTGCCGCGATGGCTTTGGATATATCGCCCGAGAAACGCACACCGCCGTCTGCAATCAGCGGTATACCGGTACCACGCAATGCTTCGGCCACATTCTGGATTGCAGTGATTTGCGGCACGCCCACTCCAGCCACGATACGCGTAGTGCAAATTGAGCCGGGGCCGATACCTACCTTGACGCCGTCCGCACCGTGATCGATCAAGGCGCGCGCAGCAGCACCGGTTGCGATATTGCCGCCGACGACTTCAATTTTTGGAAAATTCTTTTTGACCCACTGCACGCGATCCAGCACGCCCTGCGAATGGCCGTGCGCGGTATCCACCACAATCACATCCACACCGGCTTCCGCCAGCAAAGTGACGCGCTCTTCAGTGCCCTCGCCCACGCCCACCGCAGCGCCCACGCGCAAACGTCCCTGTTCATCCTTGCAGGCATTGGGATGCTCGTTTGACTTCAGAATATCTTTTACCGTCATCAGACCGCGCAACTCGAACGCGTCGTTCACCACCAGCACGCGCTCAATGCGGTGCTCGTGCATCAGGCTGCGCGCCTCTTCCAGCTGGGCGTTTTCCTTAACGGTGATGAGGCGCTCGCGCGGCGTCATGATGGCGCGTACAGGCTGATCCAGACGTGTTTCAAAGCGCAGATCGCGGTTGGTCACGATGCCGACCAGTTGACTTCCCTGCACTACCGGCAAGCCGGAAATTTTGAATTTGCGCGTCAGATTAATAACTTCGCGCACGGTCATATCGGGCGATACGGTGACGGGATCTTTTACCACGCCGCTTTCAAAGCGCTTCACTTTGGAAACCTTGTCCGCCTGGGCCTGCGACGACATATTCTTGTGCACAATGCCGATGCCGCCTTCCTGTGCCAGCGCAATCGCCAAACGCGACTCTGTTACCGTGTCCATCGCGGCGGACATCAAAGGGATATTCAGGGAAATTTTTCGAGTGAGCTTGGTGCGCAGGCTAACATCGCGCGGCAAGACATTTGAGTGTGCCGGAACCAGCAAGACATCGTCGAAGGTGAGAGCTTTTTGAATAATGCGCATGAATACCGTCCTCTGCAAAGCGCGCATTATATCAAAAGAATTCATCTCGCCGTGTACTGCCTAAACCAACTTTAGTCGTTAGGCGGCGACACTTTCGTCGCGCATGCGCAGCGCTTCTTCGATATCCACCGATACCACCTTGGAAACACCGCGTTCCTGCATGGTCACGCCGACCAGTTGCTGCGCCAGTTCCATGGTTATCTTGTTATGGCTGATGAAGATAAACTGGGTATGCACGGCCATTTTCTTGATGAGGTTGCACAAGCGCTCGGTGTTGGTGTCGTCCAACGGCGCATCCACTTCATCGAGCAGACAGAACGGCGCGGGATTGAGCTGGAACAGAGAAAACACCAGCGCGATGGCGGTGAGCGCTTTTTCGCCACCCGATAACAGATGAATAGAGGAGTTCTTCTTGCCCGGAGGATGCGCCATCACCTGTACGCCGCTGTCCAATATTTCTTCGCCAGTCAGCACCAGACGCGCATCGCCGCCGCCGAACAGGACGGGGAACAATTCGGCCAAATGACGGTTTACCTCGTCATAAGTCGCCATCAACAGATCGCGCGACTCTTTGTCGATGCGGCGTATCGCGCCTTCCAGTGTTTCCATGGCCTCGTTCAGATCGAGCGCTTGCGCGTCCAGATAAGCTTTGCGTTCTTGCGATGCTTGCAATTCGTCCAGTGCCGCCAGATTCACCGCGCCGAGCGCGGTGATGGCATCGCTCAAGCGCGTCAGTTCGGCTTGCAGCGCATTCGGCCTTGCCGGGCTGCTCTCCAAATGAGCAAGCAGTGGTGCTTCATCAACACCTTGCAGCTGTTCAGCCCATTGCTCGAATTGCAGACGCGCTTCCTGTTCCTTCAGCGTGATCTCGTTTACTTTGTCGCGCAGTGGATTGAGCTTCTGTTCGCACAGCATGCGCTCTTGTTCCAGCTTGTTCAGGTTCAGCGTGGCGTGCTCCAACACATTGCGCGCTTCGGCCAAGGCTTGCTCATGCAGTTGACGCTGTTGCAGCGCGGCTTGCAATTGCTGCTGGTTCACGTCATCGCCCATGTTCGCCAGCTCGTGACGGGTGTGCGCCAATGCGACTTCCAACTGTGTCAAGGTGGTGACGCTGTGTTTGATGTTGTGGTCGAGATCGCCGATTTTATCGATGCAAGTTTTGGCAAAAAAGCGCGCCTCCTGCAATTCATGCTGGGCTTTTTGCGAACGCTCGCGTTGCTCGCGCAGTTTCGCGTCCTGCTCAAACGATAATTGGCGCGCCTGTTCGGCTTCTTCCTGATGCGTCGCCATGTCCTCGCGCAATATCAGTGTGCGCTCGGCGATCTCTTCCAGTTGCCGCTGCTCTTCGTTGGCGTGTTCCGCCAACTCCTGCATCTCCTGCGATATCTGCATGCGGCGTTCATGGCTGCGTTCATTGGCTTGCGTCAATTTGAGTATCTGCATTTGCAGCGCGTGCTGACGCTGCTGCAATTCGCTGCCGGATGCGCGCGCCGGGCCGATGCGGCTTTCGATAGCCTGATAGGCTTCTTCCGCCCGTACCACGAGTTGCTTGCCCTGCTCCAGCGACTCGGTTTGCTGTTGCGCTTCGAGTTGCAGATTTTCAATTTCGCGTTGTCGCGCCAGCACGCCGTGCAACTGGCTGTCGGGCGCATGGAATAACACGCTGTGCGCGCCGACCAGATGGCCCTGCGCGGTGACCAGCCATGCACCGGCGGGCAGGTTCGCGCGTTGCGCCAAAGCTTGCGCCAAATCGGCCACCGCATAAACACCGGACAGCCAATCTTCCACCACCGGCGCAGCTTGCTGGTCTTCGCAGCGCACATAGTTCGCCAGCGGCATCAGTCCCGCGTGCGCTTGAGCCACGCTTGCGCGAGCGCCGTTGGCGGCGAACACCGCCAATTTGGCCGGAGGCACCTCGCTCCAGCTCGTCGTATCTTCCAGACGCGACAAGGCCAGCGCGTTCAAGCGCTCGCGCAACACCGCTTCCAGCGCATCTTCCCAGCCCTGCTCGATACGCACCGCTTGCCACAGACGCGGGGCATTATCCAACTGGTGTTTGGCCAGCCAGCTTTTCAGATTTTTATCGTTATCGAGTTGCGACTGCAATTGTTTGAGCGCACTCAGCCGCGCTTCCACCTGGCTCAACTGCCGTTCCAGCTCTTGTGCGGCAACGCGCTTGCTGCGCCGTTCGCCGTCCGCCAGCGGCAACTGCTCTTGCAGTTGCGCCAGCATTTCCTGCTGCGCCTCGTGCGCCACCTGCATCTCGGCCATTTCCTGCTGTGCCTGTTCCAGCGCCTCGTTATTTGGCTGCGGCAGATTATCCTGCTCTAACTGCAAGCGCGATTTACGTCCACCCAGTTGCTGCAAGTTGCTTTGAATATGTCCGCGCTGCGTTTCGGCTAATTGCAATTGCTGCTGTGCCAACAATTGTTCGCGCTGCACGGTGTTGTGGCGTTCCTGCGCTGCACGCGCGGCATCTTCCACGCGCGGCAGATGTTGCGCCTCGTTTTCCGCATGGTTCTCGCTGATCTCGACGCGCACAGCGGCTTCCTGCTGTTGCTGTTGCCAGTGCGCCAATAGCGACTGCAAGCCTTGGAGCTGACCGCGTTGCTGCTCGATCTGGCGCTCGCCGTTGACGATTTGCTGCGCCATACGGTTGCGCTGCTCGTTCAGAAAAGAGATTTGCTGTTCCAGTCGCGACACTTCGGCATTGGTGGTGTACAGATCGCCCTGCTTGGCATGCAACGCATCCGCCAGCGCGAAATGCTCGCTGCGCGTGCTTTCTAGGGTGCTTTCCACTTCGCGCAGTTTGGCGATTTCGGCTTCGAGTTCGTTCTTGGTTTTTTCCACTTGCTGCGCCAAACGCGCCCGGCGCGATTCCGCCTCTTGCTTGTTCACCAGCCACAGCAGGCGCTGCGTCATTTCGCGCTTGGCTTCCAGCTCGCGATATTGCTTGGCGACTTCGGCTTGATCGCCCAGATGCACCAATTGCTTGTCGAGTTCCTGCAGGATGTCGCTGACGCGCAACAGATTGTCGCGCGTATCGCCCAAACGCAGCTCGGTCTCGCGGCGACGATCACGGTATTTTGAAACGCCCGCCGCCTCTTCGAGAAACACGCGCAATTCTTCCGGTTTGGCCTCAATGATGCGCGAGATCATGCCCTGTTCAATGATGGCATAGGCGCGCGCGCCCAAGCCGGTGCCGAGGAAAATATCGGTGATGTCCTTGCGCCGCACGTGCTGGTTGTTGATGTGATAGCTGGATTCGCCGTCGCGCTGCAGCACGCGCTTGATGGAAATCTCGGCATAGCTCGACCATTGTCCGGCGGCTTTACCCAGCGAGTTATCGAATATCAGCTCGACGCTGGCGCGCGCCACCGGCTTGCGATTGCCGGAGCCGTTGAAAATCACGTCCTGCATGGATTCGCCGCGCAAAGCCGAGGCGCGCGACTCGCCCAGCACCCAGCGCAAGGCGTCGATCACATTGGATTTGCCGCAACCGTTCGGCCCGACGACGCCCACGAGCTGCCCGGGCAGCGCGATGTGCGTGGGGTCAACAAAGGATTTAAATCCGGCAAGCTTGATATGGGATAGACGCAATTTAACTCAGGCTAACGATATAATGCGCAGCATTCTAACCCAAGCAGGGCAGCACGACAAAATGAGCACTCAACCCAATAAGACACTAGAGACCTTCCCCAATCCGCAGCCCGCACGCGATTACCATATTCACATGGAGATACCGGAATTCACCTGCCTGTGCCCCAAGACCGGCCAGCCCGACTTCGCCACCCTGATTCTTGATTACATCGCCGACGCGCAATGCGTGGAACTGAAGAGCCTCAAGCTGTATATGTGGTCGTTCCGCAACGAAGGGCATTTTCACGAAGACGTGACCAACCGTATTCTGGACGACTTGGTCGTCGCCACCCTGCCCCGTTTCATGCGCCTCACCGCCAAGTTCTACGTGCGCGGCGGCATCTTCACCAACGTGGTGGCCGAATATCGCAAACCCGGCTGGCAACCCGCAGCGTTTGTCGAGCTGAGCCAGTTCGGCACACAATCGAACACGCGCGGCTGATTATTTCCCAATTCAGCACGAAAATGGGTAGATGGGGTCGCCCGCATCGTGACCAAAGATACCGCGCTGCACGGCATATTTATGCGTGAATTCGTATGCCTATATATCGGTCAGGTGGCGCCTCTCGGGAGAGCTGCGTATGGGGCAAAAACTGCAAATCTTGCTCGAATACAATTGCGTTCTCTTCAAACAAATTGCGTTGCAGAGCATAGCGCATTAAATCCGCCATGCTGGAGAAGTGCATTTTTCCCATGAGCATCTTCTTGTGAGAACTGACAGTCTTGTTGCTGATAATGAGCAGATCGGCGATATCGTTGACGCCGTGTCCGGCAACCAGCAAGCGGAAAATCTCCAACTCGCGCGGCGACAAGCGCGTATGCATCGATTTATCATCTCCTGTGACGTTATCGATCAGCATGCTTTCAGCGATGTCCGGATCAATGTAGCGAGCGCCATCGGCCACTTTGTGCAAAGCTTTCAGAAACTCGGTCGAGTCCTGATTTGTAGTAATGAATCCCCGCACGCCATTTCTCAGCGCCTGAGTTACCAACTGACTTCCTGCATGCTTTTGAAGTACCAGAATCTTCATATCCGGGCATATAGCAGATGCTCTGGCTATCAGCTCCAGCCCTGCAATGTCAGCCATGGTTAAATCCACCAGCAGTAAATCAACCTCAAACTGCCTCAATTTGCTGAACACTTCGTTGCCGTCTTTCGCCTCCGCAACCACTTCAAAGCCCGGATCTGTTTCCAGCAGCATTTTCAACACTTGCCTGATTAGTGTTTGTCTTTCAGCTAAAAGTATTTTCGTCATTCCAATCATCACTAACCTCACTTTTTGAAAATGCTACCGAGCAGAAATTGGCTCCGCATTACTTGCCAATAAACGCATCCCAACCGACTGTTGCATCAGCGGATAATAAAAACGAACTGCATTGCGCCCGGCGTCTTTGGCTTGGTACATCGCCATGTCGGCGTGTTTAAGCAAGTCTTCTACCGACTCTTCATCGCCGCAGTACAAATGCGCACCTATGCTCGGCGAACTGTGATATTCGTTGCTGTTCAGGAAATACGGTGCGTGCAATGCTTCCCGTATTTTCTCCGCGATCATTGCCACTTTTTGCGCGGCATCTTCGGCGCGTTCATCGATTTCTTCGAGCAACACCACGAACTCATCTCCGCCCAAACGCGCCACGGTATCCACCTTGCGCACGCAGTACTGTATGCGCCGCGCCACTTCGATCAGAATCAGATCGCCGCAATCATGTCCGTGCATGTCGTTAATCGTTTTGAATCCATCCAAATCGAGAAACAGTACCGCGCCATAATTCCGGCTGCGTGCAGACACCGAAAGTGCCGAACGGAAACGATCCAGCAGTAAACGCCGGTTGGGCAGATTGGTCAGCGCGTCGTAAAGTGCCAGATTGCGAATTTCCTCCTCGGCTTGTTTGCGCGCCGTAATATCGCTGAAGATGGCCACGTATTGCGTTATATCGCCGCATTCGTTCTTGACTGCGGTGATGGTCATCCATTTGGGATAAATATCGCCGTTTTTGCGCTTGTCCCATATCTCTCCAGCCCATGAACCCTGCTCCAGCAAGTGCTGCCACATCGTGGCATAGAACGCTTTGTCCTGCCGCCCCGAACTCATGACGCGCGGATTCTTACCGATCACTTCGTCGGCGCTATAACCTGTGATCTCTGTAAATGAGCGATTGACGCGGACGATGTTGGACTGCGCATCGGTGATAAGAATGGCATCCTGCGTTTCAAATGCCGCAGCCGCCACGCGTAGCGCCTGCTCGTCCCGCTTGCGCTGCGTGATATCGTGGGTGAAGACGAAAAACTTATGGCATTCCGGCATGAAGGTAGCCGACACCTCGATGTCGATCACACTGCCATCCTTGCGCCGGTGCCGCGTCTCGAAACGGTCATGTCCATGCACCATGAGCTTGTCGATATGCGCCATGACATCCTCATGCCGCTCGCTCACTTCAAGTTGACTGATATGCATACCCACCAACTCCTGCATCGTATAGCCGGACATCTTGGCGTAAGCCTCGTTGACCTCTTCCAGAACGCCCTGCGCATCGGTCATCCAGAAGCCGTCCATCGCTGTCTCGATAACCTGATTGTGGAGCTGCTGCATAGCCTGATTCTTTTTGCGCTCGACAATCATGCGCGTGCTGATATCCTCAACCACGATCAGGCAAAATTGTTTTGCATCATCGGCAATAGCGTTGACCGAGGCATATAACGGCAGCTTCAAACCGAGATGTTTCTTGCCGCCCACCTGATCGAATGGCAACTCGCAGGATTTTTTTTCGCCCGATTCGAATACGTCATGCAAAAAATCGAGAAACAGCGCGGTTTTTTCCACGGCCACA
>JBAZYW010000079.1:0-9510 GCA_041659125.1 Gallionellaceae bacterium | reverse complement strand
CCCGAGATGAAATCCACCGGCGAAGTGATGGGCGTGGGCGATACCTTTGCGGAAGCCTTCGTCAAATCGCAACTCGCCGCCAGCGTGAAGCTGCCGAAGAGCGGCAAGGTATTTATCAGCGTGCGCGAGGCGGATAAGCCGGGTGCCGTTGAGGTTGCGCAGAACCTGCATAATTTGGGTTTCGTGATTTTGGCCACGCGCGGTACGGCATCGGCAATCGCGGCTGCGGGTGTGCCCGTGGTGGTGGTAAACAAAGTTCCCGAAGGTCGTCCGCACATTGTTGATATGATCAAGAACGGCGAGGTTAATCTCATCGTCAATACGGTCGACAGCAAACCGTCGGTGATGCGCGATTCGTATTCGATCCGCCATGCCGCGCTGCAAGGCCGCGTGACTTACTACACGACGCTTGCCGGAGCGCGTGCTGCCTGCCTCGGCATGCAGCATTTGGCCGAGTTGCAAGTGTATGACTTACAGACGCAGCATCAGCGTCTGAAACATTAATTTTTGTTTGGGGTAGTACATGAGTAAAGTTCCATTGACTGTTGTTGGCGCCGAGTTATTGCGCCAAGAGTTGCATAACCTGAAAACGGTTGAGCGTCCCAAAGTGATCAATGCGATTTCCGAAGCGCGCGCGCAAGGCGACTTGTCGGAAAACGCCGAATACGATGCCGCCAAAGAGCGCCAGTCCTTTGTCGAAGGGCGTATCGTCGAGCTGGAATTCAAGTTGGGTAGCGCGCAGGTCATCGATCCTAAGACGCTGAACGCCGACGGGCGCTGCGTGTTCGGCTCCACCGTAATCTTGGAAGATACGAATTCAGGCGATGTGGTGACTTATCAGATCGTCGGCGACGACGAAGCGGACATCAAACACCGCAAGATTTCCATCAGTTCGCCGATTGCCCGTGCTTTGATCGGAAAATCGAGCGGCGATGTGGCTGAAGTAAAGGCGCCGGGCGGCGTGCGCGAGTATGAAATCGTTGAGGTTCAGTATATCTAGTTGGTAGTCGCTAGACGTTAGTCGTTAGTTCAAACAAAACCCGCGAAGCGACGGTATTACTAGCAGCTAGCTACTAACGACTGCCTTAACGATTGCCAAGTTGTTTTTTGGTGAGCGGCTTGCCTTTTTTGCGCTTGGTGGGGCTGGCGAGTTGAATAGCCAGCGGACGATAGATCACCAGAATTTTGCCGATGTGCTGCACGGCACCTGCGTTCAGGAGTGTGCAGATTTCTTGCTGCATGGCGGTACGCGCTTCCCGGTCATCGTTCATCACGCGAATTTTGAGCAGGTCATGGCTTTTCAGGCTGCGTTCGATTTCTTCCAGCACCGATGGCGATAAACCGCCAGAACCGATGATGACGATGGGATTGAGGGTGTGGGCGCGTGCTTTGAGTTCGAGGCGCTGTGCAACGGTGAGATTTAGCATGTGGTACTCCTGATAGGGCGCGCATTTTACCTAAAAACCGAAGCTTAATCCGCAGATTTTTAAGTTATAAACCGATGAAGCCTTCTAAAACCAGCAAACAGTGGATGCGCGAGCATATCAACGACCCTTATGTGCAAATGGCGCAGAAGGACGGCTATCGTTCGCGTGCCGCGTACAAGCTTTTGGAGATCGACGAGCGTGATCATCTGCTCAAGCCGGGCATGGTCGTGGTGGATCTCGGCGCCACGCCGGGTGGCTGGTGCCAGGTGGCTGCGGCCAAATTGGGTCAGAGCGGCAAGATCATCGCCCTGGACTTGTTGCCGTTGCACCCTTTGCCGCGCGTGGAGTTCATTCAGGGCGACTTCCGGGATGACGCAGTGCTGGCGCAACTCGAAGAAAAGTTGGGGGGGCAGAAGATCGGACTTGTAATTTCCGATATGGCACCCAATATGAGCGGCATCGATTCAGCCGACCAAGCACGCGCTATTCACTTGGCCGAATTGGCGCTGGAGTTTGCCGCACAGCACCTAAAGCCGGGTGGTGCCTTTCTGGTCAAGGTGTTTCAAGGCGTTGGATTCGAGGAATATTTGAAACTAATGCGTAGCCACTTTGCCAAAGTGGTTACGCGCAAACCCAAAGCATCGCGCGACCGCAGCAGTGAGCAGTATTTGTTGGGGTTGGAGAAACGGGATGCAGCACTTTAGGATGCCCTTGAGTAATCGGGGCGGAACGTGTTTAATGCACGCAGTGTTTTTACGGCTCAATGAGAGGCGATAGTGAATAATTTATTTAAGAGTATCGGGATTTGGATGGTTGTGGCTTTGGTGCTGATGACCGTGTTCAACCAATTCAATTCGCGCCAGCAATCTACGGCGCAAGCACAGCTGGACTATTCGCAATTCCTCGAAGAGGTGAAGATGGGCCACATCGCCAAGGTGACCATCGAAGGCCGCACCCTGAAAGCCGTCACCAACGATGGCAAGCGCATCACCAGCTATGCGCCGAGCGATCTATGGATGGTCTCCGACCTGCTCAAGAACGGCGTCAAGATCGAAGCCAAGCCGGAAGAAGAGCAATCTTTCCTGATGAGCCTCTTCGTGTCATGGTTCCCGATGCTGTTGCTGATCGGCGTGTGGGTGTTTTTCATGCGCCAGATGCAGGGCGGCAAAGGCGGCGGAGCCTTCTCGTTCGGCAAGAGCAAAGCCCGTTTGCTGGATGACGCGAAAGAGCGCGTCACGTTTGCGGACGTGGCGGGTTGCGATGAGGCCAAAGAAGAAGTTTCCGAGCTCGTGGATTTTCTGCGCGATCCGACCAAATTCCAGAATCTCGGCGGGCGTATTCCGCGCGGAGTGTTGATGGTGGGTAGCCCCGGTACGGGTAAGACCCTGCTGGCCAAGGCCATTGCAGGCGAAGCCAAAGTGCCGTTCTTTTCCATTTCGGGTTCGGACTTCGTCGAGATGTTCGTCGGTGTCGGTGCGGCGCGTGTGCGCGACATGTTCGAGCAGGCCAAGAAAAATGCACCCTGCATTATTTTCATCGACGAAATTGATGCTGTGGGTCGTCAGCGCGGTGCCGGTATGGGCGGCGGCAATGACGAACGCGAGCAAACGCTGAATGCCTTGCTGGTGGAGATGGATGGCTTTGAAGGGGTGAGTGGCGTGATCGTGATCGCCGCTACTAACCGCCCGGATGTGCTGGATGCCGCGCTGTTGCGCCCCGGCCGTTTTGACCGTCAGGTGGTGGTACCGTTGCCCGACATTCGCGGCCGCGAACAAATTCTGATGGTGCACATGCGCAAAGTGCCCGTGGCCCCTGACGTGAAGGCCGACATTCTGGCGCGCGGTACACCCGGTATGTCCGGTGCTGATTTGGCTAACTTGGTGAATGAGGCCGCATTGTTTGCCGCCAGACGCAGCAAGCGTTTCGTCGAGATGGACGATTTCGAGTCCGCCAAAGACAAGATCATGATGGGAACCGAACGCCGCACCATGATCATGCCGGAGGAAGAGCGCCGCAATACGGCGTACCACGAGTCCGGCCATGCGGTGGTGGCCAAACTGTTGCCCAAGACTGATCCGGTGCATAAGGTCACCATCATTCCGCGCGGACGTGCGCTGGGCCTGACCATGCAGTTGCCGTCGGAAGACCGCTACAGCATGGACAAGGTGCGTATCCTCGACACTATCGCGGTATTGTTCGGCGGACGTATCGCCGAAGAGATATTCATGCATCAGATGACCACAGGCGCGTCCAACGACTTCGAGCGTGCCACCGACATGGCGCGCAAGATGGTCACGCAATGGGGTATGTCCGATGCGCTGGGGCCGATGGTGTACGGCGAGAACGATGGTGAAGTGTTCCTCGGTCGTTCGGTGACGACACACAAGAATGTCTCCGAAGCCACCATGCAAAAAGTGGATGAAGAGATCCGCCGCATCATTGACCAGCAGTATGCGTTGGCGCGCGGCCTGATTGAAGCCAACCGCGATAAGATCGAGGCGATGACCAAAGCCTTGCTGGAATGGGAAACTCTCGACGCCGATCAGCTCAACGATATTATGGCCGGTATTCCGCCGCGTCCGCCCAAACCTGCTTATGTGGCACCGCCCCCGCCGCCGCAGGACGCTACTCCCACGGCACCTGCTACGCCTACACAACCCGCGCAAGAAACCTGAAGGCAGTCGTTAGTAGCTAGTCGTTAGTTGCTCTAGCTGAGGGCAATGACAAAACTAACGGCTAGCTACTAACGTCTAACGACTGCCTTATGCTCCTCCACTGCGGTAAATTCCAACTCGATCTCTCGCATCCCAAAGTAATGGGCATCGTCAACGTGACGCCCGATTCTTTTTCGGACGGCGGCAGGCATTTGTCGCATGCGGCTGCCATCGCGCATGCGCGTCGTTTGATCGAAGAGGGCGCGGGCATTCTCGACATCGGTGGTGAATCTACCCGTCCCGGTGCGGCTACAGTGAGCGAACAGGAAGAGCTGGATCGCGTGCTGCCGGTGATCGAAGGGCTGCACGACATCGCCGTGCCTATCTCTATCGACACTTGGAAACCCGCCGTGATGCGCGCTGCGCTTGCGGCAGGTGCTGCTATGGTCAACGACATCAATGCGCTGCAAGCGCCGGAAGCATTGGCCGTCCTGTCGGGTAGCGATGCGGCGGTATGCTTGATGCACAAGCAGGGCAACCCCGAGAGCATGCAGCTAGCGCCGCAATACGCCGACGTGATGGATGAAGTAATGGCTTTCCTAAAAGCACGCATTGCTGCGGCGCAGGCGGCAGGCATCGCGCGCGAACGCATCGTGGTTGATCCCGGTTTCGGTTTTGGCAAGACTCTGGTGCATAATCTCGCCTTATTGAAAAACATGCAGACTTTCGCTGGTCTCGGTGTGCCTGTATTGGCAGGCCTGTCGCGTAAATCTATGCTGGGTGCGATTACCGGACAGGATGTCGAGCATCGTCAGGCGGCCAGTGTGGCTGCGGCGTTGATTGCAGTGCAACGCGGTGCCGCCATCGTGCGTGTGCATGACGTGCGCGAGACGGTGGATGCTTTGAAAATCTGGAATGCGATATACGAAGGGTGATGACATGAGCAGAAAATATTTCGGTACGGACGGTGTGCGCGGCAAGGTGGGCGAATATCCCATCACCCCGCAATTCGTGATGCACTTGGGCTATGCGGCGGGCAAGGTTCTGGCAGGCGCAGAGCACACACAAGGCGAACGCCCTGCAGTGTTGATCGGCAAAGACACGCGCATCTCCGGCTACATGCTGGAATCGGCGCTGGAAGCCGGACTCATCGCGGCGGGTATCGACGTGTTTCTGGCAGGTCCTGTGCCGACCCCTGCGGTGGCTTATCTCACGCGTGCGTTGCGTTTGCAGGCGGGGGTCGTCATCTCCGCTTCGCACAATCCGTTTGAGGATAATGGCATTAAGTTTTTTTCCGCTCAAGGCACCAAGCTGCCGGATGAAGTTGAACTCGCGATCGAGGCCGAACTGGATCAGCCTATGCAGACCAACGAATCCGAGGGTTTGGGCAAGGCGAAACGCATCAACGATGCGGTCGGACGCTACATCGAATTTTGCAAGAGCACCTTCCCTTCAGACATGAACCTGCGCGGCCTCAAGATCGTGGTGGATAGCGCGCACGGCGCGACTTACCACATCGCGCGCAACGTTTTTCACGAACTCGGTGCGGACGTGGTCGCCATCGGTGCCGAACCCAACGGCAAGAACATCAACGACGGCTACGGCGCAACTGCCCCCAAGAATCTGCAACTCGCAGTGAAAGAACATCACGCACACATCGGCCTCGCGCTCGACGGCGACGGCGACCGTCTCGTGATGGTGGATGCGGAAGGCAAACTCTACGATGGCGACCAGTTGCTTTACGTCATCACCAAGCACCGTCAGGCACAGGGCACCATGAAAGGCGGCGTAGTCGGCACACTAATGACCAACCTCGCTTTTGAACACGCCATGCAAAAGATCGGCGTGCCTTTCGCGCGCGCCAAAGTGGGCGACCGTTATGTGATGGAGCTGTTGCGACAAAAAGGCTGGCAGATCGGCGGCGAAAACTCCGGCCATATTATTTGTCTCGATAAACACAGCACCGGTGACGGCATCGTCTCCGCGCTGCAAGTGCTGCATGCACTGCGCGAAAGCAAACAAACGCTCGCCCAAGCGGCGCAGCCTCTGGTGATGTATCCGCAAATACTCATCAATGTGAAGGTTACCGGCACAGCAGCCGAGCTATTGGAACGTCCAGCGGTCAAGGCTGTAGTGGGCGAGGCCGAACATGCTTTGAACGGCAAGGGGCGCGTGCTGCTGCGTCCGTCCGGTACCGAGCCGTTGTTGCGTGTGATGGTCGAAGGCGAGGATGGCGCACAGGTTAAACAGTGGGCGGAGAGGATTGCGGGAGTGGTGAGGGAAGTGGCGGGCTAATTTTTCTGTAATGAGTCCGTTTTCTCCTTCTGTTTCCGGCTTTGCTTCAACATGCTTGCCTATATACTCCACCGGACGTGGATAGGCTCGGCACTTTGAATTCGAGCCATTAGGAGAAACAAATGCCTGCGTTCATCAATACCAACATTGCATCCTTAAACTCGCAACGCAACCTGAATGGGTCGCAGGGTTCGTTGCACACTTCTGTGCAACGTTTGTCTTCCGGTCTGCGGGTGAATAGTGCGAAAGACGATGCGTCGGGTTTGGCGATCGCTTCGCGTATGGAAAGCCAGATTCGCGGGCTGAACCAGGCGATACGCAATGCGAGCGACGGCATCTCCCTTGCGCAAACGGCTGAAGGCGCATTGGGCACCATTCAAAGCAACATGGCACGTATGCGCGAGTTGGCGGTGCAAGCGGCCAATGCCACATCGAATGCCGATATTCCATCGCTCGATGCGGAGTTCATCCAGCTCAATGCTGAAAACCTGCGAGTGATCCATTCGACTTCATTTAACAACATCCCGCTTCTTTCGGAGGCGGTGAATCAAACTTTTCAAGTGGGGGCTAACAGTACCTCCGGTGTCGACGACCTCACCATTACCACGGCTGCGGCATTGGTTCCGATTTCGACGACATTGGGTGAATCCTCGACGACTGCCCAAGCGGAAATCGCCAAACTGGATACCGATATCGCCTCAGTCTCCTCGTTGCGCGCCAGTTTCGGTTCAGCTCAGACCCGCTTTGAATCGGCCATCGCCAACTTGCAGATCGCTGCTGAAAATCAGACAGCTTCCCGCAGCCGCATCATGGACACGGACTATGCTGCGGAAACCTCAGCATTGACACGCGCACAAATCCTGCAACAGGCGGGTACCGCGATGTCGGCGCAAGCCAACCAATCGCCGAACGGTGTTCTGACATTGTTGAGATAACGGTTGCGTGGAAATGAAAAAAGCTCGCAGCAATGCGAGCTTTTTTCATTTCTAATGAGTAAAGGAATAATGTTCCCGGATTACAACCGCAAGGGGTAGTCCGTGGTTGCAACCTCGGCAATACATGCTCAAACCTAGCCTGCTACGTGCTTACAGGCTATGTTGTAACTGGATGTAAAAAGCGCGTCCGGCAAGAGGCAGGTCGGAAGATATTCCCGAGGATAAGAATGTAGGCTCCCGTGCATCCTGATTGAACAGATTCGTCAACGAAGCGCGGGCATCCCAGTTGCCCGCGAATTTCTCGCGCCGCAAAGTTAAGTCCACTGTCGAGTAGTCGGGAATCAGGGCGCGGGTATCGCCCGGTTCGCGCATTCTTTCTTCCACGCGATTAACTGTGGTGCCGAACTGCCACAGCGGCATGAAACGCCAGTCGGCACGCGCGAAATAACGGCGATGCGGTGCCAAGCCTGCATCTTTGCCGGTAGCCTCATCCTTGGAATGCTGCACTGAAATATTGCCTGTCAAACGCAGATTGTTGGCGGCATCCAGCGTGGCCTCCAACTCCAAGCCGCGTCCGGTCTGGTCGCCGGCATTCTGCATCTTCGTGCCGACAAGCTGAATAATATTGTGCATGCGGTAAGTGAAAAAATTCAAATTGGTTTGTAGTTTGTCTACCGGTTGCCAGGAAAATGCCAACTCATCAGTGGAAATAGTCTCCGGCTTGATATTGGCGCTGCCGACTTGTACCGGGTTATTGATGGCATATTGCTCGGCGAACGTGGGGGCGCGGAAAGCCTCGCCATGCATGGCTTTGACTACGATGTTGTAGGATGCATCCCACACCAATGCGAGGCGCGGATTGGTTGTACTGCCGAAATCCGAATAGCTGTCATGCCGTATGCCTGCCGTTAGTGTCCAGTCCTTGACGACATTCCATTCGTCCTGGGCAAACACATAGGACAGGTTGCGCTTGTGCGGCAACATAGAGACCAGAGCTGGATTGCCGGTTGCATCTGTCAACCCACCAGGCAGTGGTGCAAATACTGCGCTGAAATTTTTTGTTTCCAGAAATTCGTACAGATCGTCTTCACGCAGCCCCGCGCCGATTCGGACTCGATGCTGATCAAAGCCGGTATAGACAGTGGAAAGGCTGGCGTGGGTATGTCGTTCGGAGTGTCCGGGATTGCCGATCATCCCGTTGGGGAAGCCGGGGATCGCCCCTGCGGGAAACAGCGTATAGGACGGGTCGGCTTGTTTTTGTTCGATATTATAATAACCGGCAACCCCGGATACATCCCAGTTTGGTGCCCAGTTGGCTTGTTCATAGCTCATGTCCAGATACAGTCTGTTTTCAGATACGCGCGCGTTGGGATCTAGAGCTCCTGCTATCCCTGCGCCGGCACCCATTTTGCGTTGCTGATAAGCCGCCCGAAAACGCCACGCTTCATAGGATAGATCGGTGCGTGCATCCAGCGACATGCGTTCTTCGTTTATCGGGCCGGAAGCGGATATGGCGTCTTTCTGGATAATACCTTTCTGTCCATCGGTATTCCCCGCGCCGAGATAGAAGGCTGCATCCAGCGCCCCCAGTTTGCCGCCGTGTTGTAGCCAAGCGTCGCGGCTATTGTAGCTGCCGACACGCGCTCCGTATTCAGTGCCCTTGATGTCTGCCGCCGTTTTGGTGATGACATTGATTACCCCGGAAAAAGCATCCGCGCCATACAGTGCCGAACCGGGCCCGCGAATCACTTCGATGCGCGCCACATTTTCCAGCGGCATGCCTCCCCAAATCTGGCCGCGATCACCCTGAAATACATTGGTGATCGGAATGCCATTGACCAGCATCAGGGCCTGCGAATTTTGGAGAGTATGAATGCCACGGAAACTGTAAATTGTCTTCGAGACAACATGCGATTTGGAAACATGCAGCCCCGGTACGCTTTCCAGCACCTGATCCAGATCGGTAGCTCCCATGGCCTCGATGTCGCGAGCCGTAATCACGGTCGCCACAGCAGGGGCGCGGCGCAATGTTTGTTTGCTGCCGGTGGCAATGCTGACGGTGGAATTGTCGCCATAGATCAGCGCTAGGTCTTCCTCTTCGGAAGATTGGGCGGCTGCGTTACTAGCATAGGCAATAATCAGAAAAATAAAAAGTCATTGGCCTCTCATTAACGTGTGCATGCTAGCCCCCTTTCATGA
>JBAZYW010000078.1:0-9624 GCA_041659125.1 Gallionellaceae bacterium | reverse complement strand
ATGTTCCGCCTGCGCAGACGATGATCCCGTCATTGGGCAGTTGGACTTCTTTATCTTCATACTTCAGAACAAGCGTGTTCTTTTCAATCGATTTGACGCCTGATTTCAAGTAGATCTTGATTTTCCATTCGTCCGACATGGCTTTCAGGCGGTCACGGTTCTTCGCTTTTGCCCCGCTGAAGGCGGCCCCGAAGGATTCGCCACGGGCTGATAGCGTGACGGTAGTGCCGGGTTGCTCGGCGATGGTGATGGCCGCTTCCAATGCGCTATCCCCGCCGCCGACTACCAATACATGCATGTTGCGGTACTGTTCCGGGTCAATCAAGCGATAGACGACCTTGGGTAGATCTTCTCCCGGAACGCCCAGTTTGCGCGGTGTGCCGCGGCGTCCGATGGCGAGTAGCACCGCACGCGTCTCATAACTCCCTTTGGATGTTTTGACTATAAAGCCTTTGTCCGTCGGGGTGATGCCTTCCATGCGCTCATTCAGATTGAGTTTGATGCCTGTTTTCTTGATGACCACATGCCAGAATTCCAGCAACTTCTCTTTGCTGACTTCTTTGAACTGCATTTCTCCGATGATGGGCAGCTTGACCGGGGCAGTCATGGCGACCTTGTTGCGCGGATATTGGAAGATCGCGCCGCCCAGTGACTCTTCCTGTTCCAGCAACACGTAACGCAATTTTTTGTCGATGGCGGCCAACGCGCCCCCCAGCCCTGCGGGGCCGGCTCCGACGATGACTACATCGAGGGGAGTGCCGTTGTTTTTGAGCTTGCTGATGGAATCCACGGCCTGACTGCCTTGGGTGGAGGCCTTGCGGATCAAGCCCATGCCGCCCAATTCGCCGGCAATGAAGATACCGGGAACATTGGTTTCAAAGGTCGGGGAGATTTGCGGAATGTCCATGCCGCGTTTTTCAGTACCGAAGACCAGTGTGATTGCGTCGTGCGGGCAGGCGGCGGCACAGGCGCCGTGGCCGATACAGTAAGTCGGGTTGATCAGCACCGCTTTGCCTTTAATCATGCCGATTGCATCTTCAGGGCATGCGGTGATGCAACTGCCTGCGCCCAAACACTTTTTGTGGTCGATCAAGGGGTGGAGCGAAGAAGGCTCGGTCAGGCCGGCTTCAACTGCTTCGGAAAGCTGCTCTACCGCAGCTGTCTCTTTTTGGCTTCTACCGCGCAGATAAAAGAACACTATAATCGCCAGAGGGATTGCATAGAATGCCAAGTCGTAATTTGCCATGTTGGATATAGTCGATTCGTTTAAAGGATGTGTGTTTATTTAGTGTCAGAGCGTGAGTAGCAGGGGGCTTTTGACGTTGAAGAACCAAAACTAAGCTGTGCCAAACAGGCCGGAGCAAAGGTTGCAATCCGCCCGTGCGAAACATTTGGCATTCTATGCCCGCTTAAGCATGCTGACAATACGACACTTTTTGTATTGCCGAATGTCGTAAGGGCGGTTAAACTACGCTCCGTGGGAAAATTATCCACGGATTATTTTGAGAAGCTTCCGGAGAGAATATGAGTTCGCAGGCACAAGAGAATGTGACACTAGATCGGCGTGCGGGCGTAAAGCCCAAGTCAAAAGACCATATGTGGGGGGTATTTATTCTGATCGTCGCAATAGTGACGGTGGTCGGATATTTCATCGTTTCGCCGCAAACGTTGTACGAACCCGGCGACAACATTGGCTACAACCTCGGGCTGGCAGGCGGGCTCATGATGCTGGCGCTGCTGCTTTATCCGTTACGCAAGCGCGTCAAGTTTCTCGGTAAATTGGGCCTTTTGCCAACCTGGTTCAAGTGGCACATGGTGCTGGGTATCTTGGGACCGCTGGTCATTATTTTTCACTCTACTTATCATGTGTACATTCCGTACTTTCACCCGATAGGATCGGTGAATGCGGCGATCGCGATGTATTGTATGTTTCTGGTGTCCGGCAGCGGTACCTTCGGGCGCTTTTTCTATACCAAGATCCACCATGGTCTATACGGGCGGCAGGCCTCGGTCAATGAGATCAAGGCTGAATTGGAGCAGTCCGGCGATGTAAAATCCACTTTTAGTTTCGCGCCTGAAATCGAGAGAAAACTGGAAGAGTTCCGGATTCGGGCCGAGGAAAATGCGCAGGCAGGAAAGCTGGGGCTGGCCAAATTTGTGGGCATCGGCATTAAGACGGAGATGCTATCCAGATCGCTGGTCAAGGAACTGCACGGAATTATGCAAGCGCAAGCGCGAGAAAAGAACTTTACTGCGGCTCAAGTGAAAAGCATGGAGGGGATGTTTGCCGAATACGGGGCGTTGATCAAGTCGTATTTGGGTGCCGTGCGCGACGCTTCACAGTTCCATACTTATGAGCGCCTGTTCTCGTATTGGCATATCTTCCATATCCCGCTGGTATACATGTTGGTGTTTAGCGGTTTCTACCATGTGCTGGCTGTTCATATGTACTAATTATTCTGGATTGAATATGTCGATATTTCTCCGTCTTTTTTTTGTCTTGTCCCTTCTTTTTCCGGGTGTCCAACTGGCATTCGGGAGCGTGGTTTCGCCGGGCGATGTCATCAAGGGGCACGCTAAAGAGGATGAGAATTGCGACAAATGCCACAAGAAGTTTGATAAGGGCGCGCAGTCCAGTCTGTGCAAGGAATGCCATAAAGATGTGGGCAGGGATATCAGCGAGAAACGCGGTTATCACGGGCGCCTCCAAGATGATAAGCCATGCAAGGAATGCCACACCGATCATAAAGGCCGCGATGCCAAGATCGTTATATTGGATACCGGAAAATTCGATCACTCGCAGACTGATTTTCAGTTAAAGGGCGGGCACCTCAATGAAAAAGTAAAGTGCAAGAGCTGCCATATCGAAGGCAAGAAATACACCGAAGCGCCCTCTACATGTAACGCTTGTCATAAGAAAGACGATAAGCACAAAGGCGGTTTGGGAACGGACTGTGCCAAGTGCCACGTTGAAAAAGATTGGAAGACGACCAACTTCGATCACAGCAAGACAAACTTCAAGTTGCTGGGCAAGCACTTTGATGTGAAGTGCGACAAATGCCATATCAACGGCAAATATAAAGATACGCCGAAGACCTGTGTCGCCTGCCACAAGAAGGATGACGAGAAGGCGCACAAAGGCAAGCTGGGAACCGACTGTGCGAAATGCCATAGCGAAAAAGACTGGAAGACGACCAAGTTCGACCACGACAAAACCAACTTTAAGTTGCTGGGCAAGCACGACGAAGTGAAGTGCGACAAATGCCACATAGACAAGAAGTACAAAGACACACCCAAGCTGTGCAACTCGTGCCACAAGAAAGACGACGAGAAAGCGCACAAAGGGAAATTCGGTCCGAAGTGCGAAACCTGTCACACCGAGCGCGATTGGAAAGAGATACTTTTCGATCACGAAAAGAAGACCAAATTCCCGTTGCTGGGCAAGCACCGCGCACCCTTAAAGTGTGTGAGCTGCCACAAAGGTGACTTGTATAAAGACAAGCTGCTGATGACTTGCGTGTCGTGCCATAAAAAGGACGACGACAAGGCGCACAAGGGTAATTTCGGTCCGAAATGCGAAAGCTGTCACGTCGAGCGCGACTGGAAAGAGATATTGTTCGATCACACCAAACAGACCAAGTACCCTTTGCTGGGCAAGCATAAGCCTGCCAAGTGCGTGAGCTGCCACAAAGGTGACTTGTATAAAGACAAGCTACAGACGACTTGCGTGTCATGCCATAAAAAGGACGACGACAAGGCGCACAAAGGTAATTTCGGGCCGAAGTGCGAAAGCTGTCACGTCGAGCGCGATTGGAAAGAGGTGTTATTCGATCATGACAAGAAAACCAAATTCCCGTTGCTGGGCAAGCACCGCGCACCGCTGAAGTGTGTGAGCTGCCATAAGGGGGACTTGTACAAGGACAAGCTGCAAACCACTTGCCTGTCCTGTCATGAGAAGGACGACAAGCACAAAGGGCAGGAAGGTAAGAAATGTGAAACTTGCCATAACGAGCAGAATTGGAAAAAGACCACCTTCAATCACAACAACAGCAGCATGTCCAAGTTCCCCTTGTTGGGAAGCCATGCCACGGTGGAGTGCAAGAAGTGTCACGCTGCGGTGACTTTCAAAGATGCCAAGCCCGAATGCTGGTCGTGTCATGAGAAAGATGATGAAAAAATCCACAAGCGTCGTTTTGGTACCGAGTGCCAGGAATGCCACAACGCGCGTAGTTGGAAGTCGTGGGATTTCGATCACGATAAAACCCGCTTTAAATTAGTCGGGCCGCATAAAAATATACCTAATTGCTATAAGTGCCATCAGCGTCCGATGGATAAAAAGGTAAATGCACCCCAAACTTGCGGAGGCTGCCATGACAGGGACGATGTCCACAATGGCGATTTCGGTCCGCAATGTGACCGCTGTCACGCCGGTGACAAATGGCGTGAAGTGAGAGTAGGGGCGGGCAAGTAAGAGAAACGCCGTTAGTCGGGGAAATGCGCCGTTTGTTCGGCAAACAAAGCCCCCGGTTTGCATGCTTGGAACGGATCAATGGCTTTGTAACAAGTGTTGTGAACTTGCTAGCATGCGTTCGAGTTGCATGGAATGAGATCTGCTCGCGAGTCGGCGTAATTTTTAATGCGAGCTTTGCGTTATCGGGATTAATTTTGAGGAGAAGAAAAAAATGAAACAGATCACATTGGACAAAATGTTCTTAAAGCCCAAGTTGTTCATGTCGGCGTTGCTGGTGCTGTCACTTTCATTATTCTCGATGTTTGCAATAGCAGCGCAGCCCGATGCGGACGATGCCGCTGGCAAGACGCAAGCTGAGCGCTCGACTCGCGATTTTAACCACATGGTTACAGGCTTTCCGCTGACCGGTCTGCATACGACGGTGGAATGCGGAGTCTGCCATGTGGGCGGCGTATTCAAAGGCACGCCGCGTAACTGTGCCGGTTGCCATACCAAAGGTATGCGTGTTGTAGCGACCGCCAAGTCATTAAAGCACCTCGTGACGACCGAGCCGTGTGAGGTGTGCCATACCAATACAGTTTCATTTTACGGCGCGCGATTCAACCACAGTAAAGCGGTAGCCGGGCAATGCTCGTCTTGCCATAACGGGCTGATCGCAACTGGAAAACCGTCGAATCACAGTAGTGGAACGAAGGCCACCAACTCCTGCGATAAATGTCATCGGACTTATGCATGGAGTCCTGCGACCTTTAATCACACTGGGGTAACTGAGGCCTGTGCAAATTGCCACAATGGCATAGCGGCAAGGGGTAAGCATTCAGCCCATATTTCTACGACATTAGGTTGCGATGCATGCCATAGGCAAACTACGTGGTTAGGCGCTACAGCTCATACAGGCAGTGAAGCAGGCAGATGTCTGGAGTGTCACATCCCGCAGAGACCAGGTAATCACAATACTTCAGCCTATCTCGTATCTTGTGATGCCTGCCACACCACCTCATCGTGGAAATTCAATCACGCGGCACAGCAAGGAAAGCACACTTGCTACTCATGCCATTCGGCAAAAGGCATTAAAGAGCATGGCAGCAAGGCGTCAGGGGAGTATTACAACTGCGATAACTGTCACACAGTTAACTCATGGGACAAGTAATTTTTTAAAACGTTAGCGGAGGCATCATAGAGGCCTCCGCTAACGTGGCAGTTGGTGCTGCAATTAACAATCCAGCTTGGTTGTCAGCGGCTGTTTTGAGAAAATTAAAATCATATAGGCGGAGTCATCATGAGCGAGTCAATGAAGAAGGTCATAGCGAGCCGAGTTTGCGCTACAGTATTAGGTTCTATTTTGCTGTTTGGGCCGACTGCCGTTTTTGCGGCACCGCTGGATGATGTGAGTGTGCAGCAACAGAATGATGTGGTATTGGCGACGATCAAGCTCACTACGCCGGTGCATTTTTTGCGCTACGTGCCGGGAGGAAAGTCCCGCATTCTGGAAATTTACTATGAGCGTGTGCCTAGCTCGAATCCATCAGATCCCTGGGTAGACAGGGAAGTGCGCAAAGCTCCTGAGACTATGCTGACGCCAGCCTTTAGCGTGACGACTTTTGACCAAGCTGTGCAGCCTAAGCTGGTGGTTGAGTTTGCTCGTGAAGTGGAGTTTAGCGCGAGTGCCGGATCAGATAATCGCAGTTTTGTTATCACTATCAAGCCGGAAAAAGTTGAGGCCCCGGGGGCTCTGGCATTGCCGCTGCTACCTACCGTTTTGCCGCCGATTCTCGACAAGGCCGGGGCGGCATCGACAGACAACAACCAGCAAGGCTATACGCTCATGCTGGCCGGCCGCGATGCGTTGGCCGCGAAGAATTATCCTGCCGCCATTGAAGCCTTTAATAAGCTGTTGATGTTGCCTCCCAACCAATATTCGCAGGATGCGCAGGAGTGGGTCGGCGTAGCGCGCGAAAGGGGAGGGCAGCCCGCCAAGGCCAAGGTGGAATATGAACTATATTTGAAACTTTATACCACCGAACCCGGTGTGCAGCGGGTTAAGCAACGTCTGGCAGGGTTAGCTTTACCTGCAACGACTGTCAAAATGGAAACGCCCGACAAAAAAATAGCGCCGCGTAGTTTTGTACAGGGCGGTATTTCTTCGCGCTATTACTATGGCCAAAGTAAAATCGATACCACATATCCATTCAATAATGCCTCCCAGACCGATACATATTCCATCATTGACCAATCGTCACTGATTAGTAACATTGACGCAACGGGGCGTTATGTCAATGAGGACTACGATAACCGTATTGTTTTCCGGGATGTGCATACGAAAAATTTCCTGCCGGGAAAAACTGATAGGAACCGTGTCAATTCAGCGTATATAGAATATAAAAATCGTACAGAGGATTACTCGGCACGTCTCGGCCGCCAAACAACCGGCGGTGGCGGGGTGATGGGGCGCTTCGACGGCGTTGCTGCGGGTTATGGTTCGCCACAGGATTTCCGTGTGAACGGAGTGGCGGGGCAATTGGTGGACTTTACTTTTACCAAACAGCCGATTTTCTACGGTGTCAGTGTGGATAAGGGACCCGTGTCAATTTATCTGCTCAATCAAACGTTAGAAGGCATTTTGGACCGCCGTGCGCTGGGTGGAGAGTTTAAATACTTCGAAGGCGGAAAGACCGCATTTGCCGCGCTGGACTACGACATCTATTTCAAGGTGCTGAATTCCACCATGCTCACAGGTTCATGGTGGGTAGAGTCGACGGGAACAACGTATAACTTCATTGCAGATTACCGCAAGAGTCCATCTATCAGTATACGCAACGCATTGAATGGTGCAGCGACGACTTCGGTCAAAGATTTGCTGGCGGTTATGAACGAGACGCAATTGCAGCAATTAGCACGCGACCGTACCGGTAATTCTGCATTTTCTCAGATGGGCATAACGCAAAAGCTTAGTTCAACTTGGCAGCTTGGCGGTGACATCAAATTAGCCCAAACAGGCGGCCTCCCCGCTAGCGGGATCGATCCGAACACGGGGGTATCCGGTGTTCAAGGATATGTTGCGGCCTATCCTAGTACCGGTATGGAAAAAACGCTCACTGCGCAGTTGATCGGCAGTAACCTGTATTCCGATTCCGACATCACCACGTTCGGCGGCAGCTACACCACCAGCGGCTATGTCAAGAGTGGACAATCAGTGTTTGTGTATAACCGCACCTCTTGGGATCGTGAATTTTATGTAGACACCTCATGGTATTTCTACAGTCAATCCGACAACTATGGCGGAAACATGGTGCGCAATACGCCTACGCTGCGACTTGCTTACCAAATACAACAAGAATTGAGTCTGGATGCCGAATTCGGTGGTGAGTTGTCGGACATGTCGGGGCCTTTCCAGACATCGAAGAGTACGCGCATGTTCGGCTCACTGGGCTTCCGTTGGGATTTTTAATGAGGTGCTGAACGCGCAATAATTTTTTATTTGCGTTCAACTACCGCTGTAAATCAAGGAAAATAATCCAGCTAATTCAACACACCGTGCCTTGCCGGTGTGTTGAATTATTTTAGGTGCTTTAAAATATTTACGCTGAATTGAAATGACTAAACGATATGATTTGATTGTGTTCGATTGGGACGGTACGGTGATGGACTCGACCGCCGTGATCGCGGGTTCGATTCAAGCCGCGTGCCGCGATTTGGATCTGCCTGTGCCGAGCGACGAGGCTGCACGTTATGTGATCGGTATGGGGCTGGTAGAAGCGCTGCGCCATGCCGTGCCGGACGCGCATGAGTCCAAGTACGAGTCGTTGGCGGCACGCTATCGGCATCATTTCCTTGCGCAGGATGCGTCGATTCCTCTGTTTGCGGGGGCGCGCGAAACTATTATGGAATTGCATGCTCGAGGTTACTGGCTGGCCGTCGCCACGGGAAAGAATCGCAATGGCCTGAATCGTGCACTGGCTATGAGCGAATTGGGCGAATATTTTCACGCGACACGCACCGCCGACCAGACCTTTTCCAAGCCTCATCCGGCGATGTTGCTGGAGATCATGGACGAGCTGGGGCTGTCGGCAGAGCGCGTATTGATGGTGGGCGATACCACGCACGATCTGCAAATGGCGATCAACGCAGGTGTGGATGCGCTGGGTGTGACGCATGGTGCGCACCCGGCGGAGCAATTGCGCGCATTGAATCCGCGTGCGTTGGTGGATGATTTTGCCGAACTGAGCGCTTGGCTCGAGGTCAACGCTTAACGAATTTATTAAAGGAGCTTCAATGTCTGATCAGAATAATTGGGAACGCGGCGTGCTGGAAAAATTGGCCATGTCCGCTATTCAGGAGCAACGCCGCGCGCGGCATTGGAGCATCTTCTTCAAGGTGCTCACGTTCGGCTATCTGTTCATCGTGCTGTTCTTGTTCATGGGCTGGATCGGCGGCAAGACCGATGGCGCTTTGTCGACGGGTAAGCACACGGCACTGATCGAATTGAACGGAGTGATTTCCGCAGACAGCAATGCCAATGCCGACAACATCATCGGCAGCCTGCAAGAAGCCTTTAAAGACAAGAAGACTCAAGGTGTGATCCTGCGCATCAATAGCCCCGGCGGTAGCCCGGTGCAGTCCGGCTACATCAACGACGAGATCCGTCGCTTGCGTGTCGAGCATCCGAACATTCCGCTGTATGTGGTGGTCGAGGACATGTGCGCTTCCGGCGGCTATTACATCGCTGCCGCTGCGGACAAGATATATGTCAACAAGGCCAGCATCGTCGGCTCTATCGGCGTGCTGATGGACGGCTTCGGTTTTACCGGCACGATGGAGAAGTTCGGCGTCGAGCGCCGCTTGATGACGGCGGGCGAGAACAAAGGTTTCATGGATCCGTTTTCTCCGCGCAATCCCAAGCATGAAGAGTTCACCAGGAAGATGCTGGCGGAGATACACCAGCAATTCATCGACGTGGTGAAACAAGGGCGTGGCAAGCGTCTGAAGGAAACGCCGGAAACCTTTAGCGGTTTATTCTGGAGCGGCGAGCAAAGCATCAAGATGGGTTTGGCGGATGAGATCGGCAGCGTTGATTCCGTGGCGCGTGACGTCATCAAAGCCGAAGACATCGTGGACTTCACCACGCACGAAGGTATCGCGGATCGTTTGGCGAA
>JBAZYW010000077.1:0-9640 GCA_041659125.1 Gallionellaceae bacterium | reverse complement strand
CAAACTGCCCCAATCTTTTTTTCTCATGCACGAAATCGAACATATGGCCTACCCAATCGAAAATTTGTGTGTATATATGAAAAAAGGCGAACTTTCGTTCACCTTTGTTTGGCGGAGTGGACGGGACTCGAACCCGCGACCCCCGGCGTGACAGGCCGGTATTCTAACCAACTGAACTACCACTCCATAAACCTATTTTTCTGGTGGGTGCTGACGGGATCGAACCGCCGACAATCGCCTTGTAAGGGCGGTGCTCTACCAGCTGAGCTAAGCACCCGTCGAAAACGCTAGTTTACAGCATCTTTCAGTCCTTTACCAGCCCGAAATTTAGGAATTTTTGCTGCTTTGATATTTATTGTCTCTCCGGTGCGCGGATTACGACCATTTCGGGCAGCGCGTTCACCCACGTAGAACGTACCAAACCCCACTAGACTAACCGATTCGCCCTTCTCTAAGGATTCTTGAATAGACCTAATGGTGGCGTCCAATGCGCGCCCCGCAGAAGCCTTGGAAATATCGGCAGATATTGCGATGGCGTCTATCAACTCAGATTTATTGCTCATGTACTTTACCTTTTTGATTTGGGGCGCAGTAATAACTGCGTCCCAATTTAATGCTTGATTACAGCAGCCGCATCACTGTTCGGTGCTGGCGACACCACTGGAGCCTGCGGCTCCGTAACCGCAAGCGGCTCCGGCTTTCTTTCCAACGCCAATTCCAAGACTTGTTCTATCCATTTGACCGGGTGGATATCAAGTTTGTTTTTTACGTTATCCGGTATCTCAACCAAGTCCTTGACGTTTTCTTCGGGAATCAACACGACCTTGATACCGCCGCGTTGCGCCGCCAGCAGCTTCTCTTTAAGGCCGCCGATAGGCAGCACCTCGCCTCGTAGCGTAATTTCTCCGGTCATCGCCACATCGGCACGCACAGGGATTCCAGTCAACGCCGAAACCATCGCTGTGCAGATTCCGGCACCGGCACTTGGCCCATCTTTGGGTGTTGCGCCTTCGGGAAGATGGATGTGCAGATCGTTTTTCTCGTAGAAGTTTTCAGCGATGCCCAGTGACCGCGCACGGCTGCGCACCACGCTCAACGCTGCCTGTATGGACTCCTGCATCACCTCGCCCAGCTTGCCTGTGGTCGTGGTTTTGCCTTTACCCGGCAACACTGCCGTCTCGATCGTCAGCAATTCGCCGCCGACTTCGGTCCAGGCCAAACCTGTAACCTGCCCGACTTGATTGTTTTTCTCTGCGATGCCGTAACTGTAGCGACGCACACCTAGATACTTGTCGAGATTGCGCGAATTGATCGTAACTTTGGTATCGCGCCCCTTCAACAGCAGCGACTTCACCACCTTGCGGCAGATCTTGGATAGCTCGCGCTCCAGGCTACGCACACCGGCTTCTCTAGTGTAGAAGCGCAAAATATCGCGGATCGCACTCTCGGAAACACTGATTTCTTCCAGCTTCAGTCCATTGTTCTTGATCGCCTTCGGCAACAAATAGCGCGTAGCGATATTCACCTTCTCGTCTTCCGTATAGCTGGACACAAAAATTACTTCCATGCGATCCAGTAACGGCGCGGGAATATTCATACTGTTAGAAGTCGCGACAAACATCACATCGGACAAGTCGTACTCGACCTCGACATAATGGTCGACGAAAGTGTGGTTCTGTTCCGGATCGAGCACTTCCAGCAAAGCCGATGAAGGATCGCCACGGAAATCCATGCCCATCTTGTCCACTTCATCCAGCAGAAACAGCGGGTTCTTCACGCCGACTTTGCTCATGTTCTGCAAAATCTTGCCCGGCATAGAGCCGATGTAGGTGCGGCGATGCCCGCGTATCTCGGACTCGTCGCGCACCCCGCCCAGCGACATACGCACGAACTTACGGTTGGTGGCACGCGCAATAGACTCACCCAACGAGGTCTTGCCCACACCGGGAGGCCCAACCAGACACAAAATCGGTGCCTTCATTTTCTCTACGCGCTGTTGCACCGCGAGATATTCCACGATGCGTTCTTTGACTTTTTCCAGACCGTAGTGATCCGCCTCCAACACGCCCTCCGCATGCTTCAGATCGGTATCAATCTTGGTCTTTTTCTTCCACGGCAATCCGATGAGAATGTCGATGAAGTTCCGCACCACAGCTGCCTCGGCAGACATAGGGGACATCAAGCGCAGCTTCTTCAGCTCGGATTCGGCCTTGGCGCGCGCATCTTTAGGCATGTGCGCGGCCTTGATTTTCTTTTCAATCTCTTCGATGTCGGCACCGTCTTCGCCTTCGCCCAGCTCTTTCTGAATCGCTTTGACCTGCTCGTTCAGATAGTACTCGCGCTGACTTTTTTCCATCTGGCGCTTTACGCGACCACGGATGCGCTTCTCCACCTGCATTATGTCCAGCTCGGCTTCCAACAAGCCCAACAGATGCTCAAGGCGCTTACGCACATCGAATATCTCCAGCACTTCCTGCTTCTGCTCCAACTTGAGCGGCAAGTGTGCGGCGATGGTATCCGCAAGGCGTCCTGCATCGTCTATACCCGCCAGAGAAGTCAATATTTCCGGCGGTATCTTCTTGTTAAGCTTAACGTATTGATCGAACTGATTAATTAAAGCACGGCGCATCGCCTCGGCCTCATTCCCCGGTTCTTCGTCCGGCGGCACAGGCTGTATCTCAGCGTCAAAATGCGATTTCTCCTCTATAACATGCAGCACCTTGGCGCGTTGCGTGCCTTCGACCAACACTTTGACCGTCCCGTCGGGCAGTTTTAGCATTTGCAGGATGTTGGCAATGCTGCCGATGCGGTACATATCCTCAATTGCCGGCTCGTCTTTGGCGGCAGACTTCTGCGCCACCAGCACGATGCTCTTGCCTGCCTCCATCGCGGTTTCCAGCGCCTTGATCGACTTTGCGCGTCCGACAAACAACGGTATGACCATGTGCGGGAACACGACCACGTCGCGCAACGGCAACAACGGCAACAAGGAGATTTCGGAGGTTATCGGGTCGTGTTCAGACATGATGGATATTCTTTAAAAGTGACGATATGACCCAGATTGGGGAACGTGCGGGGAAATTCAAGCCCCGCACATATTATTCAAAAGCACTATGCGGCTTTCGGAGTTTCCGAGTACATCACGATAGGATTGATTTCGCCAGTGCTATTTTCATCCAGCACGACTTTACTCACATTATCCATCGAAGGCAGATCAAACATCGTATCCAGCAAGGCGCCTTCGAGAATTGAGCGTAAGCCGCGTGCCCCCGTCTTGCGGGCTAAGGCTTTTTTGGCGATTACGTTCAGCACGTTGGCACGGAACTCCAGTTCGACGCCTTCCATCATAAACAGTTTTTGATATTGTTTAATCAGCGAGTTTTTGGGTTCCGTCAGAATCTGCATCAACGCTGCTTCGTCCAGACCTTCCAACGTAGCGACAACAGGCAAACGCCCCACGAACTCAGGAATCAAGCCGAATTTAATCAAATCTTCCGGCTCTACCTCACGCAATACAGCGCCAACGTCTTTATTGTCATCCCGTTTCACCAGATTGGCGGAGAAACCAATGCTCGCTTTCTCGGAACGATTGCGAATCACTTTTTCCAGCCCGTCGAACGCCCCGCCACAAATGAACAGAATGTTGGTGGTGTCCACTTGCAGATATTCGGTATTGGGATGTTTGCGTCCGCCTTGCGGTGGAATCGACGCCTTGGTACCTTCGATCAGCTTGAGCAAAGCCTGCTGCACACCTTCACCGGAGACGTCGCGGGTGATGGAAGGATTGTCCGATTTGCGCGAAATCTTGTCGATCTCGTCGATATAGATGATGCCGCGCTGCGCACGCTCGACATCGTAATCGCAGGCCTGCAACAGCTTCTGAATGATGTTTTCCACGTCCTCACCGACGTAACCGGCCTCGGTCAGGGTGGTGGCATCCGCCATCACGAACGGCACATTGAGCAAACGCGCCAAGGTCTGCGCCAGCAGGGTTTTTCCCGAACCGGTCGGACCGACCAACAGAATGTTGCTCTTGGCCAGCTCAACACCGTCCTTGTCGGTATTCTTCAGGCGCTTGTAATGGTTGTAGACGGCAACGGATAATATTTTTTTCGCGTGCCGCTGGCCGATGACATACTCGTCCAACCGTTCGCAAATCTCATGCGGAACAGGCAGGTCGTTCTTGTCAGCCTTATCCAAGCTCCCGTTGTTTTGCGTTTCTTCATGAATGATGTCATTGCACAAGGCGATGCATTCGTCGCACACGAACACGGAAGGCCCTGCTATGAGCTTGCGCACCTCGTGTTGGCTTTTCCCGCAAAATGAGCAGTACAGCAATTTATCACCCTTGGTTTTATCCGACGACATTCAAATCCCCATATTTCATTTATCGGCAGCTTGCGGCTTAACTTAAGCGCGTTTGCTTAACACTTGGTCGATCAGACCATACTCCAACGCTTCTTTAGCGGTCAGGAAGTTATCCCGTTCGCTGTCACGCGCAATCTCTTCCACGCTCTTTCCCGTGTGCTGGGCCATCAGTGTGTAGAGGCGTTCGCGCAAACTCAGGATATATTTCGCATGAATCTCGATATCCGTTGCCTGCCCCTGAAATCCGCCCAACGGCTGATGAATCATCACGGTAGCGTTCGGCAATGCGAAGCGCTTGTCTTTGGCGCCAGCCTGCAACAGGAAAGCCCCCATCGAAGCGGCCATGCCGATACACATGGTCGAAACATCCGACTTGATAAACTGCATCGTGTCATAGATTGCCATACCCGCAGAGATCGAACCGCCGGGCGAGTTGATGTACAGATGGATGTCCTTCTCCGGATTTTCCGATTCCAAGAACAGCAACTGAGCCACCACGAGATTCGCCATATGGTCATCAATCGGGCCGACCAAAAATATTATCCGCTCCTTCAACAGTCGCGAATAAATGTCATAAGCCCGTTCACCGCGACCGCTGGTTTCGATAACCATCGGAATCATGCCGATATCCTGTGGCTCAATGAATTTTGAAGATGCGCTTGGCAACATATTAGTTGTTCTCCATCAATTCATTCAGTTCAATTGCCTTGTCGCTAACCTTGGCTCCCGCCATCACCCAGGCAACAACGTTATCTTCCAGCACCAGATTTTCCACTTCTCGCAAGCGCGAAGCATCCGCCGCATACCAGCGCACAACCTCTTCAGGGTGCTCATAACTCTCGGCGTACTCTTGAATCAACGCTTTGACCTGCTCAGGCTTGGCATGCAGATCATATTTCTTAACCAGCTCGGCCAATATCAAACCCAGCTTGACGCGTTTAGTCGCGCGCTCTGCAAACACGTCTGTCGGCAGTTGCATGCCCTTGGGGATCTTCATCCCGCGACCTTCCAAGTCGCGCAAGGTTTGCTGCATCAGGTTTTGCGCCTCGCCTTCCAGCAAAGCTTTGGGCACCTCCAATTGGCCGATCTTCAGCAGCACCTCCATTGCATTGTCTTTGTTGCGCACCTTGACCCGGCGTTGTGCTTCACGATCCAGATTAGCGCGAATCTCAGCTTTTAGCTTGGATACATCGCCATCCGCCACGCCCAATGACTTGGCAAACTCTGCATCCACCTCGGGCAAACGAGGCGCTTCAACGCTATGCAAGGTGATGGTGAACGTCACTTGCTTACCGGCAACGTCTTTGCCGTGGTAGTCCGCAGGGAAAGCCATATCAAAAGATTTGATGTCGCCGGCCTTCATGCCCACGATGGCCTTTTCAAAGTCAGGCAACATACGTCCCGCACCGAGCACCAAAACGAAGTCTTTAGACTCGCCGCCTTCAAACACCACGCCATCCAATTTGCCGCTAAAGTCGATGCGCACCTGATCTTCGTTTTGCACGGCACGCGCAGCCGGTTCGTACACGGCACGTTGCTTGCGCAACGTCGCCACTGTATTTTCGATATCGGCATCCGACAAGTTAAAAACGATGCGCTCGACAGATTCGGACTTCACCTCACCCACGACGACTTCCGGATACACCTCAAATGTCGCGCTGTACTCAATCTGAGGTGCATTCAAATCTGTCGTTTTGATTTCGAATTGGGGATAACCGGCTACCTGCAACTTGTTTTCCTGAGCTGCTTCAGCGAAAGAGCGCTGCAAGCTTTCACCCAGCACCTCTTGCTGAACTTGTGGCCCATACTGCTGCTCGATGATTTTGAAAGGCACCTTGCCCGGACGGAATCCATGCACCTTGGCGGTACGTCCCAGATGTTTCAGTCGAGATTCGATTTCACCACGCAATTTAGGCTGTGGGATGGATACATTCAAACGGCGCTGCAATCCGCCCAGTGTTTCTACGCTCGACATACAAAAATTCCTTGAATTAGATTGAATAAAAAGTGCCTTGGAACAACGAGCAAAACTTCACTCAAGACGTAATGATTTTAACTCGACGCTATCTATATTGTTTCCTGCAGACACGGTGATGACAAGGCAGCCCCCACAAAACAAAGGGGACAACTACGACCTAGCTCATACAGTCGCTAGAATAATACCTGAAACAGGCGGGCAGCACACCTGCGGACAATAAATTGGCGTTTTATGGAGGGTTGAGACCAAGGAGGGCTGATTGGTGCCAATTATTTTTTCTTCTCAAATTCCATCATCATCTCGTCTTCAGCCTTCTGTCCGCGTTGCCGTGACTCGGATTTTTGCGTCTTGGTGATTTCCCGAGCGCGGCCTGCGGTCTCGGCCAAAGCTTGCTCCGCAGTTTCCTTCACTACAACGGCAGATTCTTTTGCTGCTTTGGTTGCATCGCTGGTTACTTTTTGAGCAGATTCCTGAACTTTTTGCGTGAGTTCTTTGCTTGCTTGCTGGGCGGATTCCTGCATTTTTTGTGTTACGTCCTTACCTGTTTCTAATGCTTTGACGGGAAGGTCGGCTTTCTGCTCGCAGCCAGACAGAGCGATAAGAAACACAGCGGATAAAACAATCGATTTGATTTTCATAGCTTTTCCAATTTCAATTTAATTATTACAGAATATTTCAACACCCATTCACTTTGGCAAGCACTAATCAGATGTTTACAGACAGGCTCGCATAGATTTCGCGATACTTCTCCGCGCTTTTCTGCCAGCCAAAATCCTTGCACATCCCGTTCAACTGCAACGTCGACCAGACCTTTTTATCGTGATAAGCCATTGCGGCACGCTGAATACAACCCAGCAGACCTTGCGGCGTCATGTCATCGAACACAAAGCCTGTCGCTTCACCTTTATCCAGTGTCTCCCTGTTGCAATCCACTACCGAATCGGCCAGCCCGCCTGTCGCATGCACTATGGGCGGTGTACCGTAACGCTGGCTGTACATTTGGTTCAAACCGCACGGCTCAAAACGCGAGGGCATTAAAAACATATCGGAACCGGCCTCAATCAAATGCGACAACCCTTCGTCAAAACCGATCATCGCTGCAACCTGACCGGGGAAATTCCGCGCCAGCTCCATCGCGTCGCTTTGCATCGTTGCATCCCCGCTTCCCAGCAAGACCAGTTGCGCATGGTCGGCAATCAATTGCGGCGCGATTTCAAGAACGATATCCACGCCCTTCTGGTGCGTGAAGCGGCTGACCAATCCGAACAAAGGCACCTCCGCATCGACCTGCAGCCCCATATGCTTCTGCAATGCGCGCTTGTTAGCCGCCTTCCCCGCCATTTTTTGGGAGGTATATGTCTGCGTTAACGCAGGATCAATGGCTGGATTCCATTCGCTGTCATCGATGCCGTTCAAAATGCCCGTCAAACTTTTGCTTCTGTTCTTCAACAGCCCCTGCAACCCGAACCCCAGCGCTTCAGTTTGTATCTCCCCGGCATAAGTCGGGCTAACGGTGGTGACATGATTGGCGTAGTACAAACCCGCTTTGAGAAAAGACAGATTACCGTAGAACTCGGCCCCATGCGGGTGAAAACTTTCTGCGGGGAGCGCCAATTCCAGAGCCATCTGCGGCGGAAAAATGCCCTGAAAAGCCAGATTGTGGACTGTCATCACGCACGGCACACTACCCGGGGAGAAATGCATGTAAGCCGGCGTTAATCCGGTTTGCCAATCATTGCAGTGCACCACCTCCGGCTTCCAATCGACAGGCGATTCCGCACTACCCAAGATCGCCGCCACTTTCGATAGCAAACCGAAACGCAGGGCGTTATCCGGCCAGTCACTGCCCTTGCCGTCCTGATAGATACCTCAGTCGCGCTGAAACAGCTCGGGACAATCGATTACCCAAAGCGGCACACCATCCGGCAACACGCTGAAAAACAGACGAAAATCCGGAAACCCGGTGATACCTGAAAAGAATGCATCGACCTTAAACGACTCAAGCGCCCGCAGCACTTGAGGGTATCCCGGCATCAGCACTCGCACGTCGTCGCCCAAACGGCGCAAGGCCGAAGGCAAAGCCGCACTCACATCGGCCAACCCTCCCGTCTTGATCAACGGAGCCACTTCGGATGAAACAAATAACACACGCATCTTGGCTTTCCTTGCCCGGAACCCAGGCGGCACCGTTGATCAGTCTTGCTTCGCTTCCACTTGTGGCAAGTGCCATATATCGCGGTTGTAATCCAGAATAGTACGGTCGCTGGAAAACTTCCCGCTGGTGGCCGTATTCAATATGCTCATGCGCGTCCAGTGTTCCGTATCGCGATAAGCATTGGAAACCTCGCGCTGTGCCTGCACATAGCTGCGGAAATCAGCCGCTGTCAGCCACGGGTCGCCTGGATTGTAAATGGACTGGATGATCGAATCAAAGATACCCGGCTCAAACAAGTTGAAATGGCCGCTCTCCAGCAAGTGCATCACACGTTTGAAATCTTCATCTTCCGCGATGATCTTCGCCGGATTGTAATGTCCCCGCGTCGCTTCGACCTCTTCTGCCGTCAACCCGAACAGGAAGAAGTTCTCATGTCCGGCCTCATCGCGAATCTCGATATTGGCACCGTCCAACGTGCCTATGGTCAGCGCTCCGTTCATCATGAACTTCATATTGCCCGTACCGGAGGCTTCTTTCCCGGCAGTCGATATCTGTTCTGACAGATCGGCACCGGCACAAATCACCTCCATCGCCGACACGCGGTAGTCCGGAATGAACGCCAATTTCAGCAATCCTTCCGCATCGGGATCGCTGTTGATTACCGAGGCCACGGCATTCACCAACTTGATGATGCGTTTTGCCATCTTATAGCCGGGAGCAGCCTTGCCGCCTATCAGCACGCAGCGCGGAGTCCAATCCGCCGTGTCGCCGCGTTTAATACGGTCATACAGATGTATCACATGCAGCACGTTGAGCAGTTGGCGTTTGTATTCGTGGATGCGCTTCACTTGCACGTCGAACAAGGCGTTGGTATTAAATTCGACGCCGCAATCACGCTGCAACATCTCGGCCAGACGAACCTTGTTATCCTGCATGATGGCACGCCATTTGATACGGAAGGACGCGTCATCGGCGTATTTAGCCAAGCCTTGCAGCTTGTCCATATCAATGAGCCAACCCTCGCTCGCGGTATGTCCGACTATATTGGACACCCAGCCCTTACCCTCCGAACCCAGAGTGTGCGTGATCAGGTTGCTCAGCGCAGGATTTGCCCAAGCCATCCAGCGACGCGGTGTCAC
>JBAZYW010000076.1:0-9670 GCA_041659125.1 Gallionellaceae bacterium | reverse complement strand
CTGTGCGTCGATCAAATAATGCGCGGGCCAGTATTGGTTTTGATAAGCGTTCCAAATCGCATATCGGTTATCCACCGCCACCGGATATCGGATGCCCAGATCGCGCACCGCCTGCCCGACATTGCGCAGGTCTTTTTCAAAGGCGAATTCGGGCGCATGCACGCCGATGATGACCAATCCCTGCGCGCGATATTTCTCATCCCACGCCTTCAGATAGGGCAAGGTGCGCAAACAGTTGATGCAGGAATAAGTCCAGAAATCCACCAGCACCACTTTGTCGCGCAAGCTCTCCGCGTTGAGCGGCGACGAGTTGAACCACTGCGTCGCGACTGGTAGCGATGGAGCCATGCGGGCCTCCGCCATTTCTGCCGTGTCAGGGCGTTGCGCCAATTTTTCGATCAATTTCTGCTCGGTGCTGGCCGTGCTTAAAAAAGAAAACTGCGCCAGAAAGCGCGTATCCCAGCCCAGCGCGATGACCACTACGCCGGCCACCACCGCCACGCCCAAGCCGCGTCGCACCCACTCCTCCGCCCCCAAGGCATTCTTCATCAATTTGAATACACGCCCGCCAGCCAGTAGCGCAACCCCTAGCGAGGTCGCCGCACCGGCGGCAAACACCAGCAACAGCAAGGCGCTGTAAAGATTCGCACCGTTCAGCGCCGCGCCCGCCAACACCAGTCCCAAAATTGGCCCGGCGCACGGCGCCCATAAAAAACCGACGGCCACACCCAACAGCAATCCACCTTTCAGGCTATTTTGCTGATCGGCGCGCTGTTGCAAGCGCCCGCCCAAAGCGACAAACGGACGCATCAGGCGTTCCGACAACGCAGGCAAAATCAGCGCCATGCCCAACAGCAGCAACAGCGCCAGCGCCGCATAACGCCCGTATTGATTCAGCTCGACCAACCATGCGCCCCCCACCGCCGCAAAGCTGGCCAGCAGCGTGAAGGTCGCCGTCATGCCCAGCAATATCGGCAGCCCCGAACGACGGAAGGACTGGTCGGAACGCGCAAAGATGAACGGTAACACCGGCAGCACGCACGGACTGAAGATGGTGAGTACGCCGCCGATATAAGCCAGTAAAAAAATCAGCATAATGAATTCCGGTTATAGGTTTTGTTGCTCGAATTATTTGGGGCGCGGCACAAAGCGCAACGACACGGTATTCATGCAATAGCGCAGCCCCGTCGGTTGCGGGCCGTCGTTAAACACGTGCCCCAAATGCGCATCGCACAGCGCGCACTGCACCTCGGTGCGAGTCATCCCGAACAGATGGTCGGCGATCTCATGCACGTTTTCAGCGGCAATCGGCTGCCAGAAACTCGGCCATCCCGTCCCCGAATCGAATTTCGTTTTCGCATCGAACAGCGCATTGTCACAACATACGCAACGATACAAACCGGGCTCGTGCCTGTCGTAACCCGGCTGTGAAAACGCCCGCTCCGTGCCTTGTTCGCGGGTTACTTCGTAGGCCAATGGCGACAGTTTTTTGCGCCATTCTGCTTTGTCTTTGCGCACCTTGGCTACCACCCTGCGCCCTCGCGGTTTGCCGTCATCGGAAAATTGCATGATGCTCACTTGCTCACCTCCCAGTGCGCTACCGGCATAAGAACGAGATGCCAAAAATACGGCGGCACCGGATAAAGCCAATAGAAACTGTCTGCGTTGCATGATGTTGCCCTCCTCTTTGCATCTCACGTTATGATTCCGTCTGACTGTCTATTCGGGGCAGCCCGATAAATGGTTACACATCACACATAAAATCCCAGTGGCCGATCAAAACGACAATTTGGAAACATTGATGCAGCGCTCGCTATCGGGCGACCAGAAAGCCTACGCCGATCTGCTGCGCAAGACGTCGAGCCTGTTGCGCCCGTTTCTGGCAAAGCGTCTCAGCTTCAGCAACGAAGTGGATGACCTGATGCAGGAAATCTTGATCTCTATCCACAAGGCGCGCCATACCTATGACGGCAATCGCCCCTACAAGCCGTGGGCATTCGCTATCGCCAAATTTCGTCTGCACGACTACTTGCGCGCGCACTATTCCGATCAGTTGCGCCACGCCCTGGATCTGGACGAGCTGGAAGAGAATTTACCTGGGCCTGTAACCGAACCGGTGATGAGTTACGAATCTATCAGTGGAGAAGTGCAAAAACTCCCCGGTAAGCAGGCGACTATTTTGCAATTAATGCATCAGGAAGGCTACACCGCAAAAGAAGTGGCCGAAAAAATGGGCATGAATGAGTCTGCCGTGAAAGTGGCGGCACATCGCGCCTACAAAATATTGCGAAAGAACTTGGAAAGATAATGGAAAATATCGACGATCTTGTTGCAAAACTTGTGCAGGATGCAGGCGCTGTCAAACCGGTTCCGCATCCGTTTATGCTGAGCCTGCAATGGATGGGCATTGCCGCGATCTATCTCGCGCTATCGCTCGCCCTTTCCGGTCTGCGTCCCGATTTGCTGGAAAGATTGCACAGCCTTTGGTTCGCAGCCGAAATCATTGCCCTGCTTGGCCTTTTCATCGTCACCTCGCTCAGCGCCGCACTGCTGGCCTTTCCCGATCTGCACCAAAAACGCATTTTGGCCCTGGCGCCGACATGGATATTCGCACTCTTTCTGCTGATCCTGTTTTTTGCCTGGCGCGCCGACAGCCCTCCTGCACCGCTGCCGGTACACAGCTTCGAGTGCACCCTCGGCATCATGTTAATGGCACTGCTGCCGGCGGGATGGACATTCTATTCCCTGCGCAAATATGCCAGTACACACTATCGGCTGGCGGGCAGCGTCGCACTGCTCTCCGCTTTCAGCGTCGGCGCATTGTGGCTGCGACTGCACGAAGCGACCGACTCCATCGCGCATGTCATCGCGTGGCACTACCTGCCCATGCTCGCCATCGGAATCATCGGCTTGTGGCTGGGAAAACGGCTGTTGAAATGGTGAATTTCGGGATTCTTTGAAGGAAATAATTCACATTTCGCAGGTATAATTCGCGGCAATCGTTGACTCAAACGACCCATCAACTGCATACCCGATCAGCCCCATGAAAAAAACCGAAGCCCCCAACGAGCAGGCGTTACTCGACAAATTACTTGCCAGCCAGATCAACATCCCGCCGCAACCGTCCATCCTGTTGGAAATTGACAAACTGATCAACAAACCGAACAACCGACTTACGGCGATCGGCAACCTCATCAACAAAGATGTCGGCCTGAGCGCCGCCATCTTCAAGATGGTCAATTCGTCGTTCTACAAATCACCCGCCCCGATTACCAGCATTCAGAAGGCGATTACCATCTTGGGACTCACGCAAGTCTCCAATCTCATCAAAGGCCTGTCGCTACGCAAAGCGATCGGCGGACACGAACTGGCGTACGAGAAATTCTGGGAGCGCTCCGATGAGATCGCCACACTCAGTGCCATCATTGCAGCGAAACAAATCTCGGCTTGCAATATCGCCGTGGACCACGCTTATATGGCCGGACTATTTCACGAGTGCGGCGTGCCGATCCTGATGCAGCGCTTTCCGGAATATTGCCAATCTTTCCGCTTGAATCAAGGCAGCAATTGGCCGGATTTTCACGATGAAGATCAGCACTACAACACCGACCACACCGTGGTCGGTTTTATGGTGACCAAGCACTGGAATTTGCCCGAATTCATCTGTCAGTCCGTGCGTTTCCATCATGACCGTCTGAACGTGGATCATGCCGCATTGACACTGGTTTCGATCTTGCAAATGGCGCGGCATCTGCACAAAAAGATTCATCGCCTGCCGGATACCGAATGGCCGGATGTCGGTGAACAAGTCTTGGAAGAGATCGGAGTCGGCAAAGAAGGCTCCGGAGAATTCATGGAAGATGTTCTGGAAAGATTTACCCAGCGCTAACTATCCTGCTCATCCCGCTTCCGGCAAGTTCAACGTAACGCCTTCCGACTGATGCGGCAAGCTTAAATAATCCCTGGATTGCATTTCGATCAGCCGGCTGGCAGTACGCGCAAACTCCCCGCTTTGCGCGGCATCAACGTAAAGTTCATGCGGCATTGCCGCTGCCGAAATCACCAGCTTGACGCGATTATCGTAGAACACATCCACCAGCCAGATAAAGCGCTGTAGCGCAGGCGCATCCTCGGCGCTCATCTTGGTGATATGCGACACGAACACGGTGTGAAACTGATGCGCGATTTCCAGATAATCGGTCTGCGCACGCGGCCCTCCGCAGATGTCCATAAAATCGAACCAAACTATCCCGTGCGATAACTTCTTTACCGGAATCATGCGCCCCATGATCTCAATCTGCCTTTCATCCTGCTGCGCCACCGGACTCAGGCGTTCGAACATCGCTTCCATACGCGCATCGCTCGCGGCATCGGCGGGCACCATGAACAGCGACTCGCGCGTCATCTCGCGCAAACGGTAGTCGTTGCCGCCGTCCACGTTGAGCACCCGCAGTTCGCGCTTGAGCAGTGCGATGGTGGGCAAGAATTTCTGCCGCTGCAGCCCATTGGGATACAGGCCGTCCGGCGGATAGTTAGAGGTAGTCATCAACACCACGCCACGCTCGAACATCGCATCCAGCAAACGTCCGAGGATCATGGCGTCGGCAATATCGCTCACATGAAACTCGTCGAAACACAGCAAGCGCGTGGATTTTGCGATGTTATCCGCCAGCGCCAGCAAGGGGTCTTTTTCTCCCGCCAGCAGTTTCATCTCGTGATGCACTTCCGCCATGAAGTTGTGAAAGTGAATCCGGCGCTTGCGGCGATAAGGCACACAGTCGTAAAACACATCCATCAAAAAACTCTTGCCCCGCCCTACGCCGCCCCAGAAATACAAGCCCTTCGGCACATCCGGACTGAGCAGGCTGCGTCCGAGAAAATGATTGCGCTTGGCTTTGAAATCGACCAACTGGTGCCACAGCACATCCAGCGCCTCGATCGCGGCTTCTTGCGCCGCATCGTGAATAAAACCCGGCCTGTCACGCACGGCCTGATACCAAGCCTTGGGGCTCAGACTGCCGTCGTGGGGCGGAGAAAATGTGTGTTGCGACATAGGAATGTAAGCTAAGCGCACGCTCTTAGGTGCGCCTGAACTTTTTCCTCATTCCGTTTTTACGGCAGCGCGATGCCGCGCAATCACGCGCTCGATGAAGTCACGCAGAAAACCTTCCGTCTGCGCACTGTGAAAACGGTCGATCTCCACGCCGTGGCTGTAGGCGACCACCGTCGGAAAACCGCGCACCTTGTGGCGTCCGGCGATTCTCATATTCTCGTCGGCATCGACGATGCCCAACAAAAATTTTCCGTCATAAGCGAACACCATCTTATGCAGCAGCGGCGCCAGCACTTTGCACGGTGCGCACCATTCCGCACTGATGTCCATCAGCACCGGCGCCTCATGCGAACGCGCCACCACCAACTCCTCAAAATTATCTTCTTCTACGTTATAAGAATAATCGCTCATCATTTCACCTCAAAAAATCGAATCAATTCGCGCCGCGCTTGGAAAAATCCTTGAGCCTGAAGCCCAGCGCGAACAACACAGCGAAGTACACCGCCACGCCCGCCAGCACCAGCCAGGCGAGATGCACGATGCGCGTCCAACCGTGGGTGGTGAGCCAGTGCTGTTCGCTGCCCATGCCGAACCACAGCGTCAAACCCAGCGCCAGCAAAGCGATGCATAGCTTAAGGAAGAACTTGCCCCAGCCGGGCTCAGGGGTGTAGATGCCGCGCTTGCGCAGAAAGTAGAACAACACAGCGGAGTTAAAACAGGCACCGAGGCCGATAGCGAGCGCCAGTCCGGCGTGGTGCAGCCAGCCGACGAAGGCAAGGTTAAATAGTTGCGTCACGAGCAAGGTGGCGATGCCGATTTTCACCGGCGTTTTGATGTCTTGCCGCGCGTAAAAGCCGGGGGCCAGCACCTTCACCGCGATGAGGCCGATGAGGCCGACGCTGTAGCCGACCAGCGCGTTGCTCGTCATCAGGACATCGTTGGCGGCAAATGCACCGTGCTGAAAAAAGGTCGCCAGCAACGGCACGGAGATCATGCCCAACGCCAGCGCGGCGGGCAGTGTAAGCATAAAGACGAGACGCAAACCCCAGTCCAGCAACTTGGAATATTCCACCGTGCTGTTGTCGGCATGATGCTTGGAAAGTGAGGGCAACAAAATAGTACCCAGCGCCGCGCCCAACAGCCCCGAGGGGAATTCCATCAGCCTATCCGCGTAGTACAGCCAGGACACGCTGCCCGCGACCAGAAAGGAAGCGAAGATCGTGTTGATGATGAGACTGATCTGCGCGATGGAGACGCCGAACATGGCCGGGCCCATCTGCTTGATGACACGCCACACAGCGGCATCTTTCAGGTTCAGCCGCCATGTCGGCAGCATGTCGATCTTTCTCAGGAACGGAATCTGAAACGCGAGTTGCACCGCGCCGCCGGCAAATACCGCCCAGCCCATCGCCATGATGGGCGGATCGCAATACGGCGCAAGAAACAGCGCACCGCCGATGAAACAGATATTGAGCAGAATGGGGGCGAACGCCGGAACCCAGAATTTGTTGTAAGTGTTAAGGATACCAGCCGCCACCGCGACCAGCGAGATGAAGAAAATGTAAGGCGAGGTGATGCGCAACAGTTGCACGGTCAGCCCGAACTTGTCCGCGTCTTTCACAAAGCCGGGGGCACTGATGTACACCAGCAGCGGCGCGGCGATGATGCCGATGAGCGTGACGATGAACAGGATGATCGCCAGCAGCGTCGTCACGTGATCGACCAGCAGCTTGGTATCGTCGTGCCCGCGACGGTTTTTATATTCGCCGAAGATCGGCACAAAAGCTTGCGAGAACGCGCCCTCGGCGAACATGCGGCGCAACAGATTAGGCAGCTTGAAAGCGACAAAGAAAGCGTCCGTCGCCATCCCCGCGCCGAACACCCGCGCGATCAATATGTCGCGCACAAATGCCAAAATTCGGGAGACCAACGTCAGGCTGCTGATGGCAGCAAGGGCTTTAAGAAGATTCATGTGTGATATTTAGTTACGCGAAACGATATATTTTCGCGGCGAATCATAACACCACTCCCAAAACCAACATGCAGCCGCGTATATTTTCGGCCTATTCTGCCGCGTTGATCCGGTTTGCATAAAACCCGCTCATGTCATGTATAGACTATGCGTAATCACATCAGAATGGCTCAGGCTATTTAACTTCCAGAAAAATAACGTAAATCGAGCCAGCCTTCCCCATAACATTGCCACCGAACCACGGCATTTAATCCCCGTTTCCACCCTCCCTCAACAATGAGGTTGCAAAATCCAGACGACCTTCCTATAATGCGCCCCTTTTAACGCAAGCCGAATTCTCAAGGAGTCACCATGGCAAACAGCGCACAAGCCAGAAAGCGTGCAAGACAAGCAGTTAAGCAAAACGTGCATAACACCAGCTTACGTTCCGAATTGCGTACCGCGATCAAGAAGGTCGCCAAAGCTATCGAAGCCGGTGACAAGGCCGCCGCGCAAGCCGTGTTCAACGAATCCACCAGCGTGGTTGACTCCATCGCCGACAAGAAGATCGTTCACAAGAACAAGGCTGCTCGTCATAAGAGCCGACTGTCCGCCGCTATCAAGGCGATGGCCTGATTTATTGCAGACGATAAGTCTGCGACAAAAAGGCCGACGAAGCAGTCGGCCTTTTTTGTTTGTTTTTTCAGCATCAGCGATGTAACAAGACTAGAAAGCTTGCCATGTCCCATTTGATGAACACGTATGCTCGGCAACCCGTCACCTTCTCCCACGGGGAAGGTGCTTGGCTATGGGACGTCAATGGCAAGCGCTATCTGGATGCGCTCTCCGGCATCGCAGTCAACACTCTGGGGCATGCGCACCCTAAATTCACCGCTGCGCTTTCTGCCCAGATCGGCAAGCTGATCCACACTTCCAACCTCTATCAGGTACGCGAGCAAGAGCTGATCGCCGACAAGCTGTGCGAACTCTCCGGCATGCAGGAAGTGTTCATGTGCAATTCCGGCTGCGAGGCGAACGAAGCGGCGATCAAGCTGGCGCGGCTGTATGGCAACCAGCGCGGCATCGACACCCCGACCATCATCGTGATGGAAAAGGCTTTCCACGGACGCACGCTGGCCACTCTTTCCGCCACGGGCAACCGCAAGGTGCAGGCAGGCTTCGAGCCGCTGGTCAAAGGCTTCGTGCGCGTGCCTTACGACGACCTCGACGCCATCCGCCAGGTCGCGCAACACACACCCAACATCGTCGCCGTGCTGGTCGAGCCGATCCAGGGCGAAGGCGGCATCCGCACGCCGGACATCAGCTATCTGCAAAACCTGCGCAAGATTTGCGACGAGAACGAATGGCTGCTGATGCTGGACGAGGTGCAGTGCGGCCTGGGCAGAACCGGCAAATGGTTCGCCTTTCAGCACACGGGCATCATGCCGGACGTAATGACATTGGCTAAAGGCTTGGGTTCGGGCGTGCCCGTGGGCGCATGTCTGGCTGCGGGCAAAGCTGCGGGTACATTCAAACCCGGCAACCACGGCTCGACCTTCGGCGGCAACCCGCTGGCATCGACCGCTGCGCTGACTACGCTGACCATTATGGAACAGGACAATCTGCTGGCTCATGCCGACAAGCTCGGCGCGTGGCTCAAACAGCAATTCAAAGCCAGGCTCGGCGGCGTAAAAGGCGTCGTCACTGTGCGCGGACAAGGCCTGATGCTGGGTATCGAGCTCGACAAGCCATGTGCTGTGCTGGTTGCAAGAGCGCTGGAAAAAGGCCTGCTCATCAACGTCACTGCCGACAGCGTGATCCGCCTGTTGCCGTCCCTCATTTTTTCGGAAGCCGAAGCACAACAGTTGCTGGATATGCTGTGTCCGCTGATCACCGATTTCTTGTCGCAGGAAGCCTAAACTTCAGGAATATCTGCCATGACTATCAAGCATTTTCTGCAATTCAAAGACCTTTCCCGCGACGAACTGGAATATCTGTTCGAACGCACCCGCATCATCAAGGAACGTTTCAAGCGCTACGAGAAATACTGGCCACTGGAAGACCGCACGCTGGTGATGATTTTCGAAAAAGCCAGCACGCGCACGCGTTTGTCGTTCGAGGCGGGTATGCACCAGCTCGGCGGCTCCGCTATCTACCTGAACACGCGCGACTCGCAGCTCGGTCGCGGCGAGCCGGTGGAAGACGCCGGGCAGGTGATCTCGCGCATGAGCGACATCGTGATGATCCGCACTTTCGAGCAGGACATCATCGAGCGTTTCGCGCGCAACTCGCGCGTCCCGGTTATCAACGGTCTCACCAATGAATACCATCCGTGCCAGGTGCTGGCCGACATCTACACCTACGTCGAACATCGCGGCAGCATCAAAGGCAAGACCGTGGCGTGGATCGGCGATTCCAACAACATGTGCAACACCTGGTTGCAGGCCGCAGAGATATTGGACTTCAATGTGCACGTCTCCACCCCGCCCGGCTACGAAGTCGAACCGGAACGCGCCGGACTGTACGGCCACGAGCACTACGAAGAATTCTCCGACCCGATGGAAGCCGCGAGCGGCGCCGATCTGGTGACCACCGATGTGTGGACTTCAATGGGCTGGGAAGCGGAAAACGAAGAGCGCATGAAGGATTTTGCCGACTGGCAAGTG
>JBAZYW010000075.1:0-9673 GCA_041659125.1 Gallionellaceae bacterium | reverse complement strand
ACACTCGCGGTATGGGGACTACCGACTACAACCACGACTTGGTGCGCTAACGCACTACCTTCACTCCCTCTCCCGCTTGCGGGAGAGGGTTGGGGAGAAGGTGGTTCAGAAAGGAAGTAGCAATGGCAAACATCATGATCCAGCGTGGCAGCAAGACAGAATATGTGTTCTACCTGCCCAAGCGCGACCTCGAAGACGACATCGTTGCGATGGAGTTCGACACCCCGGAAAAATGGGGAGGTGAGATCAAGCTCAACAACGGCGGCTGCTATTACATCGAGCCTCAGCCTAAGCCGGGCAAGTTGCCGATTTCTTTGCGTGCCAAGCGCCTCGATGCGGCGGAATAAACAATTAGGAGAATCATCATGGCAATGAAAATCAATGCAGATTTGTGCACCTCATGCGGTGATTGCGAACCGGAATGCCCTACGGCTTCGATCGCAACTAGAAAAGGCGTCACCAAAATTACAGCAGATAGCTGTACCGAGTGCGAAGGCGAGTTCGACAAGCCGCAATGTGTGAAGGTATGCCCGATCAAGGGCTGCATCACGCAGATCGCAGCGTAATAAATCCCGTTCGTCCTGAGCTCGTCGAAGGATGAACGGACAAATAGCCTTCGACGAGCTCAGGCCGAACGGTTTGGGGTTGTCAAAAAACAGAGGTAACTATGACTAGCGCCACCGTCATCACTAAAACCGCCGCACTGCGCATCGCTCAAGCCGCGCGCGTCCTCGCTGATGTGAACGCGGGTGCTTTCGCGGCGAAGCTGGGCGACCAACTCGGCCTGCCTATCACTGAAGAGAAGCTTGCCAAAGTGACCGTGGCCGACATTAAGCTAATTCTTTCCGGCGAAGAAACGGTTGATCCTGACATGGACAGCGCCTCGATCAAACTGGCTGTGCGCCACCTGTGGGGAGCTGCCGATGAAGACGAAAATCTGCCGACGCGCACCGCTTATGCCGATGGAGACATGCCCGGCAGTCTGCGTGTCGCGGTCGCTTCCAACACCGAAGAGAATCTCGACGGCCACTTCGGCTCGTGTCCGCGTTTTCTGATCTACCAAGTCGGGAGCAAAGAGATACGCCTTGTTGACGTGCGCTCCACCGCCATCACCGACGATGCCGAAGATAAAAACGTCGCGCGCGCCAACATGATCAACGACTGCCAGATCGTTTACGTGCAATCTATCGGCGGACCGGCAGCCGCCAAGGCAGTGCGCGCCAATATCCATCCGGTGAAAGCACCGGAAGGCGGCAAGGCGAATATCGCCCTGCAACGCCTGCAAGCCGTACTCGATGCGCCGCCGCCCTGGCTTGCCAAGATACTCGGCGTGGAAGCGAAATCGTTGAGCCGCTTCGCGGCGTCGGAAGAAGACTGAGACTAATATGATTGTCCCCGAAACTCTGGAACATATTGCCAATACCGCCGCCTCATTGGGAGCATTGAACGAGGCCGCGTTGACCAGCTTGAAACAGACCTGGCCGGAGTTGCGCATCACGCTATGCAACGATGACGACATGCCTGCGCGTCTATCTCCCGCATTGCAGCGCGAAAAATTTAATCTGTATCTGGTCAACGGCAGCGAACACTGCCTGAGCTTGACCGACGATCCGCTACAAGCGATTGGCGTGGTGCTGGCGGAAGTAGATGGGGAGTCTTAGCCCGGCTTTAATTTGAGCTCAGTCTTTTAATAAAGGTAGAGGCCGCTGCCTGCTTTACGCCATGTCTGGCCGGAATACTTTGAAGTTGTTGCGCCCGCTGCTTTTTGCATGGTACATGGCGATGTCGGCGTTGGTGATGAGTGTCATGTCATCGGTGCCGTGCTCTGGGTAGATGGCGATGCCGATGCTGGAGGAGATTCTCATCTTGTGTCCGGCCAGTTTGAACGGTTGACTGAGGGCATGCTGGATCTTATCCGCGACCACTATGGTGTCCTGTTCCCCTTCGATGACCGGCAGCAACACGACAAATTCGTCGCCGCCTATGCGCGCAACCGTGTCCGATTCGCGCATGCAATGCTGCAAGCGTTTTGCCACATCTTTCAGCAGCAGGTCTCCGACCGCGTGACCGTAGGTATCGTTGATCGGCTTGAATTCGTCCAGGTCGAGGAACATCAACCCCACGCGCCCTTTGCTGCGCTTGGCCTTGATCAGTGTTTGCCGCAGACGGTCGTAGATCAGCGCGCGGTTGGGCAGGTCGGTCAACAGGTCGTAATGTGCCATGTGCTGCACATGTTCTTCCGCCGCCTTGCGTGCGCTGATGTCGGAAAACGTTCCTACATGGTGTGTGGGATGGCCCTGTTCATTGCGTACCAGATGGATGGAAAGCTGCTCGACATAAACATCGCCCAGCTTGCGGCGATTCCATACTTCGCCGTGCCAGCTACCGTCGGCGGTTAGCGTTCCCCACAGATCTTCATAAAACTCCGGCGGATGTTTGCCGCTGGAAAGGACGTGCGGATTTTTGCCGACGACTTCTTCGCGGGAATAGCCGGTGATGCTGGTGAAAGCGGGATTGACCGTGATGATATTGTTGTCGGTGTCGGTTATCACCACGGCGTGATCCACGGTTTCGAATACAGTGGCCGCGAGGCGCAGCTCTTCCTCGCGGCTGCGCCGTTCGGTGATGTCGCGGATGAAGGCGCTGAACTCTTGCTTGCCTTCCATCTTGAGCGGCGTGATAGACAGCTCGATGGGGAATTCATGCCCGTCGCGGTGCATGGCAAAAACTTCTATGCGCGAATTTAGCAGCGCGCCTTCGCCGGTATCGAGGAAATGCACGATGCCCTTGACGTGCGCTTCGCGGAACCGGAGCGGCAAAATGGTTTCGTGCAGCATGCGCCCGATGGCTTCCTGTTTTGTCCAGCCGAATATTTTCTCGGCCTGGGGGTTCCAGCCGATAATGACCCCGCTCGCGTTCATCAGCAGCGAGGCATCCAATGCACCCTCAAAGATGGCATCCAGCGATGCCTTTTGTTCGCGCAGCGTGTTCTCCGCCTGCTTGCGCTCGGTGATGTCATGCAGAATGGAGTAGAGCTGCGTCTTGCCCTGATAAGTCAGCGGACTGCTATACACCTCGACGTCGCGGATATCGCCGCTTTTCAGGCGATGCCTCCATTCAAGGCGGTTGACCGCGTTGTTTCTGACTTTGTCCATCGCATCGTGGATAGCCTCGTCCGGGGCGATGTTGATCTGCGCGATGTTAATGTTGCGCAGCTCATCTTCCGTATAACCCCAGAACGCAGATGCTGCGGCGTTGGCATCCACGATACGCCCGGTGTCCGGGTCGACCAGAAAAGCGATGGGAGCGGCATCGTCGAACATTTGCTGGTAGCGCGCTTTGCTCTCAATCAATTCACGGTTCATTTCCCGCGCGGTTTTGAGCGCACGCGCGCGGCTGCTTGCCAGCAACCAGGTCAGCCAAGTCAGCAACAGGCTGACACCCATGCCCGTGTAGGCGATGAATTGCGGCCTGTTTTTCCCCTGTCGTTCTTCAAATCCGGCGTGGGAGCGCGCCGCCACAGTCCATGTGTGGCCGGCGATCACGACGGGCCTGATGGCTTGGAAGCGTGCATTGTGTCTACTGCCCTGGGTGTTGTCGGAGTCGTACATCAGTCCTGTTTCTGACATCTCTGCGCCATCGTAGATCTCAAAGTCGATGAGCGAAGATCCTGCATTGAGGAGCCCGGGCATCAGATCCTCCATGCGGAACGGCGCGGAGACCCAGCCGACAATGTTGGCGCGGCGGTCGGCAAGACTGTCATGCGGTGCACCATTGTTGTAAATGGGCAGGTACATCATGAAACCCGCTTGAATGTTGTGTTCGGATTCCTGCACCAGCTTAACCTTGCCGGAAATGGCGGCGTGGTTATGATCGCGCGCCGTTTCCATGGCGGCGCGGCGCACCGGGTCGGAATACGGATCGTGGCCGAAAGCCCTCAGGTTGCGTCCGGTAAAGGGCTCGATATAGACGACGGGCGTGTATATCTCGCGTTTGCCTTCCGGCTTGATGGAATATCCGGGATAGCCTTCCTTGTGAACGGCAACGATGTGTCGATTTATTTGATCGCGCGGCACGATGGGCAAAAAGGCCAAGCCCTGAAAACCGGGATAGTTTTCTTCGAGATGCAGCCTGTCGAAATAGTTGCGGAACTCCTGACGCGTTACGCTACGGGCATGGGTGAATAAACCGGCCACGCCGCGCAATACCTGCTCGTATGCCTGCATACGCTGTTCGATGCGGCTGTTGGCGACGCGCACACGGAAACCGAAATCGGCCTGCAATTCCAACTGGGCGTTGCGGTTCTCGTGTTTCCATAACAGGTAGGTTGCAAACAGGGAAAAGACAAGTACCAGCAACGTCAGCAAGCGGCTGGGATGCAGCCATGCCGATGCGGGAAAGATGGCTCCGGCCTGTTTTTTAGCGGACTTACTCATGCTAAATGATGTGTCTGCCCTTGAGATTTATCGGCTAAACCCTGCAAATCAATTCGACTCGGGGGATTTAATATAACCACTTTTATTTTATGGCTATACCCTACTCGCTCAAACAGCGGCGGTCAATGCGGCATGGCGATTGGGACAATCAGGCCTTTTCGCGCTGTTGCTTCACTAAAATGGCTGGCCTTCATCTTGCTTGTTATCATGGCGGCAATTAACACGAGGAGTTGATGATGCGTATTTCATTGCGCGGCTATGTTGCCGCAGTCGTGATGCTGTTCGGGCTGATGTGCTCGTCTGTACAGGCCGGGGAGGTACGCGTGGCGGTTGCCTCGAATTTCGTCGCGCCGATGGAGCGCATCGCTGTGCTGTTTCAGCAGGAAAGCGGACACACGCTAAAAATCAGTCTCGGTTCCAGCGGAAGTTTTTATACGCAGATCAAGGGCGGTGCGCCATTCGATGTGTTTCTTTCGGCGGATGATGCGATCCCGAAACGTTTGGTGCAGGAAAAGTTGGCGCTTGAGAGTTCGCGCTTCGTCTATGCCTTGGGCAAGCTGGTGTTGTGGAGTGCACAGCCCGATCTGGTGGACGCCAAAGGCGCGGTGTTGAATAAAGGTAACTTCAATAAACTGGCTATTGCGAACCCGCTGTTGGCACCCTATGGAATGGCAGCGAAGGAGACATTAGAGAAGCTGGTAATGTGGAATGCGATGCAGGGTAAGCTGGTGAAGGGCGAAAACATAACGCAGACCTACCAATTTGTTGCGACAGAGAATGCCGAATTGGGTTTTATCGCGCTGTCGCAGATCACTAAAGACGGCAAGGTGACAGAAGGTTCGTGGTGGTTGGTGCCGTCGCAGATGTACAAGCCGATCAAGCAAAGCGCGGTGCAGTTGTCCGGAGCGAAAGACAAGGCTGCGGTACAAGCTTTCCTTGATTTTTTGAAAAGCGAAAAAGCGGTGGCGATTATCCGCGCTTTTGGATATGAATTGCCGTGATAGACAATAAATATGTATAGCGGTTTAACAACACAATGACTCCCCTGGATCCCGCCGACCTCCAGGCTGTGTGGCTGACGCTCAAGCTGGCGAGCGTTTCCACCTTGGTGCTGTTGCTCGTCGCTACGCCTTTGGCGTGGTGGCTGGCGCACAGCGGCAAGTGGTACAAGGGGCTGGTGGCGGCAGCGGTGGCGTTGCCGCTGGTGATTCCGCCTACGGTACTGGGCTTTTACCTGCTGCTGTTGATGGGGCCGCACGGCGTAGTGGGCGAGCTAACCACGGCCTTGAACTTCGGCAGATTGCCGTTCACTTTTTCCGGTTTGGTGATCGGTTCGGTATTGTTTTCCATGCCTTTCGCCGTGCAACCGATTCAAAACGCATTCGAGGCGATAGGTAAGCGCCCGCTGGAAGTAGCGGCGACCTTGCGTGCGAGTGCATGGGATCGTTTCGCGAGCGTGGCTTTGCCTTTGGCGCGTCCCGGCTTCGTCACTGCAATCATTCTGGCTTTTGCGCACACCGTCGGCGAATTCGGCGTCGTGCTGATGTTGGGCGGCAACATCGACGGCGAGACGCGCGTGTTGTCGGTTGCCATCTACAACCATGTCGAAGCGATGGAATACGCTGCGGCACATGTGCTTGCGGGCGGCATGGTGTTGTTCTCGTTTCTCGTGTTGCTCGGTTTGTATCTGGCGGGCGGAAAATTTTCGAAGGTGACGAAATGAGCGGTATTCGGGCGCGCTTCGCTTTGCAGCGCGAGGGTTTTGTACTCGATACTTCGTTTGATGTGCCTGCTGCGGGTGTCACTGCTTTGTTCGGCCCGTCCGGTTCAGGCAAGACCACGCTGCTGCGCTGTATCGCGGGATTGGAGCGCGCGCAAGGGATGCTGCAAGTGAATGGCGTAACGTGGCAGGACGAAAAGACATTTGTGCCGGTTCACCAACGACCGCTGGGTTATGTGTTTCAGGAAGCCAGTTTGTTTCCTCACCTCTCGTTACGCGCGAATCTGGAATACGGCTACAAGCGCATCAAGCCCGCCGAACGCAAAGTGCAATTGGAGCAAGTGGTGGCATGGTTGGGCTTGAACCATCTCATCGGGCGAAGCGATACGGCAAGCCTCTCCGGCGGCGAGCGTCAGCGCGTCGCCATCGGTCGCGCCTTGCTTACCAGCCCGCGCATCCTGCTGATGGACGAGCCGCTTTCCGCGCTCGACACCACCAGCAAGCAGGAGATACTGCCGTATCTGGAACGCTTGCACCGCGAATTGGAGATTCCCGTTTTCTATGTCAGCCATGCCATGGATGAAGTGGCGCGGTTGGCAGACCATCTGGTGTTGCTGGAAAAAGGCCGCGTCATTGCCAGCGGCGCACTGCACGAGACGCTGGCACGCCTCGATCTGCCTACTGCGCATTTCGATGATGCGGGCGCAGTTATCGAAGCGGCGGTGGCGCAGCAGGATGAGACCTATCACCTGACGCGGTTGGATTTTGCCGGCGGCCATCTGTGGGTGGGTAAAGTGGATCAACCCTTCGGCACGCGCGTGCGCGCTCGTGTGCTGGCGCGCGACGTGAGCATCGCCACGCAAGCACCGCAGGGCAGCAGCATCAACAATATCCTCAATGCGCGCATCGAGGAGATACGCGACGAAGGGACGGACAAAGTGATGGTGCGCTTGCGGGTGGGGCAGGCTCAGATATTGCTTTCCCGTATCACACGACGGTCGCGCGATCATCTTGGCCTGAGCGATGGGATGTATGTGTGCGCGCAGGTCAAAAGCGTAGCGTTGATGTGATTTAGGGGGTGTCTGAATGAGTGTTGTTATCGATTTCGCCAACGAGAAAGACCTGCCGCACCTTGTCGATCTGCTCGCCGAACTGTTCGCATTGGAAAGCGATTTTCAGCCCGACCGCGACAAACAGTTGCGCGGGTTGCTCACCATTCTCGACGAGCCCGAGTTGGGCCGACTGTTCGTGGTGCGCGTCGACGGCAAGGTGGTGGGTATGGCGAATGCGCTCATCACCATCAGCACGGCGGAAGGCGGACGCGCGCTGTTGCTGGAAGATGTGATCGTGCAGCGCGACCATCGCGGCGGCGGTCTGGGACGCCAGTTGGTGGAGCATGTGCTGATCTGGGCGAAGCGGCGCGGCATCGTGCGCGTTACTCTGCTGACCGACCGCAGCAATCAGCCCGCGCTGGATTTTTACCATAGGCAGGGGTTCAACGATTCGCACATGGCGGTGCTGCGCAAGATGCTGTAAATGTGTGTTACTGCGTCCGGCCATCCACGGTTTTTTGTCGCAATCGCTACAAAATCTTCCGCCTGAATTTCCTCAATTCTTCCGTGCTTCCCGTATTTATTGGCTTTGAACCGTGTCGCGCAAAGTGGCACGCTGGTTGCTCATTCACATAATAGATTTTCAGCGGGGCAGTAATTGAAAGGTTCAAACATGTCGGAACGCCATTCCGGGGCATCGCCACTGCTCGCTTGCGCAGATTGCTCGGTGTGCATGCATCGTGCGTTGTTGGAGCAAGGCCAATGCGAGCCGGGCGATGTTTGTGTCACTGTGCAGAGCGGACGGCAGATTGACCGTTTCCTGCGGCGCAATCCGCAGCTTGCGCCGGATTACCTGCACGACGGCTTCTGGGAACGCCGCGCCATCGCCGCGCGCTATGTGCCGATGGCGATGTTGCGGCAGCTGCCGCGCGACGCGGACGAGGTGGTGCGCCGCGTGGTGGCAAGCCGTTTGCCGATAGACGAGCTGGGCGAATATGTGCGCGACCCGGACCGCGAAGTGCGCATGACGGTGGCCGCACGTCTGATACCGGAACGGTTGAACGTGATGCTCGGCGACGAAGATTATCTGGTGCGCCTGCAAGTGGCGAAGCGTCTGCCGCACGGGCAGTTGCGGCGCATGGCGGATGACAGGGATAGAGAAGTGCGCAAGGAAGTGGCGCGGCGTTTGCCGGCATTTGCGCTGGGTACGTTGACACAGGATGAGGATGCGGAAGTGCGGCGCATCGTGGCATCGCGCATGTTGCCCGACGATGCGGTTAAAATGCTGGCAGACAGCGATTGGGTCGTGCGTCTCGAAGCGGTGCAGCGCGCACCGCTCGACGCCATAGCCGGGTTGGTTGATGATGCGGAGCCGGATGTGTGTGCCGCAGTGCGGCAACGCTTGAGTGAGTTTTTGCTAGGGGACGATAAATGAGTATCTACACGCTTGATGAAACCATGCTGCGCAATTTGGCCGCAGAGATCGAGGCCATTCCGCCGCGTCCGCATCACAGTGCGCTGCTGGAAATAGCCAACCGCATCCGGCCCAACTGCACCTTTCACTATGCACTGAATCGCGGCGGCTGGTATCGCTCCGGCGGCGTCATCGCGGCAGACGGCACGCGTATCGCCGACAACCTCGAAGCGTGGGCCAAGGCCGAATTGAAAGCCTGCGGCGACGACATGGGTGAACTGGTCGAACGATATGCTGACAGCGGCTTGCAGGTGACACGCCATACTGGACGCACGCATTACTTCGTCGCCCCATACGGCCCGGCATCCGCCGATTTTCTGCAACTGGAAGTCGAAGAACTGCAGGAGGTGTTGGATCGGAAGCTGATTGATACCGACAATCCGCCGGAAGATTTGCAGGAGCTTACCGAACCGATTGTGCCAGTAGAGATAGAGGCGCAAGCCGTCGGTGCGCCGCGCTACCGTTTCCGGCGCTTGCTCGACATGCGCCAGACCATCGCCAGAGTGTCGACAGCGGAAGGGCGCAATGCCGGGTTGCCGCGCATGCTCGCGGAATGGTCGCACAGCGGCGCGGCGGCACGCGGCCACTTCAGCGACCACTGGATCGCCGCGTTGCGCGAACATCAGGATCGCTACCGCAACCCGGTACTTTCTGTGTCGCTGGTCTCGCGCCATGCGCGCGAACTCAAACCGTTTCACTGGAACGTCGAACTTTCCGGGGTGGAGATGTCGTCGCAATTGCAGGCGTTCGACCGCGCTGCCGGATACCCGTCGGCTTGGTATTTTCATCTGGTCGCCGGAACCATCACGCCGCCCAAAATCGCCTACGCCGTCGTGCGCGATCTGGATGCCGGGTTCAGTTATTTGCCGGATACCGAAGTCGCGTTAATACGCGGCTGGGTGGCGGCACCGTACTCGGTTTAGAAAATCAATCCGTAGGTCGGGTTAGCGTAGCGTAACCCGACACTGCTAAATCATTCGCAGATTCAATT
>JBAZYW010000074.1:0-9685 GCA_041659125.1 Gallionellaceae bacterium | reverse complement strand
TCTGCGTGTCGCCATCGAGGAAGCAGGGGGCAAACTGACCCAGGACCCGCTGCCGATTGTTACCGCGGATGGCCCGCAACTGGCGCAGGTTTTCCAGAATCTGATCGGCAACGCCATCAAATTCCGCGAGGCGGAGCAAACGGCGCTGGTCGAGATCGATTCGTCCGTGCATGGCGAGACTTGGCGCGTGAGTGTGCGCGACCACGGGGTCGGCATCAATCCGCAGCAGATCGGACGCCTGTTCCAGTTCTTCAGCCGCTTGCAATCTCGAACTCGTTTCGAGGGAACGGGCATGGGGCTGGCGCTGTGCCGCCGCATCGTCGAGCATCACCATGGCCGCATTTGGGTGGAGTCGGAGGGCGAGGGCAAGGGCAGCGTTTTTATGTTTGAATTGCCGCTGAATCAGGCGGAAGGAGGGGCTGCATGAGCCGCGCTGATGCCGACGAATGGGTGAGCGATCTGAGCGTGGCGCGAGCGCTAACCTGGCGCTATGTGATCGCATTGTTTCTGGTGGCGACACTTTCGACGGCTGCCTGGGTTAGTCTGCATCTGGTGATTGCCGAGCAGAAAAGCACGGCGGCAGTGGTTAATGTGAGCGGACGGCAGCGCATGCTCAGCCAGCGCACGGCCCTGTTCTCCAACTTGTTGGTGCATGCCCCCACGGCTGAGCGGCAGCTCATCCGCAGCAAGCTTAAAGATGCAATCGATCTGATGGATCGTTCGCACCGCGGGTTGACCCACGGCAATGCAGAAATGGGCTTGCCTGCTGCCATGTCGCCGGTTGTTCATGCCATGTATTTTGACGGTCCCGAGGCGCTGGATAAGCAGGTCGAAAGCTATATTCAGGCTGTCCGCTTCTTGTTGGTGGCGGATGATGAGGCACTGACGCCAGGCAACCCCCGGTTGCAATACATCACCCGAATTGCTCCGGCTACGCTGGTCTCCACGCTCGACAAAATGGTAGGCCAATACCAGTTGGAAGGTGAGGCATCCGTCGGAAATTTGCAGCAGGCCGAGACGACATTCTGGGTGGTCACGCTGTTGTTGCTGTTGCTGGAGGCAATACTGATTTTCCGCCCCTTCGTCAGGCACGTTAAAACCATCATCGGCAAGTTGCAACACGTCTCGAAAGAGTTGCGATTGCACCAAGTGCGTCTTGAAGATATGGTCAAGCAGCGCACGGAAGAGTTGGAACGCAGAACGGAGGCGCTAACGGAGAGCGAGGAGAAATTCCGCCTGATCAGCACGGCTGCCCAGGATGCGATCACGATCATCGGAGCGGGCGAGCAGGTGATCTACTGGAATCCCGCCGCTGAAAAAATATTCGGTTACACGGCGGACGAGGCAATCGGCAAGAACATGCATGCCTTGATTACTCCCGTTCGCTATCGCGATGCGGCGCACGGCGGCTTTCAGCACTTCCGTGCTTCCGGTGAAGGTAATGTTATCGGCAAGACAATTGAGATCACCGCGTTGCACAAGAGTGGTGAAGAGTTCCCCGTTGAATTGTCTATTTCCGCAGTCAGATTGCAAAATGGCTGGCATGCAATGGGCATCATTCGCGATATTACCGGACGTAAAAAAATCGAGTTGAGTTTGCATGACAAGACGCAGGAATTATTACGTTCCAATGCCGATCTGGAGCAATTCGCCTATAGTGTTTCGCACGACATGCGCCAGCCATTGCGTGCCGTCGCCGGTCATTTAAAATTGCTGCAAATGGGATTGCAAGAGAAGCTGGATGATGAGAGTCGCGAGAATCTGGCTTTTGCGCTGGCCGGCGCGAAGCGCATGGATTCGATGATCGTTTCATTGCTGGAATATTCGCGTGTCGGACGCAAGACCGATGCCAAGCAGTGGATACAGAGTCGCGAGGCGCTGGATGAGGCGCTCGGATTTCTGGCCCCCGCGATCCAGCAGGCCAAAGCAGAAATCAAAGTGAGCGGAGAATGGCCGCAGGTATTTGCCAGTCCTGATGAACTGCTGCGCTTGTTCCAAAACCTGATCGGCAATGCGGTGCATTACCACGAACCCGATCAAGCGCCGCGTATCGAAATCGACTCGGTCGCGGCTGCTCATATTTGGCGCGTGAGTGTGCGCGACTATGGTATAGGTATCGATCCGCGTCAAATTGACCGCCTGTTTCAGTTCTTCAGTCGCCTGCATCTACGTGAGCGCTTCGAAGGCACGGGCATGGGATTGGCGCTGTGCAAGCGTATTGTCGAGCATCACGCTGGCCGCATCTGGGTAGAGTCGGAGGGTGAAGGTAAGGGCAGTACGTTTATTTTTGAAATGCCGCCGGGTGCTGGGGAGGTTGCGGCGGGATAATTCATTCGCGCCGCGCAGCTCCTTGCAATAACAGGCTGGTTGCGCTATCAAGGCTGTGTTGGTGCAACCCGTAAATGTTTCTTACAATTTTATGAGACAAGCTTTGACCATGAACAATACAAGCACACCAAACAAGGCATCGCATCTTCCTTCTCTCTATCGGGCGGCGGTGACTGCCGTGCTGATCTGGACGGCGAGTATCGGCGGATTTTTGTTCTGGGATGTGCATGTTGCAAAAGAGCATGCCGAAGAATTGGCGCGGCAGGAGGTGCGGGTGCGTTTCAACAAGGATATGGCGTTTCGCAGCTGGGTGACCAGCCACGGCGGCGTGTATGTGGCGGTGGACAAACATACTCAGCCGAATCCGTATCTCGACGTGCCGGAGCGCGACATCGAAACACTATCGGGCAAAAAACTGACCCTGATGAACCCGGCTTATGTGATGCGCCAGGTGATGGGCGATTTTTCCGGGCAGTATGGCGTTCCGGGGCATTTGACCAGTCTGAAACTTCTGAATCCGGTTAATGCACCGGATGATTGGGAGCGGGCGGCCTTGCTGCGCTTTGAACGGGGGGAGCGCGAGATCGCCGAGTTCACCGAAATCGATGGCCAACCGTATTTGCGCCAGATGGGCGCGTTCATGGTGGAGCAGGGCTGCATGAAGTGTCACGCCAAACAGGGTTATAAGGTGGGCGATGTGCGCGGCGGCATATCGATTTCCGTGCCGATGCAACCCTTTCTGGACGGGATGTATGCCGACATTCGCAAAACTTGGTGGCCGATGGCGGTGATCTGGGTATTGGGACTGGTACTGATCATGACATTGATGTTGCAAGTGCGGCGGCGCATTGAGGTGCAGCAAGCCAGTGAGTTTGCCTTGAGCAAAAGCAGCGCTGAAATTTCGCGCGCCAATACCGATCTGACGCGCTTCGCGGACGTTGCCGCGCACCATCTGATGGAACCGACGCGGCGTCTGTCCAGTTATACACAGTTGCTGGAGCGCGGCTTGGCCGCCTATCCTGAAGCGATAGCCGATCAGGGTGTGCAGGAGTCCTTGCAATATCTGGGGCGCGATGCAGGCAGGCTGCGCACTCTGGTGCGCGACATCCAGCTTTATCTGGCTGCCAGTCAGCCGCGCGGTGAGGTAGGGCAAGAGGATGCCAATCTGGTGCTGGCAAAAGCAGAGCAACGACTGGCGGCGCAAGTTCAGCAGGCGCATGCGGTGATTAGCGCTGAACCGTTGCCGTTGGCTACAATCGATAGTCAGCGTCTCATGGATTTGTTTATCATCTTGCTCGACAATGCGCTAAAGCATGCTCGCCCGTTAAATGCAGAGGTAGTGCCGCAGATCGCGGTCAGCGGCGAGCGCGACGGTACGTTGAGCCGTTATCGCGTGAGCGACAACGGGCCGGGCATTCCGGCAGAATATCGCGAGCGGGTGTTCGGTATGTTCGAGACCTTGCAGGGCGCTAGCGAGGGCAGTAGCGGGATCGGGCTGTCCATCGCGCGCCGCATTGTGGAAAGCCGCCACGGCAGGATATGGATTGAAGATGCAGCGCAGGGCGGCACCATGGTGGTGTTCGAGCTGCCTGATGGGGAGTGAACGATGATTAATGGAAATGCGAATCCTTTTGACATTTTGCTGGTGGAGGACGAACCGGCGGATGCGAATCTGGTGCGCTCCGCGCTGAAGGAGAGCAAGGTGCTGTGCAATTTTCATCATGTGCTGGATGGGGTAGAGGCGCTGGCCTTCCTGCATCGTCAGGGGCAATATCAGGATGTGCCGCCTCCCGACCTGATCCTGCTCGACTTGAATATGCCGCGCATGAACGGGCGCGAATTTCTCGCCGCAGTCAAAGCGGATGAGAGTTTGGCGAGCATTCCCGTGGTGGTGCTGACGACCTCGGATGTGGAGCGCGATGTGGTGGCCTCCTACAAACTGGGAGCGGCGGGTTACATCACCAAGCCGGTGGATATGGAGCAGTTTATCGATGCCATTCGCCAGTTGGATAATTACTGGTTTGTATTGGCGCGTTTGCCCAAGAAAAATTAGCGTGAGCGTCGCGGCTCTTTATTTAGAGAACGCGGAAGCGGAATCGTTGTTCATCGCGCGCCGCATCGTCGAAAGCCGGCATGGCAGGATATTGATTGAGAGCCTGCCAGAGTGCGGTGCGATGGTGGTGTTCGAGTTGCCGGACGGGGAATGAAATGCTGAATGAAAATGCTCCGCCTTTCGATATTCTGCTGGTGGAAGACGAGCTGGCGGATGCACATCTGGTGCGCACATCACTCAAAGAATGCAAATTCCATTGTGATTTACATCATGTGATGGACGGCTTGGATGCCCTCGCTTTCCTGAGGCGGGAAGGCGAGCGTTATAACAACGTGCCGCAGCCCGATCTGATTTTGCTTGATCTGAATATGCCGCGTATGAATGGGCGCGAATTTCTCGTTGCCGCAAAATCGGATGAGCGTCTGGCGAGTATCCCCGTGGTGGTGCTCACGACATCAGATGCAGAACGCGATGTCGAGGCCGCCTATCAGTCGGGGGCTGCGGGATTTGTCACTAAGCCGGTAGATATGGGGCAGTTTATTGAGGCTATGCGCCAGTTGCTGGGTTATTGGTTAACGTTGTCGCGTTTGCCCAAGAAAGAATGATCATGCTGCCCGATCCAAGTTGCCGGATTTTGCTGGTGGAGGACGACGCGAGTGATGCCCACCTGCTGCGTCAGCTGTTGAAAACGGCGGCAAATGCCAGCTTTGAGGTTATCTGGGTAAAAAGTCTCGCCGAGGCGCAGCGCTATTTACATGAGCAGGCGCCCGATGTTGTGTTGCTTGATCTTACGTTGCCGGATTCGAGCGGGCTGGCAACAGTCCACGCGGGGCGCAGGGCGGCAGGAGCTTTGCCGCTCATTGTGCTGACCGGACATAACGATCCCGAATTTGCATTGCGGACTCTTGAGGCTGGCGCGCAGGATTACCTGATTAAAGGGGAGTTTCAGGCCGGCGATCTTATTCGCTCGATCCGTTATGCCATCAGCCGCGCCAAACTGGAACAGCGCCTGTACGAAGCTGAAGAACGTTGGCGTTTTGCGCTGGAAGGCGCGGGCGACGGCGTGTGGGACTGGAATGTGCAGACCGGCGCAGTCAAGTTTTCCAAGCGTCTGAAAGAAATGCTGGGTTGTGCCGAAGACGAGATGAAAGATCATCTCGATGAATGGAAGAGCCGGATCCATCTGGAGGATGCGCCGCGTGTGATGGCGGATATGCAGGCGTATTTTGACGGCGGATCGCCTGCTTATCTGAACGAACATCGTTTGCATGTAAAAGATGACGGATGGCGCTGGATGCTGCATCGCGGCATGGTGGTCAGCCGCAACGAGGAAGGCAAGCCGCTACGCATGATCGGTACGTTCACCGATATCGGCAGACTCAAGCAGGCGGAAGAAGCGCTGCAAAGAAATGAAGCATTTTTGAAGCAGACGCAGCAACTCAGCCATGTCGGGGGCTGGGAATTCGATGTGGTGACGCATCACTTGCGCTGGACTGACGAGACCTATCACATCTATGAGCTGCCTACCGATTACGATCTGAATGATGTCTCCGGTGCGATCAGTTTTTATGAGCCATTGGATCAGGCAGTCATCGAGCGTGCCTTCAAGCGCGCCGTCGAGTTCGGCGATCCCTATGACTTGGAGTTGCAACTGGTCGGAGCCAAAAGGACGCGCAAGTGGATCAGAACTACCGGGCAAGCCGAGCGTATCGACAACAAGATCACGCGCGTCTTCGGCAACATCATGGACATCACGAAGAGCAAGCAAGCGGAAGAACTGATGCGGCTTTCCAGTACGGTCTTCAATACGGTGGATGAGGCCATTCTGGTGAGCGATGCGGATAACCGTGTCATCACGGTCAATCCCGCGTTTACCCGGGTGACGGGATACACACCGGAAGAGGTGATAGGCGGAAATCCGAGCCTGTTATCGAGTGGCAAGCACGGGGCGGAGTTCTATCGCGAACTGTGGTTGCAGCTCACCAGCCAAGGAAGCTGGAGCGGCGAGATATGGAACCGGCGAAAAAGTGGCGAGGTGTACGTCGAATGGACTTCCATTAAACAAGTACGCGACACGCACGGCAAGCTGACTCATTATGTGGCGGCATTTTCCGACATCACCGCACGCAAGGCAGCCGAGGAAAATATCCGTCATCAGGCGCAATACGATGCGCTCACCGATCTGCCCAATCGCGTGTTGCTGTTTGACCGTTTGCGGCAGGCGCTCGCGCAAGCCAAGCGCGACAAGACCCGCCTAGCCTTGATGTATATCGATCTGGATAAATTCAAGCCGATCAACGATAACTTGGGACACGCCATAGGCGACCAGATATTGCAGCAAACAGCGAAACGTATGCAGGGCTGTGTGCGCGAGATGGACACCGTGGCGCGTATTGGCGGCGATGAGTTTGTGGTGCTGTTGCCTGTCATCGAGAGCGAACAGGATGCGTTGACCGTGGCGGAAAAAATACGCTCTGCCCTCAATCAGTCATTCGAGATTGCTGGACAGAGTTTGAGCATTTCATCCAGTGCAGGCATTGCCATTTATCCCGAGCACGGCGTAAACGAAAATGAAATGACGGGCAATGCCGACATCGCGATGTATTTCGCCAAAGAGAGCGGACGCAATAATGTGAAGCTGTTTCAAAAAGGGATGCGCAGTAGCGATTAAATCGTAGGGGTATATGGCTATATGCCCCTACGGGATTACTTCATTACTTCTTTTCCATCGGGCAAGAACTCAGGCCAAAGATGGCATAAGCCGGGCAGAACTTGAAGATGCCTGTGAGCAAAGGCACAACGCCGATCCAACCCCATACGCCGATCACGTCTGCCAGAGTCAATCCGATCAAGGCCAAGCCTGCCACGATGCGCGCAATTTGATCTATACCGCCTACGTTAATTTTCATGATGCACTCCAATTTTAAGTTAAGTGAGGCTTGCATCGTAAAGGGTGGTGTTTTACTTGTCTGTGAGGAAAGTCACATGGTTTGTTTATCTGTATAATTCGCGTCTAATTTTTAGCTTGAATCGGCACTAAGGAAAAGTATGAATACTTTGTGGGAAGATGATGGGGCAACAGCTTGTAACACTGAACTAGATCTGCGTGTCTATACCTCGCGACTGCTCGGGCAGGATAAATCACTGGTGTTGCACGGTGGCGGAAATACCTCGGTGAAAATTAACGAGAAAAATATTCTGGGCGAAGAAGAACAGATTCTTTATGTCAAGGGCAGCGGTTGGGATTTGGAGACCATTGCCGCCGCAGGATTCGCGCCAGTGAGGCTGGAGCATTTAAAAAAACTAGCGCAATTGTCTGCGCTGTCCGATCCGGAAATGGTTAATCAGCTGGTTACCAACCAGACTCGTGCGTCTGCGCCGGTTCCTTCTGTGGAAGCTATTTTGCACGCCATTTTGCCGTATCCCTATGTGGATCACACTCACGCCGATGCAATTATTTCCATCACCAACACGGTGGACGGTGAGGCGCGGATACGCGAGATTTATGGCGATACGATAGTGGTCATTCCCTATGTTATGCCGGGCTTCGATCTTGCCAAGCTCTGCGCCGAGCGCTTCGCCGCCGAGGCCGGAGCAAATACCATCGGCATGGTGTTGCTGAACCACGGTATTTTCTCCTTCGGGCAGAACGCGCAGGAATCTTATGAGAGGATGATTGCTCTTGTAGGACGTGCAGAGGATTACCTCAAGCTGCATAAAGCCTGGGGTGTTTCACCCCAAGTTGTGACGGTCTCACAGGGTGTGGAGTTGGCGCGCGAGCAAGCAAAATTGCGTGCTGACATTTCAAGAACGGCGGGGTTCCCGGTCATCGTCGCGCGCCACGCTAATGACAAGAGCCTGTCCTTCGTGCGCCGCGCGGATATTTCCACAATCGCGCAGCAAGGCCCTGCTACTCCAGACCACGTGATTCGCACTAAGCGTTTGCCTATGCTGGGACGCGACGTGACGGCTTACGTGGAAGAGTACAAGAAATATTTTGCAACCCACGAGCCTCGGGCGAAAGAGCGCAAATCAATGCTGGATGCCGCCCCGCGCGTAGTGCTGGATAGCGAGTTGGGTCTGTGTGCGGTCGGCAAGAACGCGCAGGACGCGGGCATTATCGCCGACATTTACGACCACACCATGGACATCATCCTGCGCGCAACCGCACTGGGCGGATACCGCGCGCTGCCGGCGAAAGATATTTTCGATGTCGAATATTGGGATCTGGAGCAGGCCAAGCTGCGCAAGGGCGGCAAGCCCTTGCCGTTCAGCGGCGAAGTTGCGCTGGTCACCGGTGCTGCCTCCGGTATCGGTAAAGCCTGTGTCGAATCCCTGCTGGCGCGCGGTGCAGCGGTGGTGGCGCTTGACTTGGATGCCAAGGTTGCCACACTTAAAAGCGGTGCCAATTTCCTCGGTCTGCAGTGCGACCTCACTTCGGAAGAGCAATTCAAGCAGGCGCTGGTGCAAGCCGTGGAAAAATTCGGCGGTCTCGACATGCTGGTGCTGAACGCGGGCATTTTCCCCGGCGGCTGCCGCATCGACTCGCTTAAGACCGAAGAGTGGCAAAAGGTGATGCGCATCAACCTCGACGCCAATCTGGTTCTGATGCGCGAATGCCATCCTTTCCTCAAGCTTGCGCCACGCGGCGGGCGTGTGGTGGTGATCGGCTCCAAGAACGTCCCCGCACCCGGCCCCGGTGCAGCTGCCTATTCCGCTTCCAAGGCCGCGCTCAACCAGCTGGCGCGCGTTGCGGCACTTGAATGGGGAAGCGATAACATCCGCATCAATTCGTTGCATCCGAATGCAGTGTTCGACACCGGCTTGTGGACTCCAGAAGTTCTGGCCGCGCGCGCAAAACACTACGGCATGAGCGTGGACGAGTACAAGACTAACAACGTGCTGAAGACCGAAGTAACCAGCAAGGATGTGGCGGAACTGACGGCGGAAATGTGCGGCCCGCTGTTCGCCAAGACCACGGGGGCGCAGGTTCCTATTGATGGCGGAAATGATCGAGTGATTTAACTGATGAAATGGCAATAGGGAGAGCAATAATGAGCAAACAAAAATCTATACTCGGCATCATCGGCGGCAGCGGCGTGTATGACATCGACGGCCTCGTCAACAAGCGTTGGGAGGCCGTGCCATCGCCGTTCGGAGCGCCTTCTGATGAATTGCTGTTCGGCGAATTAAACGGGCAGCAGTTGGTGTTTCTGCCGCGTCACGGGCGCGGGCACAAGATACCGCCATCCGAAATCAACTTTCGCGCCAACATCGATGCGCTGAAACGCGCCGGGGTTACCG
>JBAZYW010000073.1:0-9759 GCA_041659125.1 Gallionellaceae bacterium | reverse complement strand
AGAAGGTCAGCATGGGCGCGGCGCTCGGTCACGGCTTGTGGGCATTTTTTCGCATCTATGTAATCAAACGCGGTTTTCTTGATGGATGGGCAGGTTTTGTGCTTGCTCTAGGGAACTTTGAAGGCACTTTCTACCGCTATGCGAAGGCGACCACAGCAAAAATAAACTGGGCACACCCGCCGACAAATGACAATGAGCCGCAGTAATTTGCACATCGCGGTTATCGTCACTACTTATAATCGGCCTGATGCCCTGGCCGCAGTGCTGGAGGGGTATCTCGCGCAGACTGACCGCGACTTCGAAGTGCTGGTGGCGGATGACGGCTCCACGCCGGAGACTGCGCAAGTCGTCAAAAAATTTCAGTCGCGCGCAAATTTTCCGATTCACCATATTTGGCAGGAAGATGACGGATTCCGCGCTGCCGCAATACGTAACCGAACTCTCGCCGCGACAACTGCGGACTACATAATTTTCACCGATGGGGATTGTGTTCCGCTGACTGATTTCGTGGCACGACACCGATCATTGAGCGAACCGGGTTGTTTCCTTTCAGGCAATCGATTGTTGCTATCGCAGGCATTTACCCAGCAGGTATTGAGTGAAAAAATTCCCATTCATACTTGGCGCTTCGTTGATTGGACCAAAGCCCGCATCTTGGGGCGTATCAATCGCTTGACGCCTCTGCTTTGCCTGCCTGACTTTGATTGGCTACGCAAGCGTGCGCCGCAACGCTGGCAAGGAGCGAAGACCTGTAACCTATCTGCGTTTAGAGAAGATTTGTTGCGCGTGAACGGACTGGATGAAAGCTATACTGGATGGGGGCAGGAAGATTCCGATTTGGTCGTTCGATTGATTCGTGCCGGCCTCATTAATAAGAGCGCGCGCTTTGCTGCTCCGGTTCTGCATTTGTGGCATAAAGAAAATGACCGCTCGCACCTTGCAGAGAATCAGCTACGCTTGCAGCAAGTGTTAAATGCCACACATATTCGTGCGCATAAGGGCGTGGATCAATATTGACTTTCGCCGTATCCTATCGAGTGTATTCCTAGCTAGATGCAGTTGAAAATTCCCGTAGGGAGTAATAAATTCTATGATGATTCAAACTTCCACGCATCTTGATCTTGGTTGCGCGACTAGGCCGAGAAATCCTTACGGTCGAAGTCAACTTTACGGCCTCGATATAAATGACCATTCAAATGAATTGGTCGGCGACAACACGAAGTTAGCCATGGCAAATCTGGCATTGGAAAAAATTCCATTTGAAGATAACTTTTTTTCGAGTGTTTCTGCTTATGATCTGCTAGAGCACATCCCAACGCTGATTTACCTTGAACAAGATCAGGAAATTATTTATCCATTTATACGCTTGATGGACGAGATATGGAGAGTGCTGATTCCCGGGGGAAGATTTCTGGCAACTATCCCGGCATATCCATCTCCTGCGGCTTTTGTCGATCCGACGCATGTGAATTTTATTACAGATAAAACGCATGAATTTTTTTGTGGCGCGAATCCCGATGCTCGCAAGTATGGCTTTCAAGGTCGGTATATTGCTCATATAGCCAAATTCAGCGATACAAAAAACGTTGAGCAGATGCCACCAAGGTTTTGGCGATCACAAATTAGAGACTTGGCCAGAAAATTCGACAAAAGAGGACTTCAGCATGTCGTGTGGGAGCTTGAGGCCATAAAGTGACAAGTGTTGTTGTCAGTCTCGCGGGCAGTTTTTGGCTTGAAGTATTTCTTGGAACTGATTCAGAAAGTGTGCTGCCATTGAGTCATAGTTGTGTTTCTCAAGCACAAGGCATTGTCCGGCGTGCCCAATTTTTTCTTGCTGTTTAGGTTCGCTTAAGAGCTCGCCTAGGCGCAGGCTCAATTCACTACAGTCCTGGTACAAGACCAAATGCGTGTTGGGTAAAAAGTGCCATTCCAGTTCGGGGGCAGAATCAGTCAGCAATACACCGCCAGCAGCCAAGACTTCGAAAAAACGCATATTCAAGCCAAAACTCCCCGGAATTCTTGAGGCGTTGAGTACTATTTTAGAGGAATTGAATAAGCGGTTTAAATCAGCCCCGACAATTTCATTACCTTTGTAAATTTGGTTAAATAATTTTTTTGGAATGGTACTTTTCTTCTTCCAATATCCCCCGTACAGTGCAATATTTGTCGTGACTTCCAACGCAGCCTTTAATGTCTCATCGCGCCAAACGCTCCAGTTGCCGACAAAGGCCAAATCAAATTCTTTTTTAATGCCAGTTTCAGAATAAAATTTTTCGGGATCTGCAGCATGGCTTAGATAGCGACAATCGAAACCGGCACCGACTAACAACGCCACGTCTTTTTTGCTATATGAGTTGTAAATATCAAATGCGCCGGCGTTTTGAATCAGGTAGGGCAAGTCATCGCGGGGCTCAATATGCCAGCCGATTTTCGGAACAGAAATTTTTGACAGGTACGACTCCCCGAAAGGAAGTCCATGGATCACCAAGACTGCATCCGGCTGAAATTGAGAGAAGACTCTCGCAAAGCTACTGCTCACATAATTATTTAAATTTAACGGGTGTGATTTGAAAAGATCCCCGCCCTTGGGAATCAAACGTAAATTGCGTGCATGCCGGTTAACGTTTCTAATAACCCGACGGTAAAACCAATGCTCGTAGTCAGTCGTATAGAATATTTCTGCGTCGATGCCTAAGCGAAGGAATGCGTTTTTTAAATCTTCCGCAATGGGGGGGAATCGATGGTAGACGATTAATATTTTTTTGAGCATGGTTTGCATAGTCGCCATCTCGAAGCATCAATGTGGGGATGTCTTGGTTTGAGGTAAATATCTATCCCAAGACATCATATTTGTGAGAACACAATTAATTGCGTGACTGCTTTAATTAACCCGTTGATCGACGAATCGAGTTCCTAAAAAGGACTTTTGCATCGGATTACTGATTATGTTGCCAAGGCCCTTGACCCGAGACTGCATCCCACTCCTCGATACCTTGCAACGGGTAGTCGTGGAACAAACCATATCCCGCGCGGCGCAATTTTCCGGTTAAGGAGGCACGCGGAAATAGTTTTGAATGTTTGGCAATCAACTGCGAGGGGGGAGTATTGCTCAGTGCCGCCATATAGTTCTGATAAAACTCTGCCTGTGTGATGCCCCATTTCATGACGAACACGCGACCTCCTTTGGTGTGGCGCAGGCGTCCGGTGCTTTGGCAGACAAAATGATAAAAGCGACTTGCTCCAATAACGCGGAAGTGGCGACATCCAGCTACCCAATACTTCATGAGTAAATCGTCGTCACTACTCATGCCGGGGCTGAATTCCAAACTATAGCCGCCAACTATTTGCCACCATTTGCGGTGAAACAACGTGGGTTGAGAGGCAGCGCCCTCGGCATCCTTGCGTGGCTCGGATAGGTAGTCTTTTAACAATCCCTCGGCATCGAAAGTATCCGGTGTGGAGCCAAAATCATGCTCAACCATATGCTGGTTCTTGCCGATTTTTGGTTGGATGAGCGTGGAAAAGAAAAGGGCAAGATCGGTATCCGTACTGGAAATTGCCTGGGAAAATGCTGAGTCCCATCCGGGGCAGGCCACCATGTCATCATTCAGATAAAGCACCCAGTCATGACTGGCTAATGTAACCAAGTGGTTCACGGACAGGCATACTCCGACATTATTTTGAGTGTGGCTGTATCTGATACCTTCCGCTTTGACCCAATCCAACGTGCCATCCGAACCATCATTAATATGAATGATGATTTCATGATTGAATTCAGAATATTTGCGTATGCTTTCGATGCAAATTTTTAGGAATGCCAAGTTGTTCCAGGTCGGGATAATGATGCTAAACATATGGGTGTCCTAGTGGTGAGTTTTTAGTATGAATGCAATTATAAAGTAACGACTTGTCGTGGATGGCAAAAGGATTGTGTTGTGGCAAGAGGTGGTTATAGCCCATATAGTGCAGATAATCAGACGGCTCTCAAATCCCAAAGAATGTGCGAGAGGCCATTTTTGAAAACGGTGTGCTCAAAATTCCTGATAGATTTTCTCCATCTTGGTTCCAGTGCATTATGTGCATTTTTCGGGGCACTCCAATATACGTTGACGACTTCAAATCTTCCTTTAAAGCCATAGGCGGCAGCATAAGGCTGTTCACCTACAAAATATTCATGTGTTTTTTCAGTGATGAAATTGACATGAGTGGGGTCTTGGAAAGCTTCCGGGCGGGGAAAAGCCGGGGTAATTGCAATTAATCTACCGCCTGGGACCAATACTCTATGCACCTCGCTCATGAGAGCAACAAATGGATTAATTAGCGTTCCTTGCGTGCTTAAAAACTGCCGCGGAACATGCTCAAAAAAATCAAAGGCGGAAATAGAATCAAAGAAACGATCTGGAAAGGGGATGGCCTCTTGAATTAGATTGATTTTTTTGTAATTGAAACCGAGGTCGGTTTCTGTGTCGCTAATGTCGCGAATATCGCAGCCAAAAAGTTCTTTATATCGAAACGGATTGCGGGGGGCGACTCCGCAGCCCAAATCTAAATGCCTAGTCGTCACAGTATTTGCCATTTCATATCCTTTTGCGTCAATGTTAGAAGTGCTTTCGCCAAAATGGAAAGTATATCCATTTCTTTTATGGAAAAGGCTATTGTTTTATCGGATTAGGTGCTTTTATGCGGGAGTGCTGGCGGTAAAACATAAATATTAGCGTGTCGATTTGTTAGTAGCGGCGGCCATGAGTACGGCCAGAGTGAAACTAAAGAAAGCCGCCGTCATTTTTAAGTTAAAAATTTCAGCAGTTAAGCCAAATATAAAAAACCCGGAGACTAAACAAATACCCATGAATCCGGCAACCCGGATGCCGGATTCAACTGACTTGGTCGAGCGCCAGAAAATGAACAGAGGAACCAGATAAATAGAGAGAATGGAGAGGAGGCCGAACAAGCCGGTGTTGGCACACTTTGCCAGTATCTCGTTATGAACTTCAGAATATCCAAGTTTTGAAGCATAAGGGGTCAACATGCCGTCAGCCGTCAATGCCGGTATCGCGTGCTCGAAGCCATTCGGCCCAACGCCGAAGAACGGGTGCTCAATAAATAAATGCAGTGCCGCTTGCCAGAGTTGCAATCGAATGCCAATTGAGGTGTCCGTTTTGGTGGCGGCAAAATTGTTCAACTCATTAAAAGCAGAATTCACCCGGTCATGCACGATGTCGGTCAAAAAATAACTAACCCAAATCGTAGAGACAATCGTCAAGATTGTGATGCCCAATTTGAGCCACAGTTTTTCCCTATTGTGTGCGGCAACCCAAAGCAACAGCAGCGGCGGAATGGCTATCCAACTGCCCCGTTCCCCCGCTTGAAGCGACATATAAAATCCCGCTAGAAAACCGCAGAGCTTGAGTGTCAAAACCACCCCATAATCCTTGCGCTCCCAATTGATGCTGAATAGAGAAAGAAATCCGAACATTAAAACTGTAGCGCTAAAATGAATCAGATTGAATCCCTGATAGGGTGTAGAGCGACTAATAAAATCCACCCATATGAAGGGATCCAGCTGCAGCTTGGTAAGGCCGGCCAATAGACCCAATGGGATGCCAAATTGCAGGATCGTTATCATGCGAATATTCGTATGGCGTAGTGCAAGAAAAATCGGAATGCAAAGCAGGAAACGGGATGCCCAGTCATAAGGGGGGGATCTGAAATTGCCGTGGTAGGCTTGGCTTAAAAAAATGGCCACCACAGGCGATGCCATCGCGAGCGCGAATGCTATGCTGTACCCGTCCCAATGTGATATTGACGGTGATTTTCTCATGCGATACAACTGAACTGTTGAAATGATCAGCAACAAACCGAATAGAACACCCATGCTGCCTTTGACAATGAGCACAAGAGCCGGGTAGCTTAGCAAAATCAACATGATCATGCGATTGGTGAGAGATTCGTTCTTCACCATCGTGAAGAAGTTTTTCAATTGGAACATAAGAAGTTTCGATGTTTAATGGTGACATTGTACGATATTGGCAATGATGAAACATTTGGATAGAGCTGTTAAATAATGGCTATTTACGCAATAGGCGATATACAGGGTTGTTGCGTTGAGTTTCAGCAATTGCTGGAACAGATACGCTTCGATCCTGCACAAGACAAGCTTTGGCTGGTGGGCGATCTGGTCAACCGCGGGCCGGATTCATTGCAAGTGCTGCGCCTCGTCAAGTCGTTGGGCGACAACGCCATCACCGTCCTCGGTAATCACGATCTGCACTTGTTGGCCGTTGCCGAAGGCGCTGCCGAGTTGCATCGTAGCGACACGCTGGATGAGGTGTTGAATGCCCCAGATCGCGACGAGCTGCTTGCTTGGTTGCGTCAGCAACGTCTGATCCATGCGGAAGATGGCTGCGTGCTTGTGCATGCAGGGCTGCTGCCGCAGTGGAGTATCAAACAGGCCGTCAGTCTCGCGCACGAAGTGGAGGAGGCATTGCGCGGCGACGATTACGCTACCTTCCTTGCGCGCATGTACGGTAACGCGCCGCACAATTGGGACGACGACCTTAGCGGCTACAAGCGTCTGCGCGTCATCACCAATGTCTTCACGCGCATGCGTATCTGCACTCCGCAGGGCGAGATGGAATTCAAATTCAAAGGCGAGGTGGAGCACATCCCCGCTGGCTATCTGCCGTGGTTTGATGTTCCCAAGCGCAAGAGCCACGATGTCACTGTCATCTTCGGCCACTGGTCGGCGTTGGGCCTGAGGATCGAGCCTCGCGTCATTGCGCTGGATACCGGATGTTTATGGGGGGGGCCGATGAGCGCTATTCGGCTCGAAGATCGACAACTGTTTCAGGTTAGTTGCCAGAATCCGGTGGCGAAGAATTGGTAGGGGCATAATATCTTATGCCCCCAAACAAAGGCTTCTATTGATTACAGCGTGATGGCGAAACCGAAATGTTTTTTGAACAGATCGGCGATTTCGGTGTGTGAGTGGCGATGATTCTGGCCGCCCCGGCTGGCGATCTTGAGCGAGCCCATGAGCGAAGCCAGACGTCCCGTGGTTTCCCAATCCCAGCTGCGTTCGATGCCATACAGCAAACCTGCGCGATAGGCGTCGCCGCAGCCGGTGGGGTCAACCACTGCGGCTGGCTTGGGGGTCGGGATGGCGATCTGCTTGCCGTCGGCATAGATCAGCGAGCCGTCTGCGCCGAGTGTGACGATGAGGGCGGTCACGCGTTGCGCGATTTCAGCCAGCGTCTTGCCGGTTTTATCCTGCAACAGTTTGGCTTCATAATCGTTCACGGTGATGTAGTTCGCCTGCTCGATGAAGTCGAGCAGTTCGTTGCCGGAGAACATCGGCATGCCCTGACCCGGATCGAATACGAAAGGAATGTTCGCATCGGCGAACTCTTGTGCATGCCGCAACATTCCGTCGCGACCGTCCGGCGAAACAATGCCGAGCGTGACTTCCTTGGCATCTTTAACGTGGTTGAGATGCGACATGCTCATCGCGCCGGGGTGAAACGCGGTGATCTGATTATCGTCGAGGTCGGTGGTGATGAAGGCTTGACCGGTAAAGTTGCCGGGCACGGCGCGAATGTGGGTCTGCGGCATGCCGAATTTTTCCAGACGCGTGGCATAAGGCCCGAAGTCGTCGCCCACCGTCGCCATAATGAGCGGACGTCCGCCCAGAAGCTGCAAGTTGTAAGCGATGTTGCCTGCGCAACCGCCGTATTCGCGACGCATCTCCGGTACCAGAAATGCGACGTTGAGGATGTGGATCTGTTCGGGAAGAATGTGTTTCTTGAAATGGTCTTTGAACACCATGATGGTGTCGTAAGCAAGAGAACCGCAGATCAGAGTATTCATAAAATTATCCCGAAAAAAATTAGTTGTGAGGGTAAGAGATTATAGCAGTATGGTTTATGCGAACAGTACCAGCGCCCACACAGCGACAGCGTTGATCAGGCTGATCAGTACGGCGGCACTGCCGATGTCTTTGGCGCGTTTCGCCAAGTCGTGATCTTCCAGCGAGATACGATCCACCGTGGCTTCGATGGCGGAGTTGACCAGCTCGACGAGCAGCACTAGCAGGATGCTGCCGACCAGCAAAGCTTTGCCGATGTTGCCGACTGGTAGCCACAGTGCCAGTGGAATAGCCAGTGCTGCGGCCAGCAGTTCCATGCGGAATGCATCTTCATGCTGGTAAGCCGCGCGGAAGCCGTGCATCGAATAATTCAATGCATTCCACAAACGCTTCAGTCCGGTTTTTCCTTTGTAGGGGCTTTGCATGAATGTCTCTACGGTTATTGCAACGCAGCCAGCGCCGCATCGTAATTGGGTTCGTGGGTGATGTCGTCCACCAGCTCGGCGTGCAGGATGCGGTCTTTTTCATCCAGCACCAGCACCGCACGGGCGGTCACGCCGGAGAGTGCGGTGTCGGCGATCTTCACGCCGTAGTTGCGCATGAAATCGCGGCCGCGCATCAGCGACAGCGTCACCACATTCTCCAATCCTTCTGCCACGCAAAAACGGCTCATGGCAAACGGCAAGTCGGCGGAAATGATTAGCACCACGGTGTTGTCCAATTTGCCCGCGGCCTCGTTGAATTTGCGCGTGGAGGTGGCGCACACGGCGGTGTCCAGACTCGGCACGATGTTTAGCACCTTGCGTTTGCCCGCAAAGCTTTGCAGTGCCACATCCTTCAGATCTTTATCCACCAGTGTGAATGCCGGAGCGGTTTGCCCGATAGCAGGGAACGTGCCGAACAGGGTGACCGGTGCTCCTCCCAGAGTGACAGAGGTTTTGTTGCTAGTGTCTTTGGCCATGATGTATCTCCAAGTGATTACAGCATGAATGCAGGAGCGAGCAAGCTCGCCCCAGCATGGGAATTATGCGTTTGATTTGAGCGGCGGGCAAACACAAACCAGATGCTTGTCGCCGTACACATTATCCACTCTTGCCACGGCGGGCCAGAACTTATTCTCGCGCACATAAGGCAGAGGGTAGGCGGCCTGTTCGCGCGAATAGGGTTTATTCCACTCGTTGGCGCAGACCGACTTGGCGGTATGAGGTGCATGCTTGAGGATGTTGTCCTTCTTGTCCACTTTGCCGGAGACTACTTCTTCGATCTCCTTGCGGATGGCGATCATCGCGTTGCAGAAACGATCCAGCTCGGCTTTCGATTCGCTCTCGGTCGGCTCAACCATCAGTGTGTCCACCACCGGGAATGAGGTTGTCGGTGCGTGGAAGCCGAAATCCATCAGGCGCTTGGCGATGTCGCCCACTTCCACGCCTTCTTTCTTCCAGTCGCGGCAGTCGAGAATCATCTCGTGCGCACAGCGGCCATTGCTGCCGCTGAACAGCGTGGCGTAATGATCCTTCAGCGATTCCTTGATGTAGTTGGCATTCAGGATGGCCATTTTGGTGGCTTCTGTTAATCCTTTGCCACCCATCATCTTGATGTAGCCGTAGGAGATCAGCAGGATCAGCGCGCTACCGTAAGGTGCTGCCGCTACCGCGTGGATAGCCTGTTCTCCGCCAACTTTAACTGCCGAGTGTCCCGGTAAAAATGGGGCGAGATGCGCCGCCACGCCGATCGGGCCAGCGCCCGGTCCGCCGCCGCCGTGCGGAATCGCGAAGGTCTTGTGCAGGTTGAGGTGGCACACGTCCGCGCCGATGTTGCCGGGGCTGGTCAGGCCGACTTGCGCGTTCATGTTGGCGCCGTCCATGTACACCTGTCCGCCGGTGGTATGTATGATC
>JBAZYW010000072.1:0-9892 GCA_041659125.1 Gallionellaceae bacterium | reverse complement strand
AAAAACCTCAGAAATCGATCTGAGGTTTTTTATTGAGTGTATTTTTCTTCTTTTGCTTTTCGCTAAAACTATTTATTTCAACTTTAAATTGAATGAAGTTTATTGTTCAATGCGGATTCACTCAATCAAGGTGTTCTATGTGCTAGAATGCGCCCCCTTTGAATCTATGCAGGTAGTACATCATGTCCCGCGCAATCCGTAATATCGCCATCATCGCCCACGTTGACCACGGTAAAACTACCATGGTGGACAAGCTACTTTCCCAGACTGCCACTTTCGCTTCGCACCAGCACGTCGCCGAGCGCGTGATGGACAACAACGATCTGGAAAAAGAGCGCGGCATTACAATTTTGGCGAAGAACTGCGCGGTTGAATACGAAGGTGTGCATATCAATATTGTGGATACACCGGGACACGCCGACTTCGGCGGCGAAGTGGAGCGCGTGTTGTCTATGGTGGACGGCGTGTTGCTGCTGGTGGATGCGGTTGAAGGACCGATGCCGCAAACTCGTTTCGTGACACGTAAAGCATTGGCTCTCGGTCTGCGTCCCATTGTTGTTATCAATAAAGTGGACAGACCCGGCGCACGCCCTGACTGGGTGGTTGATCAGACTTTTGACTTGTTCGACAAGCTCGGCGCAACCGATGAGCAACTGGACTTCCCCGTCGTGTATGCCTCCGCACTGAATGGCTATGCCACTCTGGATTTGACTAAGCCGAGCCCGGATATGCGCCCGCTGTTTGATACAGTTCTCAAGCATGTTCACGAGCCAGTGGGTGACAGTGATGCTCCTCTGCAATTGCAAATTGCCGCGCTGGATTATTCCAGCTTCGTTGGCCGTATCGGTGTGGGTCGCGTAACTCGCGGTCGCATCAAGCCGGGCCAAGAAGTGATGGTCATGGCTGGCGATAAACAAATGAAGAAAGGCCGCATCAATCAGGTCTTGGGCTTCCGTGGTGTTGATCGCGTGCTGTTGGATGAAGCGTCGGTCGGCGACATTGTTCTGGTTAACGGTATCGAAGAGATCGGTATCGGTGTCACGCTGTCCGATGTGAACCAGCCGGAAGGTCTGCCGATGCCTAAGGTGGACGAACCTACCTTGGCAATGAACTTCCAAGTCAATACTTCACCGTTGGTTGGACAAGAAGGCAAGCTGATTACCAGCCGCCAGATTCGTGATCGTTTGACAAAAGAATTGCTGGTCAACGTGGCTTTGCGCGTGGAAGATACTGAAGATGCAGACTCCTTGTTGGTGTCCGGTCGCGGCGAATTGCACCTGACTATTTTGCTGGAAACGATGCGCCGCGAAGGCTTTGAATTGGCTGTATCCAAGCCGCGCGTGGTGTACCGTGAAATCAACGGCGAAAAGTGCGAGCCGTATGAAATGCTCACCGTGGATGTGGAAGATGGCCACCAAGGCGCAGTCATGGAAGAATTGGGTCGCCGTCGCGGCGATTTGCAAGACATGCAGTCGGACGGCAAGGGCCGCGTACGTTTGGAGTACCGTATTCCTGCCCGCGCGCTGATTGGTTTTCAGGGCGAGTTCCTGACCATGACACGCGGTTCCGGTTTGATCTCCCACGTGTTCGACGACTACGGTCCGATCAAGCCTGACATGCCTGGCCGTCATAACGGCGTGCTGATCTCGCAGGACAACGGCGAGGCAGTGGCTTACGCGTTGTGGAAACTGGAAGACCGCGGTCGCATGATCGTGGCTCCCGGCGATAAAGTGTACGAAGGTATGATCATCGGTATTCACAGCCGTGACAACGATCTGGTGGTGAATCCGATCAAGGGTAAGCAACTCACCAACGTGCGTGCGTCGGGCACTGACGAAGCAGTGCGTTTGACTACGCCGATCCGCTTGACGCTGGAAGGTGCCGTGGAGTTTATCGACGATGATGAGTTGGTCGAAATTACACCGCTGTCCATTCGCGTGCGTAAGCGTTACCTCACCGAAAACGAGCGCAAGCGTAACCGTACCGGGAAGTAAGTTTCTGCAAAGCAGTAATACAAAAGGGCGCATAAGCGCCCTTTTGTATTTGCGAAGATTAAGAATTACAGCTTGGTGAAGTTTCTTAGCGCATCCGCGTCGAGGACTTCGATTTGCTCGCGCCCGAGCTTCACCCATCCGTGCTCGGCAAAATTCTTTAATAGGCGACTGACTATCTCGCGCACACTACCGAGTTCATCGGCCAGCGCTTGGTGCGTGATGTGGATAGGATTGGATTTTGCAACGAGCAGATTGGCAAGGCGTTGATCGAGTTTTTGAAAAGCCACAGCGGTGACCAATTGCATAAGGTCGGTCAGTCGTTCTGAGAACAAGCCGAAAATATAATCGCGGAACGGGGGATAGGCTTCCAACAGCGCTCTGAATGCATTGACGGGTAGTACGACCATGTTCACGTCTGTTTCGACGATGCCACGCGCGTGATAAGGCGAATGGCCCAGCAAACAACTGCTGGTGAGGATGCAGCTTTCGCCGTTGGCGACGCGATACAGTTGTAATTCGCGGCCATTGGCTGCCATTTTGATGACGCGGATACTGCCGGAAATGATTAGTGGAAACCCTTGGCACGGCTGGTTCTCGTCGAACACAATGGTGCCTGCCGGAAGCTGCATGCTGTGCGACTGATTCAATAACGACTCAAGCAGGGCTGCGGGTATATCCCGCAACATGGGATAGTTTTCCAGCAGCTGTGCCTGAGTCGTGTTATTCAGCATGCCTTATAGGGACTCAGGACGCATCTGCGGGAAGAGGATCACGTCGCGGATGCTGGCGCTATCGGTCAACAGCATCACTAGACGGTCAATGCCGATACCCTGACCTGCGGTCGGCGGCAAGCCATATTCCAGAGCACGAATGTAGTCACTGTCCTTGAACATGGCCTCTTCGTCGCCTGCTTCTTTTGCCGCCACCTGCTCATCGAAGCGCGCTTCCTGATCTTCCGGGTCATTCAACTCGGAGAAGCCGTTGGCGATCTCGCGACCCACAATGAACAACTCAAAGCGCTCGGTGATTTCCGGACGCGCATCGCTACGGCGTGCGAGGGGAGAGGCTTCAGCGGGGTAATCGACGATGAAGGTCGGCTCAAACAACTGCGTCTCCGCCAACTCTTCAAACAGATACAGTTGCAAACTGCCGAGCGCATCGCTGGATTTGTATTTCGCTTTCAAATCTTGCAGTTCATTGATGAGGAAGTCGCGGTCGTTCAATTGCGCATCGGTAAATTGCGGATGGAATTTTTGTACGGCCTGCGTCATGGTCAATCGGTGGAACGGCTTGGATAAATCCAGTTCGCGTCCCTGATAGGAAAGCACTGTTGTGCCCAGCACCTTGCGCGCGACCTCGGCAAACAACTTCTCGGTGAAGTCCATCAGATACTTGTAATCGCGATAGGCCTCGTAGAATTCAATCATGGTGAATTCAGGATTGTGCCGCGTCGATAGGCCTTCATTGCGGAAGTTGCGGTTGATCTCGAACACTTTCTCGAAACCGCCCACCACTAAACGCTTCAAATACAGTTCTGGCGCGATACGCATATACATCTGCATATCCAGCGCATTGTGATGCGTGATGAACGGCTTGGCCGATGCGCCGCCGGGAATAGGGTGCAGCATCGGCGTTTCCACTTCAAGGTAATCATGGCGCGCAAAAAATTCGCGGATAACTTGAATGGTTTTGCTGCGAATGGAAAATACGCGGCGCGTCTCTTCATTGGTGATGAGATCGACATAACGCTGACGGTATTTTTGTTCCTGATCGGTGAGGCCGTGGAATTTTTCCGGCAACGGACGCAGCGCCTTGGTCAGTAAGCGCAGGCCGGTAACGCGCACGGAAAGCTCGCCTGTCTTGGTCTTGAATATCTCGCCTGTCGCGCCGAGGATGTCCCCGAGATCGTAATGCTTGAAAGCATCGTGCGCTGCTTCGCCGGTATCACCGTTGCTGATGAACAGTTGGATGCGGCCGCTCATATCCTGAATGGTGGCGAAACTGGCCTTGCCCATCACCCGTTTCAGCATCATGCGCCCGGCAACGGCGACCTCAATCTTTTGGCCTTCCAGTTGCTCTTTGTCCTGATCGCCATAGGCTGTATGCAAATCGGCAGCCAGATTTTTGCGCTCAAAATCGTTGGGGAAGGCGATGCCGTTTTTGCGCATCTCGTGCAGCTTGGCACGGCGCTCGGCGATGATCTGGTTTTCTTCCTGGGGAACTGCCTGTGGTGTTGGTGTAGTCATGATTTTTCCTTAAACGCCTTGCTTCAAACTAGCCGAAATAAAATCGTCGAGGTCGCCGTCCAGCACGCCCTGTGTGTTGCCTACTTCGTGGTTGGTGCGCAGATCTTTGATGCGCGATTGATCCAGCACGTAGCTGCGAATCTGGTGGCCCCAGCCGATGTCGGTCTTGCCGTCTTCCATCGCCTGTTTTTCCGCGTTGCGCTTGCGCAGCTCGGCTTCGTACATGCGCGACTTCAGCATCGCCATCGCCTCGGCGCGGTTGCGGTGTTGCGAACGGTCGCTCTGACACTGCACGACGATGCCGGTCGGGATGTGCGTGATACGCACCGCCGAATCGGTCTTGTTGATGTGCTGTCCGCCCGCGCCGGAAGCGCGGTAGGTGTCGGTGCGCAGGTCGGCGGGGTTGATTTCCACCTCGATGGTTTCATCCACTTCGGGGTAGATGAACACGCTGGAGAACGACGTGTGGCGGCGGTTGCCCGAATCGAACGGCGATTTGCGCACGAGGCGATGCACGCCGGTTTCGGTGCGCAGATGGCCGAACGCGTATTCGCCGCTCACCTTGATGGAAGCGCCTTTGATGCCGGCAACTTCACCATCCGACTGTTCCAGAATTTCTGTTTGGAAACCCTTGCGTTCGCAGTAACGCAGATACATGCGCAACAGCATGGAAGCCCAGTCCTGCGCTTCTGTGCCGCCGCTGCCCGCCTGAATTTCGATGAAGCAATTGTTCGCGTCCATGTTGCCGGAAAACATGCGGCGGAATTCCATGTCGGCGACTAATTTTTCGGTCTGCTCGATGTCGGCGGCGATGCCGTGCAGGCTGTCGTCGTCATTTTCCGCCAGCGCCATTTCCATCAGTTCGCCCGCATCGCTGAGCGACTGTTCGACTTTTTGCAAATTGAGCACGACGCCTTCCAGCATCTTGCGTTCGCGGCCTAATTCCTGCGAGCGCTTGCTGTCCTGCCAGATGGCGGGATCTTCGGCGAGGACGACGACTTCGGCTAAACGTTCCTGCTTGCCGTCGTAGTCAAAGATACCTCCGTAATTCGATGTTGCGGGTACTGAGGTCTTGAATTTTATTCTTGAGGGCGTTGAGCTGTTCGGCTTCCATGATAGTTACGGCAGTTTCTAAAGGCCGCAATTATACATGGTCAAATAGGACGGGGCAGGGGGTTGATTGGATTCTTGCTTGGGTACGTTAGGCGGGTTGCCAGTGGCGCAAGATGAGCTGCAAGCTGACGCTGCCGTTGTATTCATTGATGCTCAGGCTATACACAGCATGGATACGCTCGGGCATTGGCTCGGTCGAGAAAAAATGGATGGCCTCAAAATTGGCAGAGGCCGCAGCGAGTTTAAGTTTGAGATGTTTTTCGCCGATCACGCGCTGCATTTGTACGCGGAAGTCGCCTTGAAATAGTGGTTCCGGAAAACCTTGTCCCCATACTTGCTGCTCCAGCGCGCGCGCGATGTCGATGGAGAAATCGCCGGGCACCAGTTCGCCGTCGGTCTTGATCACTTTCACCAAATCCGTCGGCGTAAGCAATGTCTGCGCGACGTTCTCGAAGGCGCGTTGGAATTCGTCGAAATGTTCCTCGCGTATGCTCACGCCCGCCGCCATCGCATGCCCGCCGAATTTTTGCAGCAAGTGCGGGTGGCGTTTGGAAACGAGGTCGAGCGCGTCGCGCAAATGCAGTCCGCTGATACTGCGTCCCGAGCCTTTCAGCTCGCCGTCTTTGGCGCGCGCAAAAGCAATCACCGGGCGATGGAAACGGTCTTTCAGGCGCGAAGCGAGAATGCCGATTACGCCCTGATGCCAGCTCTCATCGTAGAGCGCGAGACTGTAGCCGTCTTCCGGCGTAATGTGTTCCAGCGCGGCGAGCGCGGCTTCCTGCATGTCGGCCTCAATGCTGCGGCGCTCCTGATTTAACGCATCCAGTTTGGCCGCAATCCCGGCAGCTTCGGCTGCATCATCGGTCAGCAGGCAACGGATGCCCAGACCCATGTCCTCCAAACGCCCCGCAGCATTGAGGCGCGGGCCGACGATGAAACCGAGTTCGTAAGCGGATGCTTTCGCCTGTTGCTTCTTGGCGATTCTGAACAGCGCACTGATACCGCAACACGCACGCTCGGCGCGGATGCGCTGCAAACCTTGCTGCACCAGAATGCGGTTGTTCTCGTCCAGTTTGACCACGTCGGCGACTGTGCCGAGCGCGACGAGATCGAGCAGCGTGCCGAGATTCGGTTCCGGCTGCGTGGCGAATGTGCCGCGCTCGCGCATCTCTGCACGCAACGCCAGCAACACATAAAACATCACCCCGACGCCCGCTAGGTGCTTGCTGGGAAATGCACAGCCGGGCTGATTCGGATTCACGATACACAGCGCATCCGGCAAGGCATCGCCGGGCAAGTGATGGTCGGTCACCAGCACTTGCATCCCCAGACGATTCGCTTCCGCCACCCCTTCCACGCTGGCGATACCGTTGTCCACAGTGAGCAGAATGTCAGGCGTGGATTGCGCGGCGAGGCGCACAATCTCCGGCGTCAGCCCGTAACCGTATTCAAAACGGTTGGGCACGATGAAATCCACTTGCGCACCGAGCAAGCTCAAGCCGCGCATCGCGACAGTACAGGCCGTCGCACCATCCGCATCGTAGTCGGCCACGATCAGAATATTCTTTTTGGCCGCTATCGCATCGGCCAGCAAACGCGCCATCTCCTGCGCATTTTTTAACTGCGTGAACGGCAACAGGCGATTGAGACCCGTATCCAATTGCTCCGGGCTGCCGATGTTGCGCGCCGCGAAAATTCGCGCCAACAAAGGCGTAAAGCCGGATGCGATAAGTTGTTGCTGCGTGTCGGCGGAAAAAGTACGGTGAACGAGTTGGGTCATGCGTGCGATAGGGCGCTTAAGAGTCGGGCGAGTTTAGCAGAGACAGATAATTTTCTCATACAAGCAACGATTGGGTGTTGCGTCTCTTAGCCCCCGCATCTACTATCCACTCTTCTAAGCGCAGCGATAGATGGGGCGTCATGCCGGGAGCAGAGGCTAGGTAACCGCTTTCTCGCCGATCTGCTAAAAATGAAGGGGCGTAATCATGTATCAAATACTGTTGGTAGATGATGAGCAGAATGTGCTCAACGCGTTATGTCGCGAATTACAAAGTGACTATGCCGTCGAAGCGTTCAGCAATCCGCATGAAGCCTTGCAGCGCTGCCAGACAACCCGCTTTGATCTGGCGATTGTCGACTACAAGATGCCTCAGATGAATGGTGTCGAGTTTCTCAATCAATTCGGCAAGCTGCAACCGGATGCAGTGCGTCTGATGCTCAGCGGTGAGGCCGATTTCAATGCGTTGATTGATACTATCAACGAGGCGCACATCGACCGCTTCATAAGCAAGCCATGGAATCATACTGAGCTGACTCTCACGCTGGCCTTCGCGCTGACACAGCGCGAGCAGGTGCTGAAAAACCAGCGCCTGACCGATGTATGCCGCAACCCGCTGAACGGGCAACAGGCATCGAATTCTGACCGCGTGTATCAGGTTCTGGTTGTGGATGACGAATCGAATGTATTGAGTGCCATTGCACGCGAATTGAACGCCAGCAGCGGTCTCAAAGCACCTCGGATGGCTATGTCGCATCAAGGCGATCAGTCATCGCGTGATCTGCACTTCAACGTCTTTACCGCTACCTCAGCCATTAAGGCATTAGAGCAGGCAAAACAGATCAGCTACGATGTCGTAATTTCGGATTACAAGATGCCGGAAATGGATGGCTTGCATTTCCTTGAAGCCTTCGGCGAGATTCAGCCGGACGCTACACGCATCCTGCTATCCGGTAATGCCGACAGGGATGCGCTGGTGAGTGCTATCAATTACTCGAATATTTACAGTTACATCAGCAAGCCTTGGCATGAATATATATTGAGAAACACTCTCGCTCAGGCAATCCTTTATCACGACCTACTGCACGAAAATCGTTTACTGTCTGAGCAAACGGGAGGTTGAGACTGAACGGTGCGCCAGCCTGATTCCAAGGGGCCGCTGAATCATATTCGCGCTTAATGCTTCAATTGATACTCCAAGCGAACTGCTATTACTGAATCTCAATTCGCCGGAGGCGCAACCTTAACCACCTCTTCCAGCGTCGTCACCCCAGCGGCCACTTTCAATGCACCGGAGATGCGCAGCGGTTTCATGCCTTCGCGGCTGGCCTGTTCGCGCAGGGCGGCGACGTCGGTTTTTTCGGTAATGAGTTTGCGCAGTTCGGGGGTCATCAGCAGTAGTTCATAGATGCCGATACGTCCGCTGAATCCGGTCATGCGGCATTCCAGACAGCCCTCCGCGCTGTGCAGTTGGGCGGGGCGGTTCGATTTCCACGGAGCGACGAGGTGATCCCATAGTTCGTTGTCGATGTCGCGCATGTCCTGCGGTTTTTTGCAGTGCGGGCACAGGGTACGTACGAGTCGTTGCGCCATGACACCCAATACTGTGGCGCTGATCATGTAGGGCGGTATGCCGAGATCGAGCAGGCGGGTGATGGCCGCCGGGGCATCGTTGGTGTGCAGGGTGGAGAGCACCAGATGGCCGGTGAGGGCGGCTTGAATCGCCATGTTGGCGGTTTCCAGATCGCGTATTTCGCCCACCATGATGATGTCCGGGTCCTGTCGCATCAGCGCGCGCACGCCGTCGGCAAAGCCTAAATCGATGCCGTGCTGCACCTGCATCTGGTTGAAGGCGGGCTCGATCATTTCGATAGGGTCTTCGATGGTGCAGACGTTTACCTCGGGCGTGGCGAGATGTTTGAGCGTGGAATACAGCGTGGTGGTTTTGCCGGAACCCGTTGGCCCGGTGACGAGAATGATGCCGTTCGGGCGCTGCGTCATCTGTTGCCAGCGCGCTCCGTCTTCGTCGGAAAATCCTAGCTCGGAGAAATCGCGCACCAGAACTTCCGGGTCGAAAATACGCATGACTAATTTTTCGCCGAATGCGGTGGGCAGGGTGGAGAGGCGCAACTCGACTTCCTGTCCTTCGCTGGTGCGCGTTTTGATGCGGCCATCCTGCGGGCGGCGTTTTTCCATCACGTCCATGCGTCCGAGAATCTTGATGCGGCTGGTCATCGCGGTGATCACCGACATGGGCAGTTGATGCACTTGATGCAACACGCCGTCGATGCGGAAACGGATCATGCCGAATTCGCGGCGCGGCTCGATATGAATGTCCGATGTGCGCTGGTCGAAAGCGTACTGCCACAGCCAATCCACGATATGTACGATGTGCTGGTCGTTGGCGTCGAAGGCGCTCTTGGTCTTGCCCAGCTCCACAAGTTGCTCGAACGATGCACCGGTGGAGGTGTTGCCGGCGCTGTTTTGCGCGGCGCTCTTCACCGATTTGGCTAGGTTGTAGAACTCGGCCAGATAGCGTTTGATGTCCAGCGGCGAAGAGACCACGCGACGCACTTCTTTGCGCGAGATGTGTTTGACCACCTTTTCCCAATCGCGCAAAAACGGCTCGGCCGTGGCGACCACCACTTCGGTTGCGGTCATTTCTAGCGGCAGGATGAAGAAGCGTCCGGCATAGTCGTTGGACATCAGATCGGTGACGCTGGAGAAGTCGATCTTCAGCGGGTCGATGTGCAGATATTCCA
>JBAZYW010000071.1:0-10075 GCA_041659125.1 Gallionellaceae bacterium | reverse complement strand
TATATTGATCGTGTTTCCAATCGGGCCATTGGCAGCAGGCGGCGGGATATTGGCCGGCGCACTCGGTGCCGGAGCGCTACTCACCTGTGCTTTTGGAGCGGCTGCGGGTGCAGATGCCGGTGCCGCAGCTGCTTTGGCGGAGGCCTCTTTAGCCTGTGCCTGCGCCATAAGAGATTCCATACCTTTGATGAAATCCTGCTTCGACACGCTGCCGCTACCGCTGGGATCGAGCTTGCTGAAAGCGGCCTCAACACCCATCGCTTTAACCGCTGGCGGTGGATTTATTTTAGTAAAGGCCTGCTCGAACTGTGCCTTGGTGATACGTCCTGTTCCGGCAGTATCGATCTGCTGAAACAGATTGGATATCTTCTGCTGAGGCGATATTGGCTTGCTCGCAGGCTTAGCCTGCGGCATAGCCGCTTCGCGCATATTGGAAACCCCGCTAACTGTGGCCATGATGTTCTCCAAAAATAATTAAGAGAGTTAAAGTGATAACGTCAGGCTTCACTATAACAACGGAGAAAAAAAGTGTTCATGCAATTAGAGGGGAAATTCCCCCTCAATTCCCGGTATGGCTACGCGGCCCGAAAAAATATGCAGGTTCAGGCAGCCGCTTTGGCAGCACGCCGTAATTGCCAGTGCCGCAAGCCGCCCTCAACCAGTGAATACACGGCGGGGACCACCACCAGCGTCAGCAAGGTGGAGGAGATCATGCCGCCGATCACCGCGACCGCCAGCGGGCCATTCGTTTCCGAGCCCGCCCCCAAACCGAGCGCCGCAGGGAAGAGCGCCAGAATAATGGTCGCCGAGGTCATCAACACGGGACGCAGGCGTATCGGGCAGGCATTCAGCAAGGCTTCGTCTATTTGCATTCCGCTGACGCGACGCTGATTGGTGAGATCAATCAGCAGGATCGAGTTCTTGGCGACGAGTCCGATCAGCAGCACCAGCCCGACCATCGAATAAATGTTGAGCGTGTGGCCGAATAACCACAGTGCGGCTACGCCGCCGATGATAGCGAGCGGTTGCGCCATCATGATGATGAACGGCTGAATGAAGGAGTTAAACTGGCTCGCCAATACCATATACAACAGCACGATGGCTAAGGTGAACGCGAAGACCATATAGCCGACCGTCTTGCCGAACTCTTCCGCCTGACCGATCAACTTGACGCGATAACCGGCGGGCATCATGGCATCCGCGATCTCTTTCACTTTGCCGGTCGCTTCGCCCAAGGGCATGAGCGGCGTGGCATAAAAGGTCGCCGAATATTGCAGGTCGTAACGACCCACCACCGCCGGGCCGATCTGCTGCTCGAACGAAGCGACCGTATCCAGACGCACCATGCTGCCGTCGCGGGCGCGCAGGAAAATGCGCCGCAGGTCGTCCGGCTTGGAGAAAGAACCCTCCTTGGCTTTGACGCGAACACTATAACGCTCTCCATCGCCGGGTTCGTCGTTGTACTGGGCTACATCCACACCGCCCGTCATCATGTTGATCGCGGTCGCCACATCCGCCGCAGACAAACCCAACGCGGCCGCTTTGGCACGGTCAATACTGATTGCCAATTGCGGCAAATCCATTTGCAAGTCCAAATCCACGCGCCCCAATCCGGGTATGTCTTTGTTGAGTTTGCGCTGCAATTCCGAGGAAAGTCTGGCCACTTCGTTGAGGCTAGCTCCGGTCAACACAAATTGCAGCGGCTCGCCGCGCCCGCCTCCGCCCATCGATATCGGAGCCGGAAACGCACGCACACCGGAAAGCTCTGCCAGCTCTTTGCGCAACTGGGTCAGCAGCTGCTGCTGTGACAGCGTGCGCTGATCGCGCGGCACCATGCGGATATTCGAGCTGGCCTGATTGACCTGTCCCGCCTGGCCCAGACCGATGGCGCTGAAATTGGACGCGATCTCTTTATGACTAGCGAGGATTTTCTCCACCTCGGCCAATTTCGCATTGGTATATTCAATGGAAGACCCCAGCGGAACTTTACTGAACACCATGAAGCGTCCCTGATCTTCTTCCGGCATAAAAGCTTTGCCCACCTTGGCGAAGAAAAAGCCGCTGGATAGCACGGCAACAACAGTCAATGCCACCACTTTCCAGCGATGCCTGAGCGACCACGCCAGCAAACGACGATAAAAGCTGTCCAGCTTGTGGAACATCGCATCCAGCGCGTAATACACCTTGCCGTGCTGCTTCTCCACCTTGAGGAAACGCGAGCACAACATCGGTGTCAGGGTGAGCGATACGAACAGGGAAACCAGCACGCCCATCGTCACCACCACCGCGAATGATTTAAAGAACATGCCGATGATGCCGGCCATGAAAATTACCGGGGCAAAAATCGACACCAGTGACAGCGAGGCCGCCATCACCGCGAACACCACTTCGTTGCTGCCGTTGACGGCGGCACTGACGGGATCGTTATCGATCTCCTCGCGATGGCGGAAAATATTCTCCAGCACCACGATGGCATCGTCCACCACCACCCCGATTAGCAGCAACAGCGCCAACATCGTCATCGAGTTAAAGGTGTAACCGACGAAATAAATCACCGCAATCGCTCCGAGCAAAGATACGGGAATGGCGATAGCGATGATCAGCGTGGAACGCACGCTGCGCAGGAAAAACCACACCACGACCGCAGCCAACAACGTGCCTTCCAGCAAATGTTCCTTGAGTGCGCTGATCATCTCTTGAATGAACAGGCCATTGTTGGACGCGACGGAAAGTTGCATTCCCGGCGGTAACGCGGGAATAATGTCTTTGTCCAACCGGCGTTTCACTTCCTCGACGATGGCTACGGTATTGGTATTGGAAATCTTGACGATGCCGATGCCAACAGCGGGCTTGCCGTTGAAGCGTGCCAGCTGGCGAAAGTCGGCCAGGCCGTCTTCTATCTGGGCAACATCTTTGAGACGTATCGGCGAGCCGTCGCGGTAAGCGATGGTCATTTCACTCAGCTCGCTCAGCTTGTGAAATTCCAAATCCAGCTTGAGCAAATACTCACCCGTCCCTCCGACCAAAAAACCTCCGGGCATCTGTAAATGCTCGCGGCTGAATGCGGCGGAGAGGTCTTGCGAGGTAAGGCTCAAGGCCGCCATGCGCACCGGATCTATGTGTACACGAATAGCGCGATCTCGTCGCCCCCCCAAACGCACCTCGCCCACGCCGTCAATCGTCTCCAATTTTTTCTTGATGATGTTCGCCGCGTATTGGTTGAGTTGCTGCTGGGTACGATCCCCTTGCAAGGCCAGCCACATCACCGGTGAGGCACCCGAGTCCATCTTGGAAACGATGGGCGTATCGACATCTTTGGGCAGACGGCGCACCGCCTGGTTAATCTTGGACTGAATCTCGTTGAATGCGACATCGATGTTCTTTTCCAGACTGAACGTGATGACGACTACAGAGACGCCCGGTGAGGAACTGGACTGCACGTGTTCGATCCCCGGCACGCTGTTGATCGCGGTCTCGATCACGTTCGTCACGCTCATATCCACACTTTCCGGATTCGCGCCCTTTAATGTCGTGGTAATGGCCATGACAGGGAAGTCAATCATGGGGAACTGGTCTACTCCCACACGTTGATAGGCGATTAACCCGACCAGTATGAGTACCGCGCTTAACATAAACGCGAAGACATGGCGCTTGATTGATAACTCAGGCAAATTCATAAATAGGACTCTCGATTTTTATTCGGAGAAATGCAGCGCAAATAATTTATTTGGGCGCAGTAACCGCAGAAGCTGCGCTGGGAGCTGCCGGACTATTTTTCGTCTTCACCACGACAGGCGCCTGATCAGTCAAGAAACCGGCGCCATCCACGACGACAGCCTCATTCGCCTGCAAGCCGCCGAGGATTTCGACCACGCCGTTTTGTTCGACACCGACTTGCACCAGACGCTGCTCGACCTTGTCGCCTTTGACGACATAGACCACTTTGCCCGCAGGACGGATCACCACGCTCCCTTCCGGCACCACAACCGCATTCGCGTGTTCACCCAACACCACTTTGCCGACAACGCTCGCGCCGGGCTTCCATACGCCGGGATTATCCAGCGTGACAAACACATCAAACGCACGGTTGCCTGATCCCGCCATGGGCCGGATCTCCACGATCTTGCCGGTCAATGTCAGCATATCCGCAGAGCTGGAAACTCTGACCATCATGCCACGGCTTAATTGGGCGGAAAGATTTTCCGGAAAGGGCAGACGCACGCGCAACTTGTTCAATGCGACCACCTGAAACAAAAGGTCACCCACCTTCACATATTGCCCTCGCACCGCGATCTGCTTCTCCACACGTCCGGCCACCGGAGAGAGTATCTGCGTTTTGCCCACATTGCGTTCGGCAAGCGCCAACTGTGCTTTCGCTGAAGCCATCTGATTTTGTAATGCGCTGGCTTGCGCGACGGCATCATCCAATACAGACTGGGAAATGAAATTCTGTTCGCGCAGCTGATTCAAGCGCTCAAGATTCTTAGTTTGGTTATTGCTTAACGTTTCGACGCGCCGCACTTCTGCCTGCGCCGCTTGACGCGACAGAGAAACATCCTGCGCATCCAGCACTGCCAGCACCTGTCCGACCTTGATTTCGGCACCCGCGACTGCACGAATCTCCAGCACCTTACCAGCCACCTCGGCAGAGATCATCGGGTCGGCAAAACTCTCCAGCGTCCCCACCGACTCTTCCAGCAGCTCCACAGTGCGCAGTTCACTTTTCGCAACAGATACCGGAGTTCCCTGTTGCACAGGTTTACTCTCTTCTGCTTTTTTACCACACCCGGTCACAAACACCAGTGACAGCAATAGCAAATTCCAATTCATTCTATTCATGCAATCGCTCTTGTGTAAATAGGGAAAAAAAGGAATGAAACACCCGCACCCAAATGAACGGGCGAGGTGAACATAGCGTTTGCCGAGAGAGTGTCAGCACACGAAAAAAAGAGACTTGCCACATCGAATGGCAAGAAACCCGTAGAAAGGGCGAAACGCAAAAACCCGGCGCCCGCCCCAATCTACGAGGTCAGGCGCCGAGAATGCCCTTCTTGACAGCAGGTTTCGCTGTTTTCTTTGCAACTACTTTTTTAGCGGCTGGCTTTTTGGCGGCGACTTTTTTCGCTGCTGGCTTAGCTGCTGCTTTTTTCGCTACGACTTTTTTAGCGGCTGGCTTTTTGGCGGCGACTTTCTTCGCTGCTGGCTTAGCTGCTGCTTTTTTCGCTACGACTTTTTTAGCGGCTGGCTTTTTGGCTACGACTTTCTTCGCTGCTGGCTTAGCTGCTGCTTTTTTCGCTACGACTTTTTTTGCCGCTGGTTTTTTAGCGACGACTTTTTTTGCTGCCGGTTTTTTTGCAGCTACTTTTTTCGCTGCAGGTTTCTTGGCGGATGCGCTTTTTGCTTTGGTAGTTGTTGCAGCCATTTTCATTCCTTATAAAAATTAATTTGACTAAAACCTTGCACTGCATTGCGTGCAAACACTGCACTCCCAAACACTTTTTTGTTCCCTGAACACCCCTAACGCGCTTGGTGGCCGCATTCTATGCGCGATTAAAAATAATACGCAACATATTTGTGCATATTTTCCCAAAAAAATCACGCGATGATTTTTTCTCCCGCGAACAACTGCTGCACGGTTTCGCGTTCGCGGATGAGGTGAACGGATGCTCCATCCACCATCACTTCGACAGCGCGCGGACGCGTGTTGTAATTCGAACTCATGCTCATTCCGTATGCCCCGGCCGACATCAACGCCAGCAAAGAACCTTGATCCAGCGCCAGTTCTCGGGCATGCCCGAGAAAATCTCCGGTCTCGCAAATCGGCCCGACCACCTCGTATTTTTGCGCGGGAGCAGTGCTGCGGCTCACCGGTTGAATGGCGTGATAGGCATCGTATAAAGCCGGACGCATCAGATCATTCATCGCCGCATCGACGATGGCAAAATGTTTTTCCTCGCCGGGCTTCAGGTATTCCACACGGGTCAGCAGTACACCCGCGTTACCCACCAGCACGCGCCCCGGTTCGACGATGAGCTTTTCGCTTCTGCCTTGCAACGCGCCCAGCAACGCTTGCGCATAATCTGCAATCGCCGGCGGCGTTTCATCGTCGTAACAAATACCCAGCCCGCCGCCGAGATCGAGGTGCTCCAGCTTGATGCCCTCGCGCGCCAACTGATCTACCAGCACTAACACCTTCTCAGTCGCCGCGATGAACGGACTGGTCTCGGTGAGCTGCGAGCCGATATGGCAATCCATCCCGGTCACGCGCAGATGCGCCATACCCGCAGCCTTGCGATACAGCGCCACCGCATCGGTGTAAGCCACGCCGAATTTATTTTTCTTCAGCCCGGTGGAAATATACGGATGCGTTTTTGCATCCACATTGGGATTCACGCGAAAACTAATAGCCGCGATCTTGCCCATACTGCCCGCCACCGCGTTGAGACGATCAAGCTCCGCCGCCGACTCTACGTTGAAACACAATATCCCCGCATCGAGCGCGAGTCGCATCTCTGCTTCCGTCTTGCCCACACCGGAGAACACTACTTTATTCGCCGCACCGCCCGCTGCCAGCACACGCTGCAACTCGCCGCCGGAAACGATATCGAAGCCGGCCCCCAAACGCGCAAACACATTGAGGATCGCCAGATTGGAATTCGACTTCACGGCAAAGCAGATCAGGTGCTCGCGCGCGCCAAGTGCATCCGCGAATTGGCGATAAGCATCGGTCAGCGCGGCGCGCGAATATACATAGCAAGGTGTGCCAAATTTTTCTGCAATATCGGCAAGTGCGACATTCTCGGCAAACAACTGGTCTTGTTGATAATGAAAATAGGGAGTCATATTAATTCTTCTGTTCGGATTGAGCGGGTGGAGCGGGATTTTTCGGCATGTATAACGGCCCTTTACGCCCGCAGCCTTGCAGCGCGAGCACTACCAGCAACATAATGCCGGTCAGAATGAGATTTGAAATACGCATCATTGCAACCTTACAGAAATGAATAACGCGGGATTATAAATGGAAAGGCAACATCAATGACTGAAAGCGAATTCACCCGGCTGGCCGATGCCATCTTCACGCGCATTGAAAACGCGCTGAACAGCGGCGGAACAGACATCGACTACAGTTTTAACGGCCCCGTGCTAGAACTCGAATTCGAGGACGGCTCGCAAATCATCATCAACCGCCACACGCCCAATCAAGAGATATGGGTCGCCGCCCGATCCGGCGGATTCCATTTCAGCTTTCAGGATGGGCAATGGCAGAGCAAACGGGATGGCAGCGAGCTTTTCAGCAAGCTGAGCGAGCTGGTACAACTTGCCACCGGGAAATCGATTCTGATTTAACCCGTCATTGCGGGTTGATGACATCGAGAGGTGTCATCGAATTTTTGAAAACACTTTGAACTTCAGGCATTATCGGGGCAATGGAATGACTGAATAGCAAGTCGCCTTCCTGCCGACATATAAAGCACCGTACCGAACCCGATGAATAATTCTCTGCAACTCGTTTTGATTCTTCTTGCCGTCGCTGTCGGCGTGGTCGTGCTGTGCCGTATTTTGCGTTTACCCGCCATGCTGGGCTACCTCATCGTCGGCATCCTGATCGGCCCGCACGCGCTCGGCTGGATACCGGACGCTCCGGAGACGCGCCATCTCGCCGAATTCGGCGTGGTCTTCCTGATGTTCAGCATCGGCTTGGAATTCAGCCTTGCGCGCCTGCGCGCGATGCAGCGCATCGTCTTCGGTCTGGGTACGGCGCAAGTGGCGCTCACCATGCTACTGGTCATGCTCTCATCGTTTTTCTTTGATCTGGACTGGCGCGAAGGCCTTGCTTTGGGCGGAGTGCTCGCGATGTCCTCCACCGCGATCGTGAGCAAGATGCTGGTCGAACGCGCCGAACTGAGTTCCGCGCACGGACACAAGATCATGGGCGTGCTGTTATTCCAGGATCTGGCGGTCGTACCGCTCATCATCATCATTCCCGCGCTGGGCAGTGGCTCCGGCGACCTGACTGCGACCATCGCCTACGCCATGCTCAAGGCAGTTTTATTGCTCTCCGTCCTGTTGATATTCGGGCAACGCTTGCTGCGCCCGTGGTTCAATCTGGTCGCACAGCAAAAGTCTTCCGAGCTGTTCATGCTCAATGTGTTGTTGTTCACGCTGGGCTTGGCCTACCTCACCGAGCTGAGCGGACTATCGATGGCGCTGGGCGCATTCGTAGCGGGCATGCTCATCTCCGAAACGGAATACCGTTATCAGGTGGAAGAAGACATCAAACCCTTCCGCGACGTGTTGCTCGGTCTGTTCTTCGTCACCATCGGCATGATGTTAAATCTGGGCAGTGTCATCGCCGGGTTCGGCTGGGTGCTGCTGGTGTTGCTTATTCTGCTACCGTTCAAAGCCGTCGTGGTCGCGCTGCTGGTGCGCTGGTTCGCCAAAGACTGGGGGGTAGGCATACGCACCGGATTAGGCTTGGCGCAAGCGGGAGAGTTCGGTTTTGTTCTATTGACGCTGGCCGGGAATGTTCACCTGCTCCCCCCCGAGATCATGCAAAACGTGCTCGCCGCCATGCTCATCTCCATGCTGATCGCGCCCTTCCTGATCCAGCATGCCGAAGCCATCGTGCGCCGCCTATCCCCGGCGGAATGGATGAACCAGGCCATGCAAGTCCACCATATCGCGGTGCAAAGCATGGCTTCAGACGCTCACATTATCGTATGCGGCTACGGACGCAGCGGCAAAGCGCTGGGTAAATTTCTCAGCAAAGAAGGTATCAAATTTGTGGCGCTTGAACTCGACCCGCGTTGCGTGCGCGAAGCCGTCTCCGCCGGAGAAAAAGTCGTCTATGGCGATGCCACCAAACGCGAAGTATTACAGGCGGCAGGATTGATGCGCGCCAAAGCACTGGTGGTCACTTACGACGATGCGCCTTCCGCGCTGAAGATATTGCACCACGTCAAACACGCGCGCCCCGGCTTGCCCGTCGTAGTGCGCACCGCCGACGACACCCATGTGGAGGTGCTCAAACGCGCAGGCGCAGCTGAAGTCGTCGCCGAAGTACTGGAAGGCAGTGTCATGCTCGCCTCGCAAGCATTGCTGCTCTCCGGCGTGCCGCTCAACCGCGTCATCCGCCGCATTCAGGAAGCACGCGCACGCCGCTATAGCGTATTCAGCGGCTTCTTCCGCGCCTCGCCCGAACCCGTCGGCGAAGCAACGGATAACCAGCAGCCGCGCTTCAATAGCCTGCTGCTCGACAAAGAAGATGCGGCTGTCGGCAAGACATTGAATGAGATCAATCTCGCCGAATTGAACGTCGAGGTGAATTCCGTGCGCCGTCACAACGTCGAAGGCAGCCAACCCGCAGGCGACATGATATTGCGCGCAGGGGATGTGCTGATGTTGCTCGGTGAGCCGGTAGCCCTGGCGGATGCGGAAAAGCGTCTGCGCGACGGCAGCCTCTGAGGGGATAAAGATGGACACGCCCATTCATGCTACGCCCGCATCGGGCAACACCGCAAACATTCAGACTTTACTGGATGCTCTGCCGAAAAATTTTTCCCCGGATGAGTTGGCATCGGTTCGACGCGCTTGCGCATTGGTCGAACCGTTCTACACGGGCAAAGTCGAATTGACGAATACCCCGCTGTTGCAACACGCGCTCGGTGCTGCGGCAATACTCGCCAAGATGAATATGGATTGTGCATCCATCATCGCTGTCGTCTTGCATGCATTACCCGAATATCTGGAAGACAGTTCAGAAAAAATTGAACACGATTTTGGCGTCGACGTGAGAGAGCTGGTGGAAGGTATCTCACGCATGGAGCAGATTCGCCAGTTCAGCGAAATGAGCAACCTCCCCTCCGCCGACAGCAAAAAAGGCGATCAGGCCCAGCAGATCGAAATTCTGCGCAAGATGCTGCTCGCCATGGTGCAAGACATCCGCGTGGTGCTCATCAAGCTCGCCGAACGCACGCAGACCATGCGCCGCCTTGCCAACGCCAGCGCGGAACAACAGAAGATCATCGCGCGCGAAACGCAGGGCATCTTTGCGCCGCTGGCAAATCGTCTCGGC